>JAZLIM010000018.1:0-31400 GCA_045617385.1 Treponema sp.
GACTACAAGTGCCGGATGTTCTTCTGACGAACTTGGAGTTTTCTTCCGTTCTGTAATCCGCGAAAACGGCTTTAACTGGGAAGACATTGAACGCATTGGAGTGTGCAGCGTTGTGCCTTCAATCAACTATTCACTTTCCAGTGCCTTCACAAAATACTTTAACAAAAGTGCCCTTTTCATCCAGGCGGGAATCAAAACAGGCCTTAAACTGAAATACGCAAATCCAAAGGAAATCGGGGCCGACCGTATTGCCGGTGCTGTAGGAGCAACTTCCCTTCACCCGGAAACAGACCTTATCATCATTGATATGGGAACTGCCACCACTGTAGATGTTGTAAGCTCCGAAAAAGAATACCTTGGCGGCGCTATTCTTCCGGGCTTGAGAATCAGCGTGGATGCCCTTGCAAACGGAACAGCAAAACTTCCAGTTGTAGAGATTGCAAAGCCTGAACATTCACTTGGAACAAATACTGTGGAAGCAATTCAGTCGGGACTCTATTACGGAAACCTTGGCGGCATTAAGGAACTTATTAGCCAGTACGAAAAAACAGTTTTTGCGGGAAGAAAACCCTACATAATCGGAACAGGAGGTTTTTCAAGAATCTTTGAAGACACTCAGATTTTTGACGAACTTTGCCCTGAACTGGTTCTTCTTGGAATCAAAAAAGCACTTGAATTGAATAAGGAATAAAAATGGAAATCACAGTTTTAAAAGCAAAATTACACAGGGCCACAGTTACAGACGCAAACCTGAACTACGAAGGCTCTATAAGCATTGATACAGAACTCTGCAAAAAAGCAGGCATGCACACCTGGGAAAAAGTTGATATCCTGAACGTAAACAACGGGGAACGTTTTTCCACCTATATAATCCCGGGCAAAAAAGGCGAAATCTGTCTGAACGGAGCAGCCGCCCGAAAAGCCTGCCCGGGAGACAAAGTAATCATCGTTACTTATACTCAGATTGAAGAATCAGAGGCTGATTCCTGGCAGCCGAATGTTGTTCTTCTGAACGATGACAATTCCGTTAAATAAAAAAGAGGGTGTCCATTGGCATTTCGAAAAGCTCAATGCCAATGGACACCCCTTTTAATTTTTGCCCGTATATTTATTTCAGTTTGAATTCTGAAATTCCTTCGATTACCTTTTCAAGGCTTTCTTTTGTTCCGTGTGTAGATTCAGTTGTAAGAGTAATTGCTTCAGAAATCTGTGTTGAGTAATCTTCAATCTGAACCATGTTGCTGTTGATTTCTTCAGTAATCTTCTTAAGGTTTGCCATTTCTTTTACAATGCGGCTTCCACCGTTCATCATTTCTGTAGAACCGGACTGAACGATTACTGTGGAATCGTTGATTGAACGCATGGCTTCAAGAACCTGCTGGTTACCAGAAGACTGTTCTTCCATTGCATTTGAAATAACATCTTCCTGCTGTTTAACAGTCTGCGAAAGATTATAAATATTGTCGAATGCTTCCTGAACCTGGCGGATATCACTACTGATACGGCTTACAGAAGCAGAAAGGTTTGCAAGGTTGTCTCCAATAGATTTACTCTGGTTTCCAGACTGTTCGGCAAGCTTACGGATTTCATCAGCAACAACACCGAAGCCCTTTCCACTTTCACCGGCGTGAGCAGATTCAATGGCAGCATTCATAGCAAGAAGGTTTGTGCGGCTGGAAATACTCTGAATGACATTTGCGGCTTCCAGAATACCCTGAGATTCTTTGTGAACTTCTTCGGCTGTAGCAACTGCCGCAGAAACCTGTTTCTTTCCCTGTTCTGCAGCTTCTGCAAGGCTGTTTACCGCTGCACTGTTCTTTTCAAGAATGTCTGTAACGGAGCGGATGTTGGCAACCATTTCTTCAACAGCAGCAGACGACTGTGTTACACCACTAGCCTGTTCTGCAATTGCATTGTTGAGCTCACTGATGCTTGCCATGATTCTTTCTGTTGTTGCATTGGATTCTTCAACCCCATTTGCCTGGTCTTCCATTCTGCCTTTAATCTTAACGATGGCATTTGTGATGCTGTCCACATTGTTCTTGGTTGCACCCATGTTATCAACAAGGTCATCAGACTGGTCGGAAGTGGCTTTTGTAGAAAGATCAATTTCAGTAAGCAGTGAAGCTGTAGTAGCTTTCATTGTATTCATGTCCTGAATGATAACACCAAGTTCACTGCGGTTATTTGCTTTTTCATCAGGAATCGAATAATTCTTAACAACAAGTGCAGATGCAATCTTTCCGATTGAAGTAACACAATGCTTTACGTCAGCAATCAGACAGTATTCAATTACAGCAAAATAAATCATTGAATAGGCTGAATATGGAACAATCTTCTTTGAAAGACTTGCTACACCCTGTTCAAGATTCTGAGGAACCATTGTAATTGTAATCAGATATCCAAGAACACCAAGAAGAGCAAAAAGAACTGTAAGGAAGTTGCGTTCTGTAACTGACATTGAAATTTCATCGTTCTTGAAAGGAATGTCATTAATCTTTGTTTCAAAAAGGCGGATATTGATTACATAGAACAGAAGTGCAAAATTGAATACAACTGCCAGCGAAAAGAACATGATTGCAAGGTAAGGTGATTCACCCTGGAAAGCAGAGAATTCAGCTTTTCCGGATGCAACAGTCCTACAAGTAATTACACCCTGAATTACACCGGCAGAAATTGGTCCGACAATATTAAGCTTGCAGAGCTTGTTTAACTTTGTACCAACAGTATGCTGGTCAACTTTTCCTTCGTAATATGAATTAATCAGTTTTCTGATTGTCAGGCAGGAAACACATGCCGCAACACACATGACTACGAAAAATAAAAGACTTACAGGAGATTTTGAAACGCTGTTATATTCACGGTAAGTACATAAACCTGCCAGTATTGCCATAAACTGGAATACAAGAATAGGGCTTACATATACAAGAAACAACGTAATGTAAACAATTGGCGATAATCTTGATTTTTTTTCGTTCGGGCTACCCATAAATACTCCTATTTAAAACCTGCAATATTAGAGATTTTAGACATTTCTTTATTATAACCCGAAGTTATCAGAAAACACAAATAAAATCTTGTTTATTTATAAATATCCGCTGGGAAGTTACTTTGCTGCGAATCTGATGTAATCGTACTGGTCGTAGAGCGGTTCAGTGTATTTGAAAGGCCCGAGCCAGTGGTCTACCCCTGTTCCAGGCCAGAAGTTTACCATAATCTGCATAGGGTGGACGCAAAGCTTCTTTTCTTTTGTATTTTCGATATCTACTCTGTAAGCAAGCTTTCCGTCTACAAACCAGCTTAAGTGGTCTTCCGCATATTCAATTCCATAAACGTGGAATTCTTTTGATGCATCAAAACCAAGATCATAAAGGAATTCGTGGCCTTCAGCCTTATTGTCTATAAAGTAATTGAACTGAACCTGAGTTGTATCTTTTCCAAGGAATTCAATGTCTACTTCGTTCCATTCAATTCCTTTAGCATCATCTTTTATATAAAGGAAGAAAGAAGAATTTGAACCGCTGTAGCTGCATGGTTTCATTCTTACTTCGTAATAGCCGTATCCGAAGGTCTCGTTTGAACGGAATTCACCGCTGGTGTAAGGAATGCTGCTACCGTCCTGCTTTGCCTTTTCAGACTGAACATCATCCATTCTGATTGTCATAATTCCGTCTTTATAGCTGATGTGATCAGGTGCCCAGTAACAGTAAAACATGGAACCGTTGGTCCAGTTCCCCAGGTTCCATACTGCAGATGAAGGAGTAGAGTCAAAGTTTTCTTCTACTGTCCATTTTGAAACTACAGGAGCCTTGTCAGGATCTCCGAATGCGTAATTAGTTGAATCCAATTTTCAAATCCTCTTTACTGCCATTCTACATTGATTCAGAAAAATTTATATCAGATTTTTTTGATTCGTTAATAAAATCCTAACGGACAAAGAAGTCACTGTCATTTTCTCTGAGCCGGCGGCGTTCGGTACGTTTCTTTTCGTCCTTTCCGCTCTTTCCGCCCTTCTGGGCTTTCAGATCTGCATTGGTAAAAAGTGACTGGCTTTTTTCGTGCCGCTGCCGGCGCTGCTTGTTTTCAAGCGGGATTTCCTTTGCACTTTCAGAACGTTCTATTAAAAGGTCGTTGGCACTGGTCACTGTAACTGAATAGATTTTTCCCTGACCTTCCAGCTCTTCAAGAGCGGCCATCAGGTCGGCCAGCGCAATCACGGCCTTTTTCTTCCCGTCTATTTTTGAAACCTCGCGAAGCTTCTTTGCAAGAACTGCATCCGTGAATTTTGATCTTTCGCCCATAGCTTCAAGGGCTTTGAGAATTTCTGTCTGAATCGCTGTCATCTGATTACACCCGCAATTAATCCGCCGCCAATAATTACTCCATTCTGATAAAGAACGGCACTCTGACCCGGAGCCACGGCACGCTGAGGCTCAGAGAACATGATTTTCCACGGCTTTCCTTTATACGGAGTTTTGTCATCTTCCGGAACTTCATAAGGAGTAATCTTTGCCATTACAGGGCGGCTTGCCAGTCTCACTTTTACAAAGGTTTCCAGTTCTCCTGAAGGCTCAATTCCGGCAGGCCATACAAAATCATCAGCAATAAGCCCGTTGGAATTCAGTTCCTCGTTTTTTGCAAGCACAACCAGATTGTTCACAGGGTCAATAGAATGAACATAAACCGGATAGTTCAGTGCAACCCCAAGTCCCTTACGCTGCCCGATTGTGTAGTATTCAATTCCGCGGTGGCGGCCCAGAACTTTTCCGTCCAGATCGATGATGTCTCCCGGAATGCTTTCGCGGTCCTTGAAGAGCGATTCGCGGTATTCTTCCCCAACAAAGTCCATGCTTTCGGCACGGTTTGCTGCCTGCAGGTTTGCCTTGCGGGCCAGTTCAAAAACTTCCGATTTCTGCATGCAGGCCAGTGGGAAACGCACCTTTGCCAGCAGTTCGGAAGGAAGTCTGTAAAGGAAATATGTCTGGTCTTTTGTTACGTCAGTTGCACCGGCAATCATGTAAGGCCGTTCTTCAGAACCGAAGACTCCGTTTTCCGGGCGGACAACAGAAGCATAGTGCCCTGTACAGAAGTAATCGAATTCAATTCCAAGCTTTGCGGCACCTTCAAGCATGGCACCGAACTTAACGTTTTTGTTACACATTACGCACGGATTCGGTGTGCGGCCGCTGCGGTATTCTTCCTTATAATATTCAAGAACCATCCGTTTATATGCATCTTTGCAGTCAATAACGTGGTATTCAAGGCCCTGCTCTTCGCAGAATTTTTTACATTCGGCAATATTCTTTACTTCACCAGGACCAAAACAGGCTTCCCTGATTTTTGTACGGTTTGTATCGTTTTTGATTTCAACAACCGAACCGTCCCAAAGGCTCATAGTCACACCGATAACACGGCAGCCTTTTTCCTTTAAAAGAAGAGCAGTAAGTGTTGAATCTACGCCGCCGCTCATGCCAACAAGAACAGTGTCTCCGGCTTTCGGCATTTCCTGAAGTGAATATTTAATTTCTTCCATAATTATTTAGATTATACATTGCACCTCTTCCTTGTACAATTATAGCATAAACCTCTAATTTCTCTAATTTTATGCAATTTTATAATTGAAATTTCTCCATTCTTATAATAAAATTCAAGAAATATCAAAGGATAAAGGATGCCTAGAACAGAAACAAGCCGCAGAAAGAAAACCATTTTCTTTCTCATTGCATATGTAATACTCATTTTCCTCCTTTTGGTTCTGCGCCTGAGACTTGACGCAAACAGAATAAGCGTCTACAACGGCGCCATCCTTGCAGCCCAGTTTGCAATCTGCCTGTTAATTGTAAGAAGAAGTCCGGGACCAGGACTTGTAATTTCCATCCTGTTTCTTTCAATGACCCTGGGCGAGCTGGTATCCATACTTCTGATAAGTCATTCAAGAAATGTTATTCCGGGCATTGCAAATACTCTGGTCTTTATCATAGCCATTATTCCAATGGGCTTCCTTATGCATCGAAGACAGAGGGAAATTTACACAGATGAACTTACCGGCCTTCTGAACAGGCACGGAATGATGCAGCTGGTTCAGGACAAAATCGACGAAAAGAAGAAATTCTATCTGGTAAAAATCGACCTGGAAAATTTCCACATCACAAAAGTTAATTACGGCCAGAGCTTTGCAGACAAGCTTGAGCAGGAAATCAGTACCATGCTGATGAATGAACTTTTGAAAACAAGTAAGGTTGCCCGCATGTCTGAAGACGACTGGGTTTTCCTTGTTGAAGATTCTTCTCCGGAAACAACGAATGCAATCCGCGCCCGCATAGAAAACTGGGTAAACAGAAAGCTTACCATCCAGAAAGACGGAAACCTCATAGAAGTATTCCTGAACATTTACGCAGGTATAGTCCACTTCCCGAGCCATGAAACAACAGCTGAAAAACTTCTGGCCTGTGCAGACATAGCTAAGTCCTATGCAAAAGAAAAAAACAAAGACCACTTTGTATTCTTTGATGAATCGATGAGACAGAAAGTCTCAGACGACATTGAACTTGAAAAGCTTATCCGCAAAGGAATTGATAACGATTACTTCTATATGATGTATCAGCCTCAGTTCAAGATACATGGAAAGAAACTCCGCGGGCTCGAATCCCTTATCCGTATGAAAACGCCGGAAGGAAAATTCATTTCGCCTGCAGACTTTATTCCTGTATGTGAAAGGTCAGACCTGATCATTGAGCTGGACAATTATGTTCTGAACCGTGTAATGAAGGAACTCAGAGACTTCGTTCGTGAAAAACCCGAAACTGTTGTCTCGGTAAACGTTTCAGCAAAGAACATCTGCAAACTGGATTTTGCAGAACGGGTCATTGAACTTCTGAAGAAAAATGATTTCCCGGCAAAGAGCCTTGAAATAGAAATCACAGAGTACTGTATTGTTCAGTCAATTGAACGCACAATTGCAAACATCGAAAAGCTTCATGAAGCGGGAGTTATGATTGCACTGGACGACTTTGGTACCGGCTATTCTTCCCTGCACTTTTTGACCCAGCTTGAAATTGATCTCCTTAAGGTAGACAAAAGCCTTGTTGATGAAATTGAAACAAACAAGAAGAGCCTGGACTTCGTTAAGTCTGTTGTGGGAATCGGCCACATGCTGGGCTGCGAAGTTATTTCAGAAGGCGTAGAAGAAGACGGCCAGCTCAACCTCCTTAAGGAAACGGGCTGCGACTTCATCCAGGGTTACCTTTGGGGTAAACCTCAGATGCTGGAAGACATTAAGAAGCTTCCGGTGTAATTCTACATCCCTCTTCTTGAACAACCACTCTTTTAGTTTTAAACTTCCCTTATGAAAAATATCGTTTCCGCCTTCCTTATTTCTTTTCTGTTCTTATTCACAGCTTCAGCAAAAAAACCTTCTCCAAAGCAGGTTCTGAACATAGGACTTTTGAATGGGCCCTCCGCCATTCCTGCCGCTTACCTTATTGAGAAATCAGAAACTGCAGAAAACGCGGAGCTGAACTTTCAGATTTTTGCGGGAGCCGATCTTGAAGTTCCAAAACTTCTCAAAGGCGAAATAGACATCGGAATTCTTCCGCCAAACGCAGCGGCCAGACTTTACCAGAAAACAAACGGAAACATTGTAGCCCTTGCAGTAATCGGAGAAGGAAACCTTTCGCTTCTCACAACCGACCCGGATTACAGAGATCTTTCAAGCCTAAAAGGAAAAACCGTTCACTGTGCAGGACGCGGTGCAACTCCGGAATACATTTTCCGCCACGTACTGGAAACAAATCTTGCAGCGGAAGCAGAATTGGTGGAGCTGGATTTTTCCATTCCGAATCCTGAACTTGCTCCCAGCCTGCTTTCCGGAAAATCACAGTACATTCTGGTTCCTGAACCTTTCGCAACTGTTGCACTCATGAAAGGCAAAGATCGCGGAGTACGCAAAGTTTTTGATCCTTCGGAAGAGCCTGAATTCAGAAACCAGAATTTCCCGATGACAGTTCTGGTCTGCAGTAAAAATACCTACAGCCAGAAAAAAACTGAAATCAGAGCCTACCTGAAAAAATACAGAAACGCGGTTGAATGGACAAACAAAAATCCGGCCGATGCCGGCCTTCTGGTTGAACGCCACACTCTGGGCCTCAATGCCCAAGTCTCAGCCGCTTCCATTCCAAACGGAAGATACGTTTTTGTTCCGGCCGAAAAAGCCCGCCCGAACATGGAACGACTTTTCGAAATCTTTTTGAAGCAGAATCCCGAATCAATTGGCGGTAAACTTCCGGCCGACGACTTTTACAGATAACCCCAATGAAAAACAGGAAGCGCTTTTTTTATTTTCTTTCGGTTCTCACTCTTGCACTGGTCTGGGAAATTACCGCCCGCCTTGTGAACCAGGTCCTTGTACTTCCACCTCTTTCTCAGGTTCTCGTAAAAGTCTTTGAATACCTTACCGAAAAAAAGTTCCGCGTTTACGCAGCCTTTACCTTTGGAAGAGTTCTTGTTTCCTTTTCAGTTACCTTTGTGCTCGGACTCATTCTCGGAACTTTTTCAGGCCTTTCAGGAAACTTCCGTTCCTTCATAAAATTCCCGCTGGCCCTGATCCGCTCAACTCCTGTAGTTGCATTCATAATGATTCTGCTCTTCTGGTTTCCTTCCAGCCTGATTCCATCCGTAAGCGCAATCCTTATGACACTTCCCGTTCTAACCGACGGAGTTTCCGATGCAGTCCGCAACACAGACAAACGCCTTCTTGAAATGGCACAGGTTTTCCACCTTCCGTTCCGCACGAAACTTTCCGGAATCTATCTTCCCTGCGTACGCCCTTACGCTGGCGGAAGCCTTCATACGGTTTATTCATTAACCTGGAAAGTTGTTGCGGCCGGTGAACTGCTTTCACTTCCGCGGAACGCTTTGGGCACTATGATCCAGGACAACCGCATAATCATGAACAGCCAGTCAGTTTATGCTCTTATTCTTCTGCTTACAGGACTTGGCCTTATTTCAGAATTCGTTCTATTCAAAGGATTCGGATATCTGGGCGTCTCCCTCGCCCGCCTCCGGCAGGCTCGGGCCGTGCCTTTCGCAGTTCCGGCTCTCGCCTTCAAACCTTCGGTTGCCGCTTCGCGGCCTGCTCAAGCCACTGACGCAATCAACGTAAAGAACTTAAGTTTTTCTTACGGTGAAAAAGAAATCTTTTCAGACCTTACGCTGAAAATAGACGGCGGGAAAATTACAGCCCTTACAGCTCCAACAGGAACCGGGAAAACCACACTTCTGAAAATACTTTCCGGAATCATTCCGTCTTCTGAATACACGGGTGAGATCTGCTGCCCGGAAACTTCCTTCATCTTCCAGGACGAAAGACTCGTTCCGGAACTTTCAGTCTTGAAGAACATTGCCCTTCCTCTTTATGCCGCTTATCCAAAAAAAGAAGCCCTTTCCAGAGCTTACAGTTTTCTGCAGAAAGTTGGTCTTGAAGAAAAAGCGTTCTGTAAGGCGGGAACTTTAAGCGGCGGAGAAAAACAGAAAGTTCAGGCCGCAAGAGCCTTTGCTTATGATGCGCCTGTAATCCTTATGGACGAAGGCACCAGCTCCCTTGATGCTGAATCAAAGGCAGAACTCTGGAACACCATAAAAAGCCTTCTTTCGGAAAATCCGCGAACTCTTCTTTTCGTTACACACAGCAAGGAAGAAGCGGAAACTTACGCAGAAAGCATAATACGTCTTCCCTAATATTTCTCCAGGTAATTCTAATCTTCTTTAAAATCATCTATAATCGACTCATCAATTCTTCGGAGAACTGTAAAGCCCATGCTCAATATCAACAACAATACAAACTCAATCAAAACAGAAATACTTGTACGCATCATTAAACTGCAGCTGGAACAGAACCTCGTAAAAGGTGTTCATTACATTCCAAAGCAGATGGCTCCAAAAGACAGGGAACCTTTTACATGCTGCATTTACCACGACCGCGAAATTCTGCGCCAGCGTGTTATTGCCCGTCTTGGTTGTTCTGTTGAAGGCCTTGATGAAGAAGCAGCCCTTGCCGATTTTGCACAGGAAGCTTTGTGGCGCGAAAAACCGACATGGCCAATGCTTACAGTTCTTCACGAAGCATGCCACGCCTGTGTTCACACAAAGTACATGGTAACAAACGCCTGCCAGGGCTGTCTGGCCCGTCCATGTACAATGAACTGTCCTAAGAAGGCCATCACAGTTCAGAATCATCACGCAAAGATTGACGAAAACATGTGTTCCAACTGCGGGCTTTGTATGCAGAACTGTCCGTACCACGCAATCATCAAGATTCCGGTTCCTTGCGAACAAGCCTGCCCTGTAGGAGCAATCGCAAAAGACGAAACCGGCCGCGAAGTTATAGACTTCCACAAGTGTATTTTCTGCGGAAACTGTATGCGAAGCTGCCCGTTCGGCGCCATGATGGACAAGAGCCAGATTGTTGATGTTCTGAAACACATCATGAACGGAAGAAAAGTTACAGCACTTTATGCGCCGGCCATTGCAAGCCAGTTCAAGGCTCCTGTTGCAAATCTTGAACAGGCTCTCAAGAACTCAGGCTTTACCGGAGTTCTTGAAGTTGCCATCGGCGCCGACATCTGTGCCGACAAGGAAGCAAAAGAATTCGAAGAACGCATGGCCCGCGGTGATAAGCTCATGACAACATCCTGCTGTTCTGCATACGTTCGTGCCGTAAGGAAACACGTACCTGACCTTGTTCCGTGTATTTCAGAAACAAAGAGCCCTATGCACTACACCGCTGAGATTGCAAAAAAACAGGATCCTGAATGTATTACTGTATTCATCGGGCCATGTATTGCAAAACGCCGCGAAGGTATGGACGACCCTATGGTTGATTACGTTCTCAGCGTTGAAGAAATCAAGGCACTGTTCATTGCAAAGGAAATTGATCCTCTGAGCGTAGAAGTAACTGATCCGGAAATCCTGAACAAAAAATACGTACCTACTGCCAGCGGAAGAAACTTTGCCCAGAGCGGTGGTGTTGCAGCCAGTGTTAAGGCACGCCTTAAGAATCCTGAAATCCTGAATCCTACAGTCATCAACGGGCTGAACAAAAAAGGTATGGCCCAGCTTATGATGTACGGAAAAATCAATTCCGGCAAAATGGCACAGCCTGTCAACTGCGCAAACCTGGTTGAAGTAATGGCCTGCGAAGGCGGATGTATTGCCGGCCCTGGAGTTATCCAGAACCCGAACATTTCACTGGGCCAGCTTGGTAAATATGTAGCCGAAGGAAACCAGGAACTGGTAGACGGCCGTCCGTCTGAATGCAAAGAACTTTAAGCCATGAAATATATCAAGCAGCTTTTTATTATTCTGATCGTTTCGTTTGTTGGGGAACTGGTTCACTTCCTGGTTCCGCTTCCGATTCCGGCAAGCATTTACGGGCTTGCAATCATGTTCCTGCTTCTGGAATTCAGGATCGTGAAAGTTGAACAGATAAAAGACGTTTCTTCTTTTCTTCTGGGAATCATGCCCGTATTCTTTGTTCCGCCCTGCGTAGGCTTCATCAATGCCATGCCTCTTATGAAGCAGTACGGCGTTCAGTTCATGGTAATAGGAATTGGAACAACAATTCTGGTTATGGTTTCTACAGGCTGGGTTGTCCAGATTATCATGAACATCAGAAACCGGAAATCAGAAAACTCAAAGGAGGAACAGAATGCTTAACGAATTCATTTCTTCTTCCACATTCTGGGGCGCCTTCATCACTCTGGCTTTTTTCTTAGCCGGCGACTGGCTTTTCAAAAAGACCAGATTCTTTCTGTTCAGTCCCCTGCTTGTTTCCGTAACTCTCTGTATTGTTTTTCTCTGCGTTACAAAAATTCCTTTCCCGGAATATGAAAAGAGCGCAAATGTAATCAGCTGGTTCCTTACGCCGGTTACAGTCTGTCTTGCGGTTCCTCTTTACGAACAGTTTGAAAAACTGAAGGAGAACGCTTTTGCAATTCTTGCAGGAATCATTACAGGCGTTCTTGTGAACCTGTTAAGCGTTTACGCATTGTGCCTTGTTTTCAGAATCGGCCACACGGAATATGTCTCACTGCTTCCAAAGTCAATCACAACGCCAATCAGTTTTGCCCTTACCCGCCAGTATGAGGGACACGTTCCTATTACGGCAATGATGGTAATTCTTGCCGGCAATGTGGGGAATCTTTTTGCTGAAGGAATCTGCCGCATCTTCAGAATAAAGGAACCTGTAGCCGTTGGGGTTGCCATAGGAACTTCAAGCCATGCCCTTGGAACTTCAAAAGCCCTGCAGATTGGTGATACGGAAGGAGCTATGAGCGGCCTTTCAGTTGCCGTAACCGGTATCATTACAGTTCTCATGATGCCGCTTTTTGCAAATCTTATTTAATAACGGACTTTCCCTTCCAGAAGGTCTTTTATGCTCACCTTGTAAAGGTATCCGCTGATCATGGAATTCAGTTCTTCCCACATCGGGAGAGTTTTGCATGAACCGGCCTTAGGACACTGGTTCGGGTTGCAGTCCAGGCATGAAACCGGTGCAAGGGAATCTTCTGTGAGTTTAAGAATCTCCCCTACTTTGATTTCCCCGGCCGGTTTTCCAAGTTTGTATCCCCCGGATTTTCCGCGCTGCCCGTTCAGAATGCCTTCCTTTACGAGAAGTGAAACAATGGCCTCTGCGTATTTGAGCGAGACCTCCTGCTTTTCTGAAAGCTCGGCAAGGGAAACTCTTTCATCTGTTTTTCTGGAACTGAGCTCCAGTACAATTCTTAAGGCATAACGGCCGCGGGTAGAAACTAACATACTGCAATTATACCACCAAACCGATAGGAAATAAAACGTCCATGGAAAACAAAAAGGCGGTCGTTTCCGGCCGCCAAACATGGTTGGAATTGGATTTATGTCAAAGAACCACAAAGTGGTTAATTGGTACCATAGTCACATTATCCCGCCACTCCCGCCCATCAGGAGTTTCGTACATAATTTCTGACAACACTTTAGAATGAGTATGTCCATTTTACAGGGAAACAGATGCCCGTTGTTTCCTTAGAGAAAGCCATATCAAGTCCAACTGATACTGTGTTGTTACCGAATGTAAAATCAACTGCAGGATTAATTCCGAATAAAGGATCTGCAGCAGCGTCTGAGGTATCTGCTCTTACTGAACCTGCAAGAGAAACAGAAATCATATCATTGATTCCAACTCCTACAGAAAGAGCTGCATACTGGTCATATTCTGCATCGTCTTTTTCTGCTCCAAAGTCACCTGCATATTCTGCAGCAATTTCAAAAGCATCGTTATTCCATTCAACTACAGCTGTAAGAAGTTTTTTGGCCGCAATCGGGAGGTCGCCTGAAAGAGATTCCATTGCTGCATCAAGATTTTCATACATTGAAAAGCCCAGTCCAAGATTCATATCAAATCCGTCTACAACTGAACCTAAGTTAAATGTTCCGAAAACACCCATAGAACGGATCTCATCGTTCAGACAGTTCTGAACGCCGGCAGCTGCAGTGAACATATCACCGTAAGCATAAGCTACTCCAAAGTTCAGAGGCAGTTTGTCTCCGAATACGGCAGGCATTGGAACAGAAGATGTAAGTCTGAGCCCTTCAATAGGACGGAGACACACTGTAAATCCATTTGAACCGATATCAGCACCAGGAATATCTTCGTCAAAGATTGGAAGGTTTCCGCCGTCAACAAAAATGTAATCGTGGAAACCAAGAGTTACCATTTCTACCGGGCGGAATTCAAGGTAACCGTCAAGGGAAACTCCAGCGCCTTCTTTTCCAAGGAAAAGATCCTTTCTTTCATCATCTGTTTCAGCCAGATCGAACTCAACTTCCAGCTTAAAGTCTACCTTTTCTGATTTATATTCTGCAGAAACCTTTTCTGTTATTCCTGCAAAAGCATTTTCTGTTTCATCACCGTTTTTTTCTACTGAAACGATATCAGACGAAACTTCGTTTTCAAATGCAAATTCTTCTGCAAAGGCAGAACCCATAATCATAGATGCTGTAGCGGCTACAGCAATAATTTTTGATACTTTCATTTTTTTATCCTTTCTATTATTTGTGTTAGTTTTAACTAACTTATAGACTCTAAAAATAGCCGGCCTCAAGAACCGGCTTGTTATTTTTCAGCAGGACTGCTTATGACAGTTTCCGCAATACGGGCATCCTGTACATTTTCCCCTGGCCTTATTTTTTACAATTGTAATTATTGCGATTGTTACTGCAGTCACAATTACTGCAAGAACTATTCCTGTTGCCATAAGCACCTCCATCTGTTGTTATTTTATTTTGAATATTCTTTCTTGATTTTCATTTTAGCACTAATGCACAACCATACACAAACTGCGGCAAATGCAAGCGTAAAAATCAGGCCGCCAAAAAAGCCGGGGCCAAAGCTTCCTGTAGTGAACAGAGTTCCGAACTGGAACACCAGGAATCCTACGATAAAGCCTGTGCTGAGCATGTATGCTACCCCGCCCCAGAACCACTTCTTTGACTTCATTTCAGATCTCATTGCACCAAGAGCTGCGAAGCAAGGTGGTGTGTAAAGATTGAACATCAGGTATGCAAGAGCAGCAACTTTTGTAATTCCCATAATCATGGCAACTTCACTGCCCGCTCCTTCCATCATTTCAAGTTCTTCTGTATCAATGAAGTTTGTGATTGCAAATACTGTAGCCAGTGTACCGACTACGTTTTCTTTTGCAATAAAACCTGTAATTGCGGCGGCGGCAAGCTGCCAGCAGGCAACACCCACAACAGGAACCAGGAGAACTGCAAATGGCGAAGCAATCAATGCGAGAATTGAGTCTGCTCCGTCTTCTGCAGCTTCCTGGAATGTTGGAGTGAAGGTAGCCATAATCTGAACGATAGTATTACACAGCAGAATAATCGTTCCGGCTTTTACGATATAAGCCTTACCGCGTTCAAGCATTGACTTACATGCAAACTTCAGGCCCGGTCTTTTGTATTCTGGAAGTTCGATGATAAAGAAATTCTTTCTGAACTTTGCACCGTTGATGGCTTTGATAAGGAATGCGCCAAGGAGGATAAGGCCGATTCCCACAAAGTACATAACAGGTCCAACCCAGGTGCTTTCAGGAAAGAATGCACCTGCGAAAAGAGCGATTACAGGAAGCTTTGCACCGCAAGGCATGAATGTACACAGCATAGCCGTAGTACGGCGTTCACGTTCATTTTTGATTGTGCGGCAGGCCATAATGGCAGGAACACCACATCCTGTTCCGATTACCATAGGAATAATTGATTTTCCGGAAAGCCCTACACGTTTGAAAATCGGGTCCAGAACAACTGTTGCACGGGCCATGTATCCGCAGTCTTCAAGAAGAGCAATCAGGAAGTACATGATCATAACAAGAGGCAGGAATCCTACAACGGCTCCAACACCACCGATAATACCGTCAGCAAGGATTGCCGTAAGGATTGGATTTGCATCTTCAAGTTTGCCTGCAACGAATCCCTGGAATGCTTCAATCCAGCCGGCAAGCAGTTCAGAAAGCCATGTTCCAAGCGTTGACTGCGAAATAAAGAAAACCAGCCACATAACGGCAGCAAAAATAACCAGTCCGAGAACCGGATGTGTCAGAACTTTATCAAGTTTGTCTGAAAAATCGGCTTTTTGTACTGCATTTGTCGGTACATTTTTTGTTTCTACAGCAGAAACTACGCCCTTTACAAACTCAAAGCGCATTCTGTCGGCTTCTTCTACTGCCTTTCGGTCAGTAACATCAATTTCATACTGGCTGTACGGAGCTTTCTGCACTTTTGTATTACTTTTTGCTGAAATTACGGCAGAAATCACCTCTTTCAGGCCGTTTTTTGAAGTAGCAGAAGTTTTTATTACAGGACAGCAGAGTTTGTCCGAAAGAAGCTTTTCGTCAATAAGTGTCTTTTTCTTTTCGTTGATATCGCTTTTATTCAGGGCCACTACTACCGGAATCCCAAGTTCCAGAAGCTGGGTTGTGAAAAACAGGGAGCGGCTGAGATTAGTAGCATCAACAATATTGATAATGGCATCCGGTTTTTCGTTTTTAACATATCCCGAAGTGATGCTTTCTTCACTTGTAAACGGTGACATTGAATAAGCTCCCGGAAGATCAACGGCTACAAGCCCCTTTTCCCCTCCGGCAAACTCAGCCTTGATTTCATATTCTTTTTTGTCGACTGTTACGCCGGCCCAGTTTCCTACATGTTCGTTACGCCCTGTAAGAGCATTGAACATGGTCGTCTTTCCGGAGTTCGGATTTCCGGTAAGTGCAATTCTCATTTTTTCTATCCTCACTTTTATGTTAGCTTAAACTAACTCTTTGTGCATAAAAAAACAGGGGGTGGAAACCCGCCTGCAGCTGCAGGATTACGCAGCCTCTACTTCGATTATCTGTGCCAGAGCTGTATCAATATTGTACTTTGCGTCTTTTACACCGATTGTACAGCTGTTCTTTTTTCTGGAAATAAGGGAAATCTTCTCACCTGAATAACAGCCAAGAGTAAAAAGAAAAGACGTGAATTCTTCATCATCTGTTGAGATGCTGGTAATTATGTAGTCGTTTTCCGAAAGTGCTTCTGATAAAGGCATATAAACTCCAAAAGAAAGTTAGTTATTACTTACTAACGAAGTTAATATACACTAACTTTTGGTTAGTGTCAACTAATCTGTTGAAATTTAATGCATTTGTTTTCCAGGGGTCGGAATTTCAGAATTTCCGGTTCTTTCCGAACATGCGCACGATAAGAGGAATAATCATGAGAATCCAGACTGCAGGTTCGCACAGAATAATTGCCCAGTACCCCAGTTTTGGAGCAAAAAGCATGGCTACAATCACCTTTCCTGCCAGTTCAATGAAGCTTGAAACCAGCGGTGTTCTGCGGTCTCCAAAGCCCTGCATACTGTTTCTGAGAATACTGATTCCGGCTACCAGAAGGTAAAGGCTGCCGTTTACGTAAAGATATGTTCGTGCCGTATTTATGATTTCAGCATCTGTTGTAGCGGTGAGTGCCCTGATGAACACCGGCGCAAACAGAAGAACCATGGAAAATGCAAAAACCCACCATCCGCAGCAGGCCAGAAAAGAGGATTTCATTCCCTTCTTGATACGGTCCTTAAGCCCTGCCCCCAGATTCTGGCCGCAGTATGTGGCAAGCGCAGTACCGAAAACAAAGAACGGAGTCATTACAATCTGGCCGATTTTCCGGGCAGCAACATGGGCAACGATTATGTTCTGGCCGAAGGTGTTGATAGAAGTCTGCAGTGCCACCGTACCGAACTGAACAAAGGAAACCATAACCGACATTGAAAAGCCGGAAGACATAAGCTCGCGGAAAATGTCCGGTACGAACGTGAAATCATCGCGGGAAAGCTTAAGTCCCGGATGCTTTTTCTGCATGTAGACAAAACAGGCCAGTGCCGAAAGAATCTGGGAAATTACGGTAGCATAGGCTGCTCCCGAAATTCCAAGAGTGGTTTTTGAAACCAGAAGATAGTCCAGGAAACCGTTCACCACGTTGGAAATGATCAGAAAAACCAGAGGAGTAACAGAATCCCCTACGGAACGCAGTACCGACGCACAGATATTGTAGGCAGCCGTAGCGCTCAAGCCCGCAATAATGATAAAGGCATAGCTCCGCGACAAGGCAAAAAGATCTTCTTCAACGTTCAGAAGCCTCATTACCGGCCCCAGAAGAGGAAGGAATATGGTGCTGCAGGCCAGAGCCACCGAAAAACCAAGAACTGCAGTCCAGGCTATGGCATTTTTCATGCGTTTTTCGTCTTTTGCACCGAAGAAGGTGGCAATAATGATTCCAAAACCGTTGGTGAACCCGTTTATGAAGAACAGAAGCAGGTCGTTCAGTGTGGAAACGGAACCTACAGCGGCCAGTTCACGGGCGCCGAGAATACTGCCCACAATACGTGTATCAATAAGCCCGTAAGCCAGGTGGAAAAGCTGTCCTATGTAAATAGGAATGGCAAAACGGACAATTACCTTAAGAGGCGAACCTTTAGTTAAGTCTGTCATCAGTTAAATTCTCTTGTTATGTTCTTAAGCCAGCCGTATTTCTTGTAATGAATGAATACAACCGGCATTTTCCAGAATTCGTCCAGAGTCATTACAAAATAGACCCATACCGGAGGAAGTTTGATTACATAGGCTGCAATTGCCATAAACGGAACCGCAACCGCCCACATAAAGATAGTGTCTATAATCATTCCGAATTTAGTGTCCCCGCCTCCGCGGAAGCATCCGCAGATAAGACAGGTATTGATTCCTTCGCCGCAAAGACGCCAGGTAGTCATGATAATCAGACTTCCCAGGTATTTCAGGGCCGTAGGAGTGAGTTTTTCCTGATAATAAGACAGCATCCATGGTCTGAGCGAAAGAATAATGACTCCCCCGGCAAGACTTACTGCAATGGTAATAAGCAGCATGCGGCGGGCATAGACTTTTGCGTCTTCTATCTTGTTTTCGCCCAGAGTATTGCTTACAACAATTGTGGTGGCATTGGCAAATCCGCGGCAGGCAATTGCACCTATGTTCACCACCATTACGGCAACAGCGTTGGCGGCAACCATATCGTCCCCGATATGACCAAGAATTGCGGTAAAAGTAGATGCTGCCAGACTCCAGATAACGTCATTTGCAATGGAAGGCAGACAGATTTTCAGGAAATCTGTCATAAGAATGCCTGCTTTTGCAAAAACATACCTGATTCTGAACTTTGCTTCGCATCTGAAAGCGGAATATCCAAGACAGATCAGGGCTTCAACCACTCTGGAAATACAGGTTCCGATTGCAACTCCGGTAATTCCCAGCTTTGGAGCGCCAAGAAGCCCGAAAATGAACACCGCATTGAAGAAAATGTTCGTTACAAGGGAAACTACATAGGTTACCGAAGGCATCACCACCTTTCCGATGCTTCTTGCGGCACTCATGTAAACGTTGCTGAATCCCATAAAGATGTAGGAAACAGAAACTACCCTCAGATACCTTACGCCCGCTTCGATTGTTTCCGGCGAACTGGTAAAAATCATCATTACCTGTCTTGGAAAGAAGAAAGCTCCCGCAAAGAATATGAGCGAAATGATTGAAGCAAGCCTTGTGGCAAGTCCGATTACACGTTCAATGGTCTTTATGTCCTTCTTTCCCCAGTACTGGGCACAAAGAACCGAAGTTCCGGTTCCGGCACCAAAGAGAAAACAGAAGAAAATAAAGGTAAACTGATTGGCCAGGCTTGTTGCAGACATGGCAGTCTGGCTTACATAGCCCAGCATGATAGTATCAGCAGTATTAACCAGCGTACTGATCAGGTTCTGGACCATAATCGGGAACGCCAGCTTTACTGCCAGGCGGAGAAAATCTTTTTTGTTAAGCATTATACGAATTCAGTCTCCAGAGTAAGTACAATTTCGCGGTCAGGATAAGCTTTTTTCATATATTCCTTGAAATTTGCTTCAAGTGCACTCCAGTCACGAAGCTTGTAGTCAACAATAAGGTCACAGTAAATACGGTTTGTATCCGGTTCCAGGTAAACCGCATGAAAACTCTTTACGTGTTCCTGTTCAGTTACGAATTTAGCGATATACCTTCGAAGATCTTTGGCATAATCACCGTCATTATCCACTGCATAGATACCGAACACCAGAACTACCCGTTTTTCACGCATTATGCGGAGCTGAAGCTCATGAATCATCTGGTAGATTTCGCCAACCGTCTTTTTGTGGTCAAGCTCGATATTTACCGAACCGCTCCAGGCGTCAGGCCCGTAATTATGGAGCATCATGTCGGCAGCACCAAGAATTCCGTCTGTTTTGCGGATTTCTTCGTAAAGTTCCTGGGCAAGCTCCTTTTCGCCCGGGCGGCCAAGAATTTCCGAAACAGATTCCTTAAGAACCTCATAGCCGGCCTTGATAATCAGGAAAGATGTAATAACACCGGCGTATGCATCGATTGAAAATCCCCAAACAAGGAATACAACGGCAGCTGCAATGGTGATAATGGAAGCAAAAGCGTCGTTACGGCAGTCCAGACCTACGCCTTCCAGGGCACCGGAATCTGCCTTTTTACCCATTGCAATTGTATAAATGCCAAGAAAGAACTTGATTACGGCTGTTACGGCCACAACTATAAGGGAAAGATAAGAAATTCTGACTTCTTCCGGGTTAAAAATCAGTTTTACTGACCCTATAAGCATTTCAATACCGGTTACCAGAATCATTGTGGCAATAATGAGTCCTGTAAGGTACTCGATTCGTTTATACCCGAAAGGATGCTTTTCGTCGGGATGCTTCCCGGCAAGCTTTGTTCCAACAAGTGTAATCACCGAACTGAGGGCATCGGCAGCATTGTTTACGCCTTCTGAAATAATGGCGATTGATGAGGCCATAATACCCACAAGAACTTTTGATCCGGCAATCAGAACGTTTGCTACAATTCCAAGCCAGGATGTTCTTGTGATAATTGCTTCACGGTTCATTTTCTTTTCATTCATATAAAAAAGCCTCCGTTTATTCTTTTATTCTACAATATATAGGAAACAAAATCGATATTTGTACTTCCGTCAAAGTTCCCAAAGGGAATAAATATCAGTTATATTATGCTTATGGCAGCCAGCGCCCGTTTTCATCTTCCGGGACTTTTCGAGTTCCACGAGTTTTACAGGATATTTCTTCCTCTTTTCAGTTCCCACCGGGAATATTTCTACCAGTGGGCGGAAATCGGGTCTGTTTACGGTGCTCCCGCAGACTGTCTCTGGGGCGGCGGCCGTGCCGGCTTCGGACAGAACGGAATCCACAAAGAGGTGGCTGCCCTGGCCGAAAAGTACGGAATTCCCTGCCATCTGACCTTCAGTAACTCGCTTTTACAGAAAGAACACCTGGCCGACAGGAAATGCAACGAACTATGCAGGCTTTTTCACAAAAAAGGCAACGGAATTATCGTTCATTCCGACCTGCTTCTGGATTATCTTAAGCAGAACTACCCGGATTACAGCTTTATTTCGTCCACTACAAAGGTTCTGAAAGAACCTTCTCAGTTCCTGGCAGAACTTTCCCGCCCGGAATTCAGCCTTGTGGTGCCGGATTTCCGGCTGAACAAGCGTTTTGACGTTCTTGACCGCATTCCGCCTGAAAAACGCAGTAAAGTTGAGTTCCTGTGCAATGAATGCTGCTGGTTTGAATGCCCGTCACGGAAAGAATGCTATGAGCATGTAAGCCGGAAAATCCTGGGAACCGAAAATTCTGACTGGGAATGCCGTTCCCCGGACAAAGAAAGCGGTTACGTCTTCTCAAAAGCCATGAAAAACCCGGGATTCATCAGCACTGATGACATTCAGAACCTTTACCTTCCAAAAGGCTTTACTGACTTCAAGATTGAAGGCCGCAGTCTTGGAAGTGCCTTAATCCTGGAATTCCTTCTGTACTACATGGTAAAACCCGAATATCAGCTGAACGTGCGGGAAGCCGTTTACCTGGATAATACCCTGGATCTGTTCTGAAAACCCCTCAAAAACCGACATTTTACGTGGCTGAACTGGCAAAATTCCGACAAGTTACGTGGCTAAGTCCCAAAAAGACGACATTTTAGGTGGCTAACGTATCATTTTTTATACATTTTGAGAAATATTTGAATTACCGAGAAGCAATTCTATGGCTTTATCAGTGAATTCAACGCCGTTATGCCAGTACTCAGGCTCGGTACGTTCTGAAATAATGGAAGAAATACAGCCCCAAAGCGAGGAAATAATCAGGTTTGCTTTCAGAACAGCCTGCTCTGCCGTCATTCCCTGATTACATTCCAGAAGGAGTTCCTTAAGAAGTTTATGGCAGCCGTAGTAGGAATCCAGATTCCCCAAAGTCATTTCCGGGTCAGACTCCACTTTTCCCATAACAAGAAAGGCTTTTTTAGGATTCGCAAAGCTCCAGTCCCTGAAGAACTGCAGAGCTTTTACGATCTTTTCACCCGGTTCCGGCACATCCAGAATAGTCCTGACCATATCTTTTCCGAATTCTTCCATGCAGTCGCGGGTTATGTTACGGAAAACGTCATTCTTGTCCTTGAAATAGTGATAAATTGAAGTTGCTGTTACTCCGCAGGCAGCGGCAATATCCCGCATTCCTATTTCCAGCGGATCTTTTTCCATCAGAAGCTCAAGTGTCTTGGTTTTTATCTGTTTTTCAAGTTCAGGATTCGGTCTTCTCATATTTCTATCTTACATCCACATAGATTTTACCCGAAATTCGGTCTGCTGTGGTGATTTTTTCAAGATCAGACACGATTTTCAACTCAATTTCCGAATCTTTCAGGATTTTTCCGGCATAAAGAACTGCCGGCTGCCCGTCTACTCCGGAGTTTTTCTTTGTGTAGTAATCATTGTAGTCAAAACTCTGATTGATCTGGGCTTTAACTACATAATTCAGACCGTCTTCCAGAGCCACCTGACGGCAGAATGTGATTCCTTTTTTCGGAGTTGCTCCGGTATATGCATCAAGGCCTTCCACGGTCTTTTTGGCCGGATTCACACCGCTGGCTTTGTACCAGTCTGGAAGAGATTCCGGGCGGCCTTCTTTTGGAGATGCAATCCACGACTTTTTCGAAGCCGATTTTGTAACGAACAGAGTTTCCACAAAAGCTCCGTCTTCTGTTTCCAGCCAGACGGCCAGCTGAGGTGCCCTTTTAGCCCAGATTTCCCCAGGTTCAACATAGACAGTAAGACTTTCTGCAAAACAGAATGCAGAAACTACAGCAAGCAGCATGATAAAAGTGATTCTTTTCATAGTTTCCTCCGCTATAATTTAACGTTGTTAATTTAATCTTGTTATTTTATAGCGATATGAAGAGATTATGTCAAGAACGGCGTTTTCTGATTGCCAGAACGCAGATTACCAGCACAATCGGGAATCCGATTCCGGCCAGAACTCCGGCCTGAAGGTTTTCGCCTGCTCTCTGCGAAATAGTACCCACAATGGCCGGTCCGGAAGCTCCGCCAAGGTCACCTGCCAGGGCCAGAAGAGCGAACATGGCAGTTCCGCCTTTCGGCATGAGTTTTGCCGAAATACTGATAGAGCCCGGCCACATGATTCCTACAGAAAAACCGCAGAGAGCACAGCCGACCAGCCCCATAACCGGAATGGAAGCAAAAGCGGCAAGAAGATAACAGCAGAGACAAAGGAGCCCGGAAGCCACCATAAAGCCCGCAAGGTCTACTTTTTCACCGAATTTGCCGTAAAGTGCACGGCTTATGCCCATACAGAGCGCGAATCCGCACGGGCCGGCAAGGTCTCCGGCAGTTTTTGAAACGTGAAGAGCTGATTCGGCAAAGGCGGAAGCCCACTGGGCCATGGAAAGCTCAGAAGCACCGGCACACACCATAAGGACTATGAAAATCCAGAACAAACCGCTCTTAAAGAGCTGCCGCATGCCCATACTTTCGCCTTCTGCCACAAGCTTTTCTATTGGGCATGTGGCAAAATTGAAGATGTTATACAGCGGAACCAGGGCCCAGATTATTGCCAGAAGTTTCCAGTTTTCTATGCCGAAGAATCTGAAAAACAGTGTGGAACCAAGGATTACGCCGAGAGAACCCCAGCAGTAGAAACTGTGAAGAAGGCTCATGGCTCCTTCCTTGTTTTCAAAGGGGCAGGCTTCAATAATAGGACTGGCCAGAACTTCTGTAAGCCCTGAGCCTATGGCATAAATGACAACACTGACCAGAATGCCTGCATAAGGTACAGGCATCAGGTCCGGAAGGAATGACAGACAGATGAGCCCTAAGGCGGAACACACCTGGGATGCCAGAATGCAGGGTCTGTACCCGATTTTATCTGCTACTTTTGCGCAGAAAAGATCTACAATCAGCTGGGTAAAAAAGAAGGTTGTAGAAATAAGAGCCAGACTAGAAAGTGAAATACCAAAATCATTGTGGAAGGTCAGAAAAAGAAGCGGCGCAAAATTTGCGCAGATTGCCTGTGTTACAAAGCTTAAATAGCAGGCCAGAACGGTGCGGCCATATTTTTTGTTTTCCATAGTGATATGATTATACCACTGAATTCACTGGTATTTTAGCTTCTTCTGAATTTGTAAATTTCAGAACTTGTTGACTTGAATTAATTCAGCAAATAGATTAAATTATAATAAGACGACGAGGTCGAATCCTTCTGGGGATTCGGCCTTTTTTTTTATCAAATGGTCCCTGAGTCCTTCGACAAGCTCAGGAACCACCTGTCGAAGGGCCCATTTGATTTGGGGAGGATGCTAT
Organism: Treponema sp.; assembly: GCA_045617385.1. GTDB lineage: Bacteria > Spirochaetota > Spirochaetia > Treponematales > Treponemataceae > Treponema_D. The sequence goes on from JAZLIM010000018.1 coordinate 24,298, forward strand.
GGAACATCTAAGTAACATCTTAAGACCATCGCAGCCTTATTTTGTCTTTGACACCATAGACTACCGGCAGGAAATCTATCTGAAAGACGGCATCAGTCATTTCTACACTTTCAAAACCGATACCGAAAAAAAGCACCGTCTGGTTCCAGACGGATGTATCTCCCTTATTTTTGAATATGACCCGGAGCGCCCTGGACACATGCATTCTTATGTCTGCGGTACAAAACTTCAGTTCGAAATAGACAACCGGCGCTTCCACAATGAAATATTCGGAGTATGCTTTATTCCTGAAAATCATCCGGAGATGCTGAACATTACAATGAAGGATCTGCTGCAGAAAAGGTATCCGACTGAGGAAGTTCTGAACGGTGACAAATCCTGGCTTAAGGACATGGCCAACGAAACCGACTTCAAAAAGAGAATCGAAATATTCATAAAATATTACTCAATGCTTGAACCCGCAAAGAAAACTTATTTCGGAAAAAAGGAACTGATTCATGCCATCAGGAAGATGGTTTACCAGTCAAACGGGAACATAAAGATCCATGACATGGAAGTAAAGACAAAGTATTCCGAGCGGTACATCAACAAAGTCTTTATTGAAGAAATGGGATTCTCACCAAAGATCTTCTGCAAGATCATACAGTTCCAGAAAACTCTGGAATTATTCAGCAACGGACGCCCCAAAAATATGACAGAGATTTACAATTCTCTGGGGTATTACGATCAAAGTCATTTCATCAGAGACTTTTCAAAGTACTGCGGAATGACTCCCTTGAAATATCTGAAGCTTCAGGAACAGTATTCGGAACAGAATAAGAAAGCCTTACCCCTCGAATAACTTCTTGATTTTGTGGACCACCTGGTTTGTGTTTCCTTCCTCAACAACATAATCGTAACGGTCCGGAATTGTTCCGAATGTTACAGTCTTCTGCACACCGAGAATACGCTGCAGATACATTATCATGTTCCGGCGTGTAGCAGCCTTATTATAAATCTTGATGTACGAATAGCCTTCATAGTCATTCGATTTATATTTCAGAACCTTGAGTTTTTCTGTTATCTGATTCTTCTCAAGAAGTGAATAAATCTCTTCGATTTTTTCATCAGGATAAATCAGCATGAAATAAATTACTTCATCATCGGGAACAGGACGCTTAATGTAATTTCGGTATGGCGAACGGCGGAGCTCTTCAACCAGACGTTTCTGAATTTCATTCTGGAATTCCTGATAATAAATCAGAAGTGTGTCGTCGATTACAATATTTGCAAAACTATGAATGCCGTGCTTTTCAAATAATTCCGTAACCATGCTCTTTTCTTCCATGGTCATCGGAATCTTTTTAAGATACCGTTTCTGGGAAGTATCATACAGAACGGCTCCGTCCATAGCGATTACAGGAAGCTTAAGTTTGATCTCGCTCATCGGTTCAAGAATTGAAGCCGGCGGCCGCATGGTAGAAAGTGTAAAATGGAGACCTTCATCAATCATGCGGTTCAGTTCCACTGTGCAGTAATCATTGATGTGATAATCCTTGTTCAGAAGAGTATCATCAAGCCCGGAAATAAAAAGCGTTTCTGTATTCTTTTTGTGCGGGAGTTTAAAAAGGTTCACTCCAACGCCAATTACAATTCCGATCATTGTATCCAGAAAACGGTTCCAGGTAAAAAGATAAGGATTCTGATCGGTCATATGGATTACAACAATACTTAAAAATACCACACACGAAAAATAAGAGGCCTGTTTCTTCTTAAGCACAACCGTTGTCCAGAGCACGGGAATCAGGGCAGCAGAAATCAGAAAGCCGTTAAAAATGTAAGTCACATTTTCACTCATAGCAAAATGCGTTCTAACACTAATTGCTACAAGAAGAACTGCAAGGCCGAAGAATGCACCAACAATCGTACCGATGATTCTCTGCATGGCATTCTGTTTGGTTGTAGAGATGTAAGCCTGCATGCACCATAGTGCTGAAAGCTGACTGTAAAAAACAATTCCGTTTTCCCCGCGGAAAACCTGAACGACATAACAGAGAGCCACAGCGGCTGCAGACTTGATTATCCGCATCCCGACAGGAGGAAGTTTAAATGTGGGTTTTCTCATTTTTCTATCTGATTTGGATTAATGAAGAATACAGTTTCGTGTTCAGTTATCATTGGTGATTCTTTTGCAAAGAAAACAATTCCTTCTGCCGGAGAAAGAATTTCTTCCTTTACTTCGGCAGTAAGAGGATCGAGAATTGTTGCCAGAACAGTTCCTTTTGTTACTTCATCCCCTGCTCCAACCTGGGCTTTAAAAAGACCGCCGGCTGGTGCCGAAACAGTAAGGAATTCTTCTTCCTCAACAATCTGGCTTGCATAGCCCACCGGTGGATGTGCGTAAACCAGATCATAAGCACAAAGGAAACGAAGCACTGCATTCACCGCAGTCATGGCACTTGCTTCATCAATATGATTTGTTGCTTTTGTATAAACGCTGAAGGCTTCTGTTTCAAAAACCTGCCAGTTATAGTTCAGGGTTGTTGTATCAATAGGAGTTGGCTCGCGGATCAGTACATAAGGAAGACCGAACTTTTCGGCCAGTTCCGGTTTCTGATAACCCGTATTCATAAGGCGCACATGAGGAACAAAGTTTCCTGAAAGATAGAAACTTGCAAACTGAATTCCGTACTGATAGTCGCGGACTTTTTCAAAGACTGCGGCTGCAATTCTCTGAGTTGTTTCACCAAGATTGTAGCCCGGGAACATTCGGTTAATGTCTGTGTTATCTACCGGCCAGAATCTTTTTCCTATATTCATTGAGAAAGGATTGATACACGGGATAATAAGAAACTGGTTATCGTCGGAAAGAAGCCCTTTTGCTTCCAGTTCCTTGAAGCGTTTAATAAGAAGAGCTGCCACATACATCTGCTGGATTTCATTTCCGCGTAAACCTGCAACAAAACAGGCTGTCTTTTTCCCGTGACCGAACTTATATCCTTTTACTGCAATTTCTTCTCTGTATGGTGTTTTGAATTTGAAAATAGTCTCTTCGCGCATTCTAATCTCCTAAAATTCTGGCAATAAGGGAGCCTTCATAAACAACCGGATATTCGCGGATTGTAAAAAGAAGCCCGTCTACTGGGCTTGTAATTGTTTCCAGAACTTTTCCTGTAAGTGGATTGATGATCTTTCCGATTTCATCTCCCACCTTAAGTTTTGTGCTGTGCTTTGCCGTTGGAAGGAATACTCCGCTTTCGTCTGCGTTAAGAAACGAAACCCTGTCATCTTTACTGATAATCGGCTCGCGGATTTCCGGAGCTTTGCCTTTCCAGAGTCCCATCTCACACATGAGGTTCAGAATTCCGTCGGTAAGCTGCTGACCGTATTCTTCGGTAATACGCATACCAACTCCCATTTCCACAACAAGGCAGGGAGTTCCAGTAGTGTTCAAAGAATAAGCAAGGGTTCCTTCAAGAACTGTGGCATTTGAGTGAACCCAGATGAAATCGGTATTCACGTGCTTTGCAAGAGGAACCAGCAGTTCCTGTGAGATTTCATTAATTCTTACCTGAGGAATTTCCCGAAGAAAGATGTTTGAAGCGTGAATATCAATTACAACATCTGCCCCAGAAATATCTTCGATTATTTTTGCGGCAGTATATTCTGCAAAAGTTCCGTTTTCATTACCCGGGAAAATTCTGTTCATATCCAGATCGAACTGAGGAATGCCACGGGTCATAGAGTTTACGCCGAGCGGATTCAGTGCCGGATACACTTCAAGAATTCCGTCCAGGTTGTCCAGCTGTTCGTTAACTCGGCGGATCAGTTCCCAGCATACATACTGCCCTTCCAGTTCGTCACCGTGTGTTCCTGAAACGATACAGATTCTTTTCTTATTTCTTCCGTTTTTTATAACCTGTTTCTGAATTAAAAAATGTTCATTTACCGGCATCTGTGCCGATGTTACTGTTTTTATCATTCCTGAATCCTCATGCATTTACATCTGCTGCTGCTGATTTTTATACTTGAGCATCTTTATCTGCTCATCAATGTTTACATTCTTCCCTAAAAGGCCCTGGCTGTTTTCAACGTTCTTATGCTTTATTTCTTTTTCGTTAGTCTTTACGAAAACAGTCATTTTCTGATCTGCCATTCCTCTGAAAATTCCACCGTCAACCTTGCAGTCCAGGTAATCTCTTCCGCAGGCTAGCGAAACATAAGTGTCATCTACCATTTTGTTTCGTGTACAGTCCAGACCGAACCAGCGCCCGTGCATGGCGGTTCCGTCATTCTGAATATACGGATCATCCGGAACGAAATATTCTGCCCAGGCATGGGTTGAGCCTTCCCCTTTGCTGGTGCCGGCTACATAACGGGAAGGGATTCCCGCTTCCCGGCAGAGAGCACAGAAAATATGTGAATAATCCTGACAGACTCCCTTCCCCGTTTCAAAAGCTTCCGATGCTGTTGTCCGGACATTTGTAGACCCCGGAACGTAAGAAATCTTTTTGTGGACAGCGTCCATCAGGGTGGAAGCCACAAGTGGAATATCCCGGTTCAGGACTTTTTTATTCAGAACTGATTCTTCCAGTACGTTGCCCGCAAAGATTTCCTTCAAGAAGTCTTTCATGGCCTTATTGACCTGAGTAAGAGGCGTATTGAACTTATAGAACGGATAGCAAAGTTCACGGCACCCGTTTTTACGGTCCACAATTACACTTGCAGTGGAATGAAAGGAAAAAACAGTATGGGGGAAATCAATTCTTCCCTGATATGAAGTATTCCCGAATATGTCTTTTGAAGTTACCAGTGAAGTTTCGGGAGTAATCTCAAGATTTCTGGAAATGACAGTCTGCCCGTCTCTGGAGACCGGAACACACCTGAGGAGAAAATAATGGTCCACTACAGGAGAAGAGAATTCAAGGCTTGTTGTATAATCTATTTCCAGTATTGTCATTTATTGTCCTATGCTGCTGAATCCAGTTTTATAAAGAGTCCGTCAATGAGCTGAAGCAGAACCATTTTGTCTGCGTTGTCCAGGAATTCGCTGTTTTCACAAAGTTCCCCGCAGACCTTTGAAAGTGCCAGTCTGTCGCAGTTTATGTCAGTACGTTCAATAGAATGAGTAAGGCGTCTGCATTCAAAGTTCACCTTGTCTTCATTCATATTCAGTCGCAGATACATATCCAGACGTTCAAGAGTAAGCCCCGCCAGAAGAATATGGCGCACATTGTAATCAGTGATTGCGTCAAATACCTGCCCTTTGAAGGCCATGATATTGTCTATGACTTTCTGGAACACCAGAGCCGGAGTCTCGCTGAACTGGGCGTCTTCCATGCGTCTCAATGCCAGCTCAATATAACTCAGCGCGTCACTTCCGATTGTTTCGCGAAGCATGATGGCGTTGTCGTAAGAACGGTTCATGCTTGAAATAATGGAGCTGGCGTATGTTTTGTCAAAGGCATAACGGGTACAGAAGTCTGAAAGAGAAGAAAAACCATTATAAATATCCAGATCGCTGCAATACTTTGCATAATCAAAGTGAGAATCCAGCTGTGAATCATAAACGTTCATAAAAAGTTTTAACGTTGTCAGAACTCTTTCTGTATAACGGCCCAGCCAGTAAATTGAATCAACCTGTTTGAGTGTAAGTGGAACTTTGCCACCTCTAACCGACTTTACTTCTGCAAAATCCATGTATCTTTAAATCCTCCGCCTTGTGATGAATTGACAACGAAACTTGCCGGGTTTCTTGAAAAACGTGTAAGACCGCTAGGCCATACCTGGCATGTTTTTCCGCTTAATACAAAGGCACGAAGGTCTGCTTTTCGCCATACCTTCTGTCCTTCATCCATTATTTCCAGATCCTTAAAATCAATTACCTCCTGAGCAATCCAGCGTCTTGGCTGTTCAATAATGAGGGCTTCCATTTCTTTAAGCTTTTCTTCACTCAGGTCTCTTCCGAATACAACACCGTACCCGCCGGCCTCTGCAACATCCTTTATTACCAGAGTCTTCAGGTTTTCAAGAACATATTTCCTGTCTTCTTCATAGAATGGCAGATACGTTGGTGCATTGTTCAGAATCGGTTCTTCATTCAGGTAGTACTTCACCATTTTCGGGACGAAATAATAAATACCCTTGTCGTCTGCAACACCATTTCCAGGTGCGTTAAGAAGTGCCACGTTTCCGGCTCTGTAAGCACTCATTACGCCCGGAATGCCGATGAGCGATTCCGGAACAAATGTCAAAGGATCCAGATATTCATCCGAAATTCTGCGGTAAATAGCACCAACTTTTTCCTTTCCGTTCAGTGTCTTGCAGTAAACAACGTTATTTTCCACAAACAGGTCCTCAGGCTGGCACAGAACACTTCCAGTCTGTTCAGCAAGGTAGGCATGCTCAAAATAGGCGGCGTTGTAACGACCTGGAGTGAACACTACATTGATTCCACCGCAGTTCATGTCATCCATAACATCTTTTAAAAGGGTTCCGTAGTTGCGGTTATCTACAACATGGTTGTTTACAAAGGTCTGAGGCGAGCATCTTCTTTCAAGACCACGGGCAATAAGAGGATACGATGCACCGCTTGGAATACGCAGGTTGTCTTCAAGAATAAACCAGCTGTCATCCTTTGCCTGAACCAGGTCAATTCCGGAAATATGTGAATAAATGCCGTGAGGCGGTGTAATTCCTTCTACCTGGGCAAGATATCCGGAAGAAGAAAATACAAAATCTTCCGGTACAACACCGTCTGCAATAATCTGTTTCTTTGAATAAATGTCGGCCAGAAAAAGATTCAGGGCTGTAACACGCTGCACAAGGCCGCGGCTCAGGTTTTCCCAGTCACTGGCGGAAATTACACGCGGAATCGGGTCATACGGGAAAAGTCTTTCGTTGAAAGTACCGTTTTTATAAATCCCGAATTTTACGCCGTAACGGGCAAGCTGATCATTAATCAGATTAGAATTCGAAATCAAATTTTCCATAGAGTACCCCCTCTTCCAGAAAGTCCGGAAAACAAATGGGCCCTTCGACAAGCTCAGGGGCCATTTGATAAAAAAAAGGTGCGAGAAGAGTGACTCATTTTGCGCGTTTGCATGGAAGATGGGACAGATGGT
>JAZLIM010000019.1:0-20088 GCA_045617385.1 Treponema sp.
TTTTTACTGTTATTTATGGAAAAGTGTCTGTAAAATTAATACATGACTTTTAGAATTTCACCGGCAGTTTCAGATCATGCCGTTCTTCAGAGAAATAAAACAATCAGAATATCAGGAACATGCGACTCTGAATGTTCCGTAAATGCCTTCCTTTCAAAAAATGGATCCGAACTCTGTTCCGGAAAAACTTCATGCAAAAGCGGAAAATGGGTTGTAGAACTTCCGCCTCAAAAAGCCTGCACAGGTCTTTCACTTACAGTAACCGCAGCTGTTCCTTCAGGGGAAGAATTCTTCAGAAAAGATTTTTCCGACATCGTAATGGGCGAAGTATGGCTTTGCGGAGGCCAGTCAAACATGGAATTCGAACTCCAGAACTGTCTTGAAGCAAAAGCTGCCCTTTCCGCTGAAAAAGATCCGGATGTACGCTTCTATTACACAAACAAAATCGGCTGGATGGATGATGCATTCTACAAGGCAGAAGAAAAAACTTTCTGGCAGACCTGGACCCAAGGAAACCCGAAATGCTGGAGTGCCGTAGGATTCTTTTTCGGACGGAAACTAGCAGAAGAACTTGGAGTAACCGTTGGGCTTATTGGCTGCAACTGGGGCGGAACTTCGGCATCTGCCTGGATTGAAAAAAGCATTCTGGAAAATGATCCGGAGCTCTGTTCTTACGTAGACGAATACGAATATGCACTGAAAGGAAAATCAGTTGAAGAGCAGATCAAAGAATACGATGAATATGAAAAAAGAGCTGAAGAATGGAACCGTAAAGCTCAAGGATATTATGACACTGAACCTGGAATCGGATGGGACAAACTGCAGAAAATAATCGGTCCCAACGAATGGCCGGGCCCAAAATCCTGCAAAAATCCATTCAGACCTTCAGGGCTCTATAAATGCATGCTCGACCGCATTACCCCATACACTCTCAAAGGAGTAATCTGGTACCAGGGCGAAAGTGACGACCACAAACCGAACATGTACAGAAACCTGTTTTCAAAAATGATAGGATGCTGGAGAAAAGATTTCTGTGACGATACACTGCCTTTTCTTTTTGTGCAGCTTCCGGTTCACCGGTACATGCAGGATAAAGACTTCAAACACTGGTGCCTGATTCGTGAAGCCCAGGAAGATGTTTCAAAATCGGTTAAGAATACATTCTTGGCACCGGCTCTGGACCAGGGAGCATTCAACGAAATCCATCCGAAACAGAAACAGACTGTTGGGGAACGCCTTTCGGCACTGGCACTTAAAAACCTTTACGAAAAGAACCTTTCCGATGAAGAGGTTTTTGCCCCGGCATTTGAATCTTTTAATACAAAAGGAAACCGTCTGGAACTTTTCTTCCGTAATGCAGAAACAGGTTTTATCTTAAAAGAAGATATAGAACCTTTTGAAACTCTTAAGAAAACAGAAAAAGACCTTGGAAATTCAATTCCTGATGAATGGGAAAAGGGCTGGACCGGATTTGAGATTTCAGGAAAGGACGGAAAATTTGTTCCTGCCTTCTTTGAACTTAAGGAAGACCGAATAGAAGTTTTCAATCCGAAAGTTCCTGCCCCGGTTGCCTGCCGTTATGCCTGGTACAATTACTGCCCGGTAACGGTTTTCAACAAAGCAGGACTTCCACTTCTTCCGTTCAGAACACATAGAACTGAAGAAAAAGTATCCGGACCTGCCGGAATCCAGCAGGTAATGACTGTAGCGGAATAATCGGGAAGATTTTCATCATTTATTGAATTCTATTCTTCAAGTGATTATAATTTTCTATTATTTATATAACTTTTTAAAGGACTTAAATCATGGTAATTTTAACTTTGAACTGTGGATCTTCATCTGCAAAGTATCAGGTTTATGACTGGGACAACAAAGAAGTTCTGGCCAATGGTGTAGTAGAAAGAATCGGAATCGAAGGTTCTTGCATCACTCACAAAGCTAAGGGCAACAAAGTAGAAAAAGAAAGCCCTTGTCCTACACACAAAGAAGCAATCGAACTCATCCTTAAGATGATTACAGACAAAGAAACTGGTGTTATTGAATCTCTGGACCAGATTGGAGCTGTTGGACACCGCGTACTCCACGGTGGAGACAAATTCACAAAATCTGTTCTTGTTACTCCAGAAGTTCTTGAAACATTCAAGAGCGTTATTGATCTTGGACCACTCCACATGCCTGCAAACATCATGGGTATTGAAGCTGCTCAGAAAGTTATGCCAAACGTTCCACACGCTGCAGTTATGGATACAGCATGGCACCAGACAATGCCTGCAGAAAACTTCATGTACGCTATTCCACACGAATGGTACGAAAAATATGCTGCACGTAAATACGGTTTCCACGGAACATCATTCCTTTACACAGCAAAACGTGCATCAGTTCTTCTTGGAAAGAAACCAGAAGATACAAACGTTATCATCTGTCACATCGGAAACGGTGCTTCTATGTGCTGTGTAAAAAACGGAAAATGTTACGACACAACAATGGGTATCACACCTCTTGAAGGTCTCGTAATGGGTACACGTTCAGGTGACCTGGACCCTGCTCTTCCATTCTACATCATGAGAAAAACAGGAATGACTGCTGACGAAATGGATACAGCTCTCAACAAGAAATCAGGATGTCTTGGTGTAACAGGAAAATATGCTGACCGCCGCGACGTTGAAATCGCTGCAAAAGACGGAGATGAAAAAGCAAAGCTTGCTATCGAAATGGAAGCTCTCCGCATCAAAAAATACATCGGTGCATACATGGCAGAACTTGGCCGTGTAGACGCAATCGTATTTACAGCTGGTGTTGGTGAACGCGGACCAATCTACCGCCAGAAGTCAACAGAAGGTCTTGAAGCATACGGCATCAAGATTGATGCACAGAAAAACGAATGGTCTTTCACTGGAAACGCTGAAACATGTATTTCTGCTGATGACTCAGCAACAAAGATTTTCGTTATTCCAACAGACGAAGAACTTGTTATGACAGAAGATGCTTACGCTCTTATGAAGGGAACATACGACGTTCATACAAACTTCACATACTCTTTCCAGGATCCATCTTACGTAAACAAAGCACGTGAAGAAGGCCTGAAAGGAGACCTGGTAAAACGTCCTAACATCGCAAAAGTTGTTGCACGTCCACCAAAATGCTAGTTTGATAATTTTATTGTCAAACTGATTGGATTTTGCTAACGCAAAATCTTTATAAAGGATGCCGTTCTGAGAAAAACAATATTTTCCCGGAACGGCATTTTTTATTTGATTATCATTACTGCATAATCTGCAGCATTTTCAGAAATGGATGGTTCAAAAGAAACTACAGTTTTCTTGTTCTGAAGAACATCAAGAGTGAAACTGACTTCCACAGACTGTTCTGTTTCCCCGCTTGCCAGATTTACAAGACCCAGAGTAACACTGTCTTCCACCTTTTCAGGCCAGTTGTTTGTAACCTGGAATTCAACTGTCATGATGCGGGTCTTCTTTACAAACGAAGTTCCCGTAAGAATACATGAGAAGTTTTTCCTTGTATATTTCGGGTTCACTACCGCTACAACCGAACGGTCTATTGTACGTTCCTCAATTTCTTCTTCGGTATAATCAGAAATACCGCGTTTGTGTTTTTCATCAAAATGAACAAGAAGATCAAAATCAAAGCTTTCTTCTTCGTAGTCGTCGTAAGGGTAATCATAGGAAAGCTCAAGATAGTCATCTGAAACATCGTAGCTTACAGGAAGAACTACTGTATTGTCCTCATATTCTTCGCTTTCACAATGTTCTGTAATAACAGTTTCCACAGCAGGAGACTTAACACGAACTCCATTGAAAGTTCCCAAAGTATAAGTCACCTTCTGGTTTGCACCCTTTGAAGTAACAAAAAGATCCCCGATTCTGTATTCAGGAATTCCAAGTGTATATGAAGCATTATAAGTTGCAAACTCACTGTTTCGGAGGGCTTTAAGAAGTTTTGCTTCCGCCTTAATGTCTTCTACCGGAACAACGCCGTTCTTTCCTTTAAGTTTTGCATAAACTGAAGGCAGGAAGTAAGTGGTTCCAGGGTAAATATTATGCTTTGTAGTTACCTTTCCGGCTTCTGTCTTAAGTTCATTCTTAATGATGACGTCACAGCCTTCTGCAATTCCAAGCCCAAGGTTACGGACAGAAACCGTAAAATTCACAGTATTACCAGGCTTCTGCATATCCTTTTTATTCGGTTCCATTGTTTCTGTAACAAGACAAGGTTCATAATTTACACGGGCCACACAGATATTGTTTCCGTCTTCGGAAGTTGAAATATATGTAATAAGCCATTCGCCGGTTGGACGTACCACAGCTGAAGGATAAATTACATCTTCTTTGAAGTCGTGATAGATTACAGGAACACTTTCGGTCCAGATCATTTTCTTTGTATCAGGACTTTTGATATATGTTTTTGCCATACAGTTCAAAGCCCCGTTTGAGATATCAGAATCTTTTCCGCTGTAAACTGCCCCACAGACATTCCCGTCTTTATCAAAAACATATTCGTAGTCTTCAGGAATCATGCTGTTGGAATCTGTAAACTGATTTTTTTCAGCATAGTCCACAAAGTTTCCGGCGCCGCCTTCATTCCATTTTCCGTTTTTATCGAGAGAATAAAAATAGTCTTTAGGAGCAAAAGCAGGATTTTCTTCTTCCGAATGAAAAGTATTGTTCGGGCTGTTCGTAATTCTTAAAACAGCTTCCTTTGAATTGGAAGAAATCACAGGATTAAAAATGAGGCTTTTTTTGCTGCTGCATACAGATTCGGTTTTAGACCATTTATCTTCCCCGTCTTTCCAGCTTACAGAGCTTACTGCAGTATTTTCCAGAAGTGATTCATATTCTGTTTCTTCTGTATTCTGAACAGTTACCTGAATCCATACAAGTGTTACTCTTTTCTTTCCGCCCGAAACAGTCACACAGCCAGTAAAGTCTGCAATGTTACAGAGCTTTCCGTTGATTTTCGGATTATCAACAACGCGTTTCGGCTGACTGAATTCTTCGTCCCGGCCGGCACGGCGAAGAGAATAGAAAAGCGTATATGCATTGTCACCCGCATCCAGAGAAAGATCCGGAGCCAGGAAAACAAGCATTTCTTTGTTGTCCAGAAGAAAAAGTCTGGACTTGGTTCCTTCCGGAACATTCTTCACAACAACCTGTTCGTTTGAACCTTTGGCAGGTTTCTGATTTACAAGCCCTGCGAATTCACATTCAGGGTTTCCGTTATCTGCGTAGAACGACTGGTCACGGATGAAATACTCTTCTTCCCATGCAAAACGTTTTTCTTCAGGAGAGAAAACCGGAACTTCAGCTTTTTCTGAAACTTCAGGAACTGAAGGAACTGCAACGGGATCAATCACACGTACATCAGTAGGCAGATAATATTTCAGCTTGTCCGGTGCCGTAAAGCTGAGCCATACAGTTCCGCCGGCTTTTGTAAAAACTTTCCCGGGATTTACTTTCTGCTCTTTTCCGTTCCCGTTGATTTTAAGACTTGCACCACCTTCCTGGAACAGTTCAAATCCTGTGTAGCCTTTTTTTACGTCAGAAGCCTTTACAACAAATTCCAGAGGACTTCCCTCTTCTATTTCCAGAGGAGCATAAAGAATGTTTCTGAAAGCCAGGGAGTTTCCCGGAACAGATTTTTTCATCAAAATTTCAGCTTCCAGTTTGTATTCTGAAAACTGAATTTCAGCAGCAAGACTGAACAAACAAAGAGCCGCAAAAACTGCAGCAAAAACTTTTTTAATCATGGTTTTCTCCGTTATTGGAATTAGCGCAGAACACTACCGTCATGAACTTTCTTTGCAATATCTTCACCTGCAAGAATTCTTACAAGTTCCATTGCAAACTGTTCTGAGGCCCCAGGGCCTGCACCTGTAACAAGGTTTCCGTCAGAAACGAAAGGAACACCTGCACAGTGTGTGCTGTTTTCTACATTTTCAGGATCCACATCAGTTTCTTCCATTCCCGGATAACAGGTCCAGTTTTTATCTTTCAGGATTCCAAGAGGTGAAAGAACTACAGCAGGGCTTGCACAGATTGCAGAAACCAGTTTTCCTTCTGCAAAGCATTTCTTACAGATTTCAGCAACTTCTTTTGAAGCGGCAAGATTCTTTGCACCGTTTCCACCACCAGGAAGGAACACAGCATCAGGAAGTCTGCCTTCAGAGGAAGAAAGGAACTCTTCCAGAGTCGTATCTGCAAAAACACGGATGTTGTGACTGCTCTTTACGATTTTCTTATCCTGAGGGTCAGAAGAAGTAACGGCCACAGTAATGACATCCACCCCTGCACGTCTCAAATAATCAACAGGAGTCAAAGCTTCTATTTCTTCAAATCCGTCTGCCAGAAAAACAACCATATAATTCCTCCAAAAACTTTATATTATTTTGTATTTTAACCCAATTTGTGCTAAAATTCACCTATGAAAAGTGTATTGATTATTGATGCTCATCCTTTGTTCAGAGACTTTCTTAAAGAGAAATTAACAATAGAAAAAGTTGAAGTAAATACCGCTTCCGAAAGCCGTGACGCATTCACCAAGATGCTCACTACTCTTCCTAATCTTATCATCATGGACAGAAACTCTGAATTGAACAACAACACAGAATTTCTTGAAAAAAAAGCGTCAAATCCAAATACTGCAGGGATTCCTATCATTCTTACAGGTCCGCTTATCGACAAAGCTCTTATCAGTTCCCTTGCACGTTACGGCGTAATCAAATACTTCACAAAACCGATTAAATTCGACCTTCTTTTTGAAGCAATCGGAAATGTTCTTCATCTTCCGGTTTCTATGGATACAACACCTTGTGTTCTTGATATCCACAGAAACGGAAATATCATCTTCATTGAAGTTGCCCAGGGACTGAACCGCGAAAAGCTTGCTCTCCTTAAATTCAAGCTTGCAGAAATGATTGAACGGGAAGAAATGGAAAGCCCGAAAGTTATCATTATGATGACTAATCTGGACCTGACCTTTGTAGACGGTCTGAATCTGGAATTCCTTATCGACAACATTCTGGATAACCCGAAAATTCACAGAAAGAACGTAAAGATTCTTTCCCTCAGCCAGTTTGTGCGTGACCTGATTGACGGACACGTTACTTATTCAGGCATTGAAGTTTCAAACAATCTGCCTAAAGTTCTGAACTCTCTTGTAGACAGCACAATTACTTCAAGCGTTTCAGATCTTATTACAGAAAGAATCCTTTCAGATTCTTCCAACGACGAAAAGAACAGTTCCATTGAAACACGCTTCTATTCCGACACCGGTTCAATCCAGAAGGACGATTCAATCGGTGCCGTATTCTCTGTAGCAGTAATTGAATCAGTTCCTCAGATTGCTGAATCAATCATGAACACATTTGCATCGGTTGGAGCAAAAACTGACGTATTTACAACAGGACAGAGTTTCATGGAATCATACGTTCCGGACAAGTACAGCCTCCTTATTCTGGACGTTCTGGAACCACAGTCAAATGGTTTTGAAATCATGCGCGGCTTCATGTCTGACCGCTTTGCCCCGCCTGTAATCGTTTATACACAGAGTGCCCAGAGAGACCTGATTGTACGTGCATTAAGTTCAGGTGCATCGCTTTACCTTATGAAGCCGCAGAAACCAGAAGTTCTTCTGAACAAAGCAATTACACTGCTTCACAAGAAAATCTAAGCTAGGGTTTTTATCATGCAGAAAGCAAACTTTCATACTCACTCAACATTTTGCGACGGAAAGAACACTGCAGAAGAAATGGTTCTTGCCGCCATTGAAAAAGGATTTTCTGTCCTGGGCTTTTCAGGACACAGCATGTACCCTTTTGCCGAAAGCTGGCATATCACACCGAAAGATTTTGAAAACTACGTTTCAGAAATCAAAAGACTGAAAGAAAAATATTCCGGCAAAATCCAGATTTTCTGCGGCTTCGAAGCCGACTATTTTCCATGCGTAACCTGTCCAGATAAAAACGCATATTCTGATCTTTCACCGGACTATCTCATCGGGTCCGTTCACTATGTTGCAAAAGACGGATTCAGTTATTCTGTAGACAACAAAACAGAACTTGTAAAAGAAGGAATCGAAAAACTTTACAGTGGTGACGGCAAGCAGGCGGTTCTTGGGTATTTTGAAGCTCAGAAAGAAATGCTTGAGCGCGGAAACTTTGACATTCTCGGGCACTCTGACCTTATCAGATTACGCAACAAAGACCTGCACTTTTTCGATCCGTCAGAAACCTGGTACAAGGATCTTCTCAAAGACTTTGCAAAAACTGTAGCAAAGGCCGGTGTCATTGCCGAAATCAATACGGGCGGAAAAGCCCGGAGCGGCATGGAAGACTTCTACCCGAGTGATTATCTTCTGGAGCTTTACTTCCAGAACGGAGTTCCGGTCTGCGTGAACAGCGATGCACATAAAACTGAATTCCTTGATTTCGGATTTGAAGAAGCAGTAGCACTTGCAAAAAAGACCGGCTACAAAGAACTGATTTACCCCTGCATCGGAAGCGTAAAGATTTAGATTTTCTTTAAATCAGAAAAATCACAAACCACAGTCATTTCCTCGCCGCTTACAGGATGCCTGAAAACAAGCTTATCTGAGTGAAGCATAATACGGCTGAAGTTTCTTCCGCCATAAAGTGTGTCGCCAAGAATAGGAAGCCCGCTTTCAGAAAGGTGCACGCGAATCTGATGTGTACGCCCTGTAAAAAGTTCACAACGGATAAGCGTAAGTGCCGGAGAAGACTTTATTTCGGAACATTCAAAAGAAGTCTTTGCGTAAAGTCCGCCGCGGCTTTCGGGAAGGCTTCCCCACTTTGCCGCCTGACTTTTTGCAGAAACACGCCCGATAAAATTTTCAACTGTGAAAGATTTCTTCTTGGAATTTCCGCAGGCAACGGCAATATAAGTTTTTGTGATTGTATGTTTTTCAAACTGCTCGAAAATACTTTTGTTTGCAGTTCTTTGTTTTGTAAAAAGAATCACGCCGCTTGTTTCCCGGTCAAGTCTGTGCATTATCCCAACATAAGGCGGATTCCGTAAAGCAGGATTCTTTTTCCAAAGATAATCTACAACACAGTCATGAAGGTTCTTTCTGTTTCCTACGATTGTCTGCTCAACAGGAAGAAATGCAGGCTTATTCACAAGAATTATATATTCATCTTCAAAAAGAACATCTTTTTCAGTCAGCGTAAAATCAATATCATCGGGCTGTTTTTCAAAGAAGAATTTTTCAAGGTCTATATCGCAGTCAACAGAACTTTTACCCCGGAGTTCAAAGCCCGGTCTTGTAACAACCCGGCCGTTTACACTTACGCAGCCGGCAACAATAAGACGTCTGATTTTTGAGTTACTCACTTCCTTATCAGATAATTCAGGAATCTTCGTTAATTCAATTTTCAGAAAATCATTCAGTGAAAGTTTTTGCGCTGTTAAGAAAGATTTCTTCATAAAATTTCGTAATCAGGCCCTTCATCGGTAACAAAAAGCCTTACCTTGCTTTCTTCCATGCAGACGTTTTCAATAAAATAATCCAGATCCATAACTTCTTCACTGAAAAGATCATCCGGACTGTAGGAAGTTTCTACCGTAATCTCTTTTATATTTCCGTCAGAAAGACGGCTCATTGCACCGTTCAATCGGACAACATCTGAAACAAGAGTAAACATTGAAGCTTTTCCTTTTTCTTCATATTTCTGTTCAAGAAAGAGAAGCTGCATTTTTTCAATTTCAGAATGCTTTTCATTTTCAGGAACAAAGCCCGACTTAAAGTCACAGTTATTTACCCTCTGCCATTCGGAAAAATCAGCAAAGAAAGCTGAAGGCGTAATTCTTAAAGGTCGTAACACGGAAAGGAACCATGGAACTGCCCTTCCGCAGGAATAAAAGGTACGGGCAGAAAATGCCACATTACGTGCCTGCCGGATATCCTGAGCAGAAAAAATTCCCGTCACTTTTGGTTCATAAAGTTTTTCCTCTGCAGAACGGGAATCCGACTCTTCAAGCTGAGGAAACTCAACATGGTTCGGATACTGATTCAGGGCAAAGTCAAAGCGGTCGTAAAAATTCTTGAGAGTGTCTCCCTGGTCCAGGGCATAATAAAGGCAGAATCCGAAAACAAGACCGCTGTTGTTTAGAAGCGAAGCTTTCGAAGCGTATAGTTTTTTATCAAAGAGAAGTTTATTCCCCTTGAAGCTTGTATTAAGAGGAATGTCAAAGGAACAGAAAATCTTTTCGGCTTCCCGGCATACTGCACTGTCAATGCAGGAAACATCTACAAAGAAACTTGAAAACAGATTCTTGTTCTGTCTCCTTTCAGATTTAATTTGTGCCAGAAGGTCTTCTTTGGTCTTTATCATTTCTATTCCTGTGGATTAAAAAGCCTGCCGTTTTCAGGCAGGCTTCAAAAAAAAAAAAAAAAAATCTAGAGAAGTGAAATACCGCGTTTCTTGCAGTCTTTCAGGATTTCATCACTCCAGCTCGAAACCTGGATTTCTCCAATGTGAGCCTTGCGAAGAAGATACATACAAAGACGAGACTGACCGATACCGCCACCAAGAGTCTGTGTCAGTTCACCTTTAAGAAGCTTTGAGTGGAATTCAAGTTTTGCACGTTCTTTGCATCCGCGTTCTTCAAGCTGAAGTTTGAGGCTTTCCGGACTTACACGAATACCCATTGATGAAAGTTCGAAGGCTGAGTTCAGAACAGGATTCCATACAAGGATATCTCCGTTCAGACCTTTATGACCGTCTCCGCTTTCTGTAATCCAGTCATCATAGTCAGGGGCACGGCCGTCGTGGATAGTTCCGTCAGGAAGTGTACCACCGATACCTGTAATAAATACGGCACCGTACTGTTTTGCAACTTTGTCTTCGCGCTGCTTTGGAGTAAGGTCCGGATACATCTTCTGAAGATCATCTGCAAAAAGAATCTTGATTTCTTCAGGAAGAATAGGTGTGAGAACAGGATATCTGTCGTAAAGGAAGAATTCTGTTCTTTTAATACAGCGGTAAACCTTCTTTACGATTTCGTGAAGGTAATAAACAGTTCTATCTTTTTCATCAATTGCCATACACCAGTCCCACTGGTCTACGTAGATTGAGTGAATTGCATCCAGAGTTTCATCCGGACGAAGAGCATTCATATCTGTATAGATTCCGAATCCCTTTGGAAGTCCCATTTCTGTAATTTTCAGTCTCTTCCATTTTGCAAGTGACTGAACGATTTCCATTTTCTGTCCGTTCATGTCTTTAACATTGAAAGAAACAGGTTTTTCAACACCATTCAGGTCGTCATTGATACCGATTCCTGATTTAACAAAAAGTGGTGCTGTAACACGTGAAAGGTTAAGCTCTGTAGAAAGAGCTGTCTGAAAAAAATCTTTGATTGAAATGATTGCGTGCTCAGTTTCTTTTGCACTGAGCAGACTTTTGTATTTTGTCGGTAATTTGATCATAAAAGAAGCCTCGTATCATACTATTTTAATGAATAAGGTCATTTTCTGCAATTAAGATTTTTTTGTCTGATTTCCAGGGCTTTTTTCATGAATTCACACTTCAGATCTTTTTCGAGAGGTTTGTGCAAAGCAGTTTTTTCAAGACGGAGAAATGCATCACGGCTGATATTTTCCGCACCGTATCTTGCAATATTGTCGGTATAGCTCTGACTGTCTACAAGAAGACCGCCGCATTCCCAGAATGTTCTTGCAAAAAGCATGAAGGCAGTTTTTGAACTGTCCCTTTCTTTTGTGAACATACTTTCTCCGAAAAAAACGCTTCCTATAAGAACGCCGTAGAATCCCCCGCAAAGCTTTCCGTTTTTCCAGACCTCAACGCTGTGAGCAAGCCCTGCTTTATGTAACTTTGTATATACGTCTATCATTTTAGGACCAATCCAGGTTCCATCCTGCCCTTCCCGTTTCATGGAAGCACATTCAGTCATAACCCGTTTAAAACAGCGGTCCATTGTGTAAGTATACGGAGTTTTTTTAAGGGCTTTCCGACATGATTCCGGTTCATGATAGTGCTCAGGGAGAATACAGAATCTTGGATCAGTTGAGTACCAGACAACCGGTTCACCGCGGCTTTCATCAAACCACGGGAACACACCCTGCATATAAGCGGAAAACAGAAGCTGCACATTAAGATCTTCCGTGATCCCGCAGATCTGCCTTCCAAGACGAACGTATTCCGTACCCGGTTCACCAAAAGGAACAATGCGGGAAAAATCAGGTTTTGTAACTTCGGAATTAAAGTCGAAATCCAGAAAAGAAGAAAGCTTTGTTTCTGTGTCAGGAAAACTGATTCTGTCTCCCGAAAGCTTTTTCCACAGTTCTTCCTGACCTTCCCGTGAATAATCCAGGGCTCCGAATCTGTACTTGTAAGGAATGCTCATTCCAAGATCCCAGTACGCAAAGCCGTTTTCCTTCAGGAAGAGCCCAAGAAGTGCCAGCTGCACATTTCCTATATCATCTTCTTTGTGGAATCCGGTAAGTGAAGCGTAGGCATTATGTGTAACAAAACCAAGTTCTCCGGCAACAAGTTTTCCCTCATGCCAGATTTCCACGGTATCCACGCTTACACAGTCGTCAGGATTTTCGTGGATATTTTTGAACACTTCCAGAAGTTCCGGTGTAAGCCATGTTTCCTTATAAGCCGAAAGGATTTCTTTTACAACATCGTCATAAGCTTTATTGAAAGTAATCGTATAGTCGGAAAACTTTTTCTGAATAAGTTTTTTTACGTTGTGAGGAATACGGAGCTTATCAAAGGTGATGATGCATTTTATGTAATGATAACGGACGGAAAGCAGATTCATTCCGTCAAAGGAAAAACTCATCGGATAAAAGCCTTTTTCAAGAGCCTTACGGATAAGTTCTTCATCAAAGTGCATGCTGACTCCGTCTTCACGGATGCAGTCCAGAACTGCCTTTTCAAAATAGTCTTCACGGCTCAGCCTTGTTCCTGCAGTTTTATAATTTTCTTCAAGTTTCTTCTGAAATTCTTCCAGGTCTTCGGGTGAACTCAATTCAACGGCATTGGTGGCAGCAACCACTCCAAAAGCATCCTCAATTGAATATGAAGAAAAATATGCATCCAGATTTTCGGGATCAAATTTTGGAGGAAGTGGATTGTGTCCTGCTATAAAAAGAACTATGTCCTGAATTGTCATACGCAGATGTTATTCTGCTATTCCAGGTTATATTTGTCAAATTCTGCAGAAAGATAGTTTGACATGGTTTTAAGTGCATCAAGACGGCGCTGGGCTTCACGCACTGTACGGCGAAGCTCATCTATAGTTTTTTCTTCTCCGGGTTTTTCGGAAAGGGAGTCTATAGAGCGCTGGGTATCTGCTATATAACTGGTAAGGTTTTCAGCATAACCACGGCATTTGCGCATTTTTGATTCCAGACGTATAAGGAATACGTTGAAACTGTGGGCAAGAAGGCCTACCTCATCTTTACGGTCAGAATTTACACGAAGCGTAAGGTCAGGCTCTGCCGAAGAAAAACTCAAGAGAATTGAATCAACCTGTGCGTTAAGTTCCGTAATTGAGTGCGTTGCCCCTGACATGAACATAAGGAGAGCAACAGAACAGACGATTGCAAGAATCAGGAGAATTACCGCAGAGCTGATTTCTGTGTTGTTTGTAAGCTGGTAGAAGCTCTTCATAGGCTTTCCAACAGAAAGGATTCCAACCACCTTGCCGTCAGAAGGCTGGGTTACAGGAAGATAGACAGCACAGTATGGTTCATTATCAATAACCATATCATAAAGGAAAACTTTTTCTCCATTGGAAATTTTTCCCCAGATATAATCATTTTCCATCCAGATTTTTTTCTGGCCTACACCATTGGCCTGTCCGGAAAGTATTCGTTCCCTGCCCCAGTAAATTTCAAGGAAACAGCCTGTTTTTTCACAGATACGGTCTATGAAGCCTCTGTCATAATTGATATGCCAGTCTCCGCTGTAGAAACGGCCGGTTTTACCGTCATAGGAATAATCCCCGCCATCTGCGTTTTTTATAGTTTCAAGTGCCAGATATGCAACCGAAGAAAGCTCCTTTTCGGTTGCTTTTCCGGAAAGCTGGTGAAGTGATACCGAAAGAACAATCATGGCTCCTGCAACAACAAGGCCAACTGCAAGCATAACTGCAAACTGAATTCTGTGAGAAATCAAACTCCACTTTTTTGTTTCTTTTCCGCTCATTTATTTGCTCCAATAAACTCTATGAATTCTTTTTCAGGAAGAGGCTTTGAGAAATGATATCCCTGAATATAATCAACACCATAGCTTGTCATAACTTCAAGCTGTTCCGGATTCTCAACCCCTTCACTTACTACTTTTATGTCCATTTCGTGAGCCAGATCCGTAACATAAGGAACTACGAATTTAGCCTTGTGATTTATGAACGAAGCCTGAGTCATATTTCTGTCGTATTTGATGATCTTTACAGGCATGTTCAGGATATAATCCAGGTTGGATTCACCGGAACCGAAATCATCTAGAGAGAACTCAATACCCACAGAAATCAGACGGGTCATATTGCTTTCTACCACATGTCTGTTGGAGAGAGCCCCGGACTCTGTTATTTCAAAATTCAGACAATGCGGATCAACACCATATTTTTCCATGATGGCTATACATACATCTGCATGGTTAGGACGTTCCATCTGTTTGATACTCATATTCAGTTCAATGTACTCAAGTCCCAGTTTTTCAAGATTTCCTTCAGCAATAAACTGGCAGATTTTTTCAAAAACTTTTTCACCGAACTGTACAATATTTCCGGTTGATTCTATGATTCTGATAAAGCGGTCAGGCGGAATGATCTTTCCTTCCCTGTCTCTGATGCGGGCAAGTGCTTCTGCAGAAACAAACCTCTTTTCCTGAACGGAATAAATAGGCTGATAGAAAACTTCAACGCGGTTTTCTTTCATTGCTTCCAGAACCATTATCTGTGTGGCTATGTT
Organism: Treponema sp.; assembly: GCA_045617385.1. Taxonomy (GTDB): domain Bacteria; phylum Spirochaetota; class Spirochaetia; order Treponematales; family Treponemataceae; genus Treponema_D. The sequence goes on from JAZLIM010000019.1 coordinate 14,980, forward strand.
TTTCCGAGGTTCAGAAGCAAGATCAAAATCAACAAGGAGTTCCTGCCCCTGGGCATGACGCCTTACATCACTCATCAGGTAAGCCAGAAGCTCTTCGTATTCCTTACTGCTGTTGCAGATTTCTGAATAAGGAACAAGCAGGAAGAAAGGATCAAAGAAAACTCTATTGCCGTAAACTTCCTTCCAGCCTTCAATAAACTGGTTCTTCAGAACCTGGTGAACATCATCCATTGCGGTGCTGTTCTTGCAGATGATATAGAAACTTCTGTCCTGTATGCGGAAAATCTTAACGTCAGGAATTGTGCGCAGAAAAGCCGTAATTTTCGGCATAAGTGCATCAACCTGAAATGCCCCGGTTCCAACCAGAAGGCCAGGTTCCATACTGAGGCCAAGAAGAGAAAAAGCTGTATTTGAATTATAAAGTTCCCGTATCTGCAGGGCAAAAGACGGAGCATTGAAAAATCCTGTATTGCGTTCAATGTTTGCTTCTGGATTTTCCAGCGAGATAAAAATAACAAGAGTTGAAAGACAGCAGCCCACAGCCATGAACTGATGTTCAGCTTTGAAAACTCTGAGCAGAGCAAATCCCAGCCATAAGGCAATCCATGAAATATGGGCATAACGGCGGGCCGGAGAAAAAGATTTTCTATGGATCAGCACTTCAACAAGACAGAGGATTATTACTGCCACAGAAAGAAAGAAGAAAACTGCATTTGCTTCGCCGTAAGAATACATCACGTCATTGGATCTGTAGATGTAGTTCGGCATGGTGAAGATTACGATAGAACCGAATCCGCCAAGAAGGCCTGCAAATGATGCGCGGGTACCGTACTGGTTGTCATTCATACAGGTACTGAAGGTATACAAGAGAGCAAAAACCGTGTACCACTCTATGGAAACCAGATAAGCCTTATTCGCAGCAATCATAAAAATATGATTGAGCCCCAGGTTATTTTTCATTGCCAGATCGGAAAGAATTCCGAGAATGAAAACCAGAAGAGAACACACCAGCAAAGCAAGATATGTTCTTTCGGTTTTCAACCCGATTTTCTGACGGGAAACGAAGAAATATGTGATTACGGACATGACAACAAGTCCGCCCACGTGGAGCTGAATATTCATTCTTACATTTTACACGCAAAGTATGAAAATGTTAAGAAAAATGTCTATTCTCTCCATTAAATCAAATATCTACACTTTCCAGGCGGCTTCTGTAACTTCTACCAGTTTTTCAAGGATTTCGCAGAGTGGAACAGCAATTCCATGCTTCTTTCCAAGTTCAACTACAGTGCCACAGAACCATTTGTTTTCGGTAAGACGTTTTGCTTCCACATCCTGGAACATGGATGTTTTGCCTTTAGGATCAATATGGTCCATTATTGCAATGTTGTCTTCAATCATCTGTTCCGTAAGTTCAATGCCTTCCGCTTTTGCTACGGCAATAACCTCTTTTCCGGCCTGGCGTACAAGAGAACAAAGTGCTTCATTCTTGAAAGTTCCGTAAGGAGCACGGCAAAGACTTGTGATAGTATTGCAGGTAACATTCATAAGATACTTCTTCCACTGGTCCACATGAATGTCATCAGGATTTCTTGCCTTCTGTTTTGCAACAGCAAAAAGCTCACCGATTGCACGAATACGGTCTGATTTTGAATTGTCATTTTCCCCGTAAACGATAGTTCCTGTATCTGTACAGATTACATTGTTTCCTTCGTGAACAGAAGAAAGCCCTACTATGAATCCGTATATTACTTTTTCTTCTCCGTAAACGGCAGCAATGTCCCGTTCACTCTGAATTCCGTTCAGTAACGAAAGGATTGTTGTTTCAGGCCCTACTGCATTTTTAATCTGCACAAGAACTTCCTGTAGCTGAAGATTCTTTGTGGCAATGATCACCAGGTCAGCCGGAACAGCTTCGTCCGGACTCACGTAATTAAAATCCTGCCGGACTCCGTTAATGCAGATTCCGTCTTTATCGTAACGGGCTTTACGTTCTCCTTCGCAGATACACTGAACCTTTTCTTTTCCTAAATATTTCGAAAGAGCTTCCCCAACAATTGCACCAACGGCGCCCATTCCAATCATTGCAACATTTCTAATCACGTTTCCGCCTCCTCTAAGCGTATCACAATTATACTGTTTTTTTGTACTTTTATATTCGAAATCGTTGGAGATTTAAACGAAAACGATTTCAATAACAAAAAAATAATTGTTTTTCGCCATTAAAAATTAGACATTTACACTTTCCCATGTGATAATTTTTTCAGAAATAAGGAGATTCCTCTATATGGTAAAGATTAACCCCCACACTCCAAAACCACCAAAATCAATTCTGATTTTTACTTACCTTACATGTTTTATTCCAATGATTCTTTTTAATCTTGCAATCACAGCTGCAGAATACTTTACACCGGAAGAAAGCATTGCATTTCACAAAGCACCAGCCTGTACAATTACTGGTATTCTTCTTCTTGTTGTTCCGGGACTTTTCTATGAAAACTGTATCCGCATGATCCGAAGCTACAACGGACGGGAAGAAACACTTGAGAGAGCAAACAAGTTTTACAAGATCTTCCTCTGGGGAAGTTCCACCTTTCCGGCCTTGATTCTGCTCATCGGTTCTATTTTTGCCTGTATTCAGGCAGGAATTTCTTTTAAAACCAACTACGGCCTTTCTATTGCCATGACAGCCGTATCTTCGTATTTTTCCGTAGGTACATACTGTTACGTCCAGCTGAATAAATATCTTTCACGCTATATGAGTTTCGTAAAAATCAGAAAAGAATATATGGCCATGAAGATGTCACGTTTTGCCCAGGTTGTATCGGCCCAGACTCATATAGGTATTTTCCTTGGACTCCTGGCCCCGGCAATGAAATTCATGGATGCCCGAATGGACGATCCGATCTTCTACTTTCTCCGCCTGCTTCTTCCAACAGGAATTATGCTTGTAGTACTTGGAACAATTTCAAACCACGCAAACATGCGTGAAAAACAGCGCCTTATTGATATGGTTTCTGACTTTATCGGCCGTGTTTCCGAAGGAGACTACACAGATGTTCATATCAATGTAGAGACCCGCGATAACCTGGGGCTTGCCATTCACGGACTGAACAAATTCGGAAATATCAATGTTGCCCTTTTGAGCGGAATCAAAGATACCGTAAACAAATCAAACCAGATGGCTGAAAATCTGAACAACGGAGTTGCATCCATTACAAAGGATATGAATCTGGTTTCTTCAAAGATTACAAAGGTTTCCGAAGATATGAATATCCAGACAAACAGTGTTGACCAGACCCAGACCACAATCAAGGATATTGTAGAAAACATCGGAGTTTTAAACGAAAACATTCAGAGCCAGGTAACAAGCGTTACCCAGTCATCAGCCGCCATCGAAGAGATGGTTGCAAACATCAATTCCGTTACAAACATCCTTAAGCATAATTCAATAACAGTTGAATCACTGAACAATGAATCCTCTTCCGGTCAGAAAAAAGTTGAAGCCGCTGTTGAAATCGCTCACCAGATTTCAGAAGAATCAAAAGGAATGCAGGAAGCTTCCGAAATGATTCAGAACATGGCAGAACAGACAAACCTTCTGGCTATGAATGCTGCAATTGAAGCTGCCCATGCAGGAGATGCCGGAAAAGGATTTGCCGTTGTTGCCGATGAAATCCGTAAGCTTGCTGAAGATTCAAACGAACAGTCAAAATCCATTTCACAGCGCCTTGGTGCTCTGGGAGATTCAATCGAAAACGTTACACAGAACATCAGTGAAGTTCAGGAACAGTTCTCCCGTATTTTTGACCTTACCCAGAAAGTACAGGATCAGGAAGAAGCCATCATGCATGCAATGCAGGAACAGAGCGCAGGTTCTTCACAGATTCTGGAAGCTATCAGACTCATTACTGATTCAACCCAGACTGTCCAGGATAACTCAAACAACATGCTGAACGGTTCAGACACTGTTCTTTCTGAAATGGAAAGACTTGCTGAAATCACAAGAGAAATCCAGTCTTCAATGGGGGCTATTTCTGAAGCCGCATCTGCTGTAGAAACTTCTGTAGAATCAGCAAAAGCTTCTGTCGATAAAAACGTTGAATCTGCCCAGTTCCTGGCAAGCCAGACGGAACATTTTGTCCTTCCATAAAGAGGACAGATAAATCAAATGGGCCCTACAACAAGCTCAGGGACCATTTGATAAAAAAAGTCCGGCTTCAAAAGCCGGACTTTTTTTTACGTCAGATTTTCTACTTGCAGCGCAAGGCTCGTACAGCATTGAGGACTGCAAGAACCATTACACCTACATCAGCAAAGATTGCAATCCACATGTTTGCTATTCCAAAAGCTCCAAGAACAAGACAAAGGAACTTAACACCAAGAGCAAAAACAATGTTTTCATAAACGATGCGGATACACTTGCGGCTTATCTTGATGCCCCGTCCGATTTTTACAGGATTATCATCCATAAGAACAATATCTGCGGCTTCAATTGCTGCATCACTTCCCATAGCTCCCATAGCAATGCCGATATCTGCACGGCTAAGAACCGGGGCGTCGTTTATACCGTCTCCAACAAAGGCAAGCTTTCCGCCGTCTTTTTCTGAACTCTGAACTTCAAGAAGCCGTTCCACCTCTGAAACCTTATCCTGCGGAAGAAGTTCTGCATGAACTTCTGTAAGCCCCAGTTCCTGCCCTACTTTTTCTGCAACAGACTTTGCGTCTCCTGTAAGCATTACAGTTTTGCGTACTCCGGCTTTTTTAAGATTTCCGATTGCATCTTTTGCTTCAGGCTTTATTACATCGCTTATAAGAATGTGACCGGCATATTCACCGTTTACGGCAACATGAATTACAGTTCCTGTATGTGAACAAGTCTTGTATTCCAGGTTCATGCTTTCCATAAGCTTTCCGTTTCCGCAGGCAATTTTGTTTCCGTCAACCACTGCTGTAAGGCCGTGGCCTGCAATTTCCTGAATGACAGTTACGCGGTTACGGTCAATTTCTTTTCCATAAGCATCGCGGAGGCTTACTGCAATAGGATGGCTTGAACTGCATTCTGCAAGGGCTGCATATTCAAGGAGTTTTTCTTCTTCCATTTTGTTG
>JAZLIM010000020.1:0-5724 GCA_045617385.1 Treponema sp.
GACAAGAATGGAAAAATCCTGAGCCGCGAAAACTTAAAGGAAGTGCCGGGTCTTGGACCAAAGGCTTTTGAACAGTGCGCAGGCTTCCTTAAGATTCCTGAAAGTGCAGATCCTCTTGATAACACATGGGTTCACCCTGAAAACTATGAAGTTGCCCGTGAAATTCTTCCTAAAGTTCAGGCAAAAGAAAAAATCGGAAACGATATGCTTAAAGCTCTTTGCGAAAAATACAACCTGGGACTTCAGACTGTAACTGATATCGTAGATGAACTTCAGAAACCAAACCGTGACCCACGTGACGGAATGCCCGCTCCAATCATGCAGAAAGGCGTTCTGGAATTCGAAGACCTTAAAGAAGGCATGAAGGTTACAGGTAAAATCAAGAACGTTGTAGACTTTGGTGCCTTTGTTGATATCGGTATTCACGATACAGCTCTGGTTCACGTTTCTGAACTTTCCGACAACTTTATTGAAAATCCTATGGATGTAATTAAAGTCGGTGACATTAAAGAGTTCGTAATCATCGATCTGGATAAAGACCGCCACCGCATCGGGCTTTCTTTGAAAAGTGACGCCATGAGCCGCATAGGACAGGGCGGAACAAGCGGAAGACGCCCTTCTTCCGGTGGTGAACGCCCGGCTTCCGGGGCATCTGCATCCCGTACACCAGGAAGTAACCCTGGGGCACGTAAAGTTGTTGTTGTAAAGAAAAGTAGTGCAAACGGAACAAAAAACCGTTATGATAATAAAAACTCCAATAACTCCAGAAAATTTGAGTCTTCGTACGATAATGGTGAGAGTTATAACCCGTTTGCAGGTCTATAGTATATATACATAAGAACTTGAGGAGGATAATTTGAAACATAACTTATGTTTGTTATGTGGAATTGCCATTCTTACGGCAGGTCTTACAGCCTGTAACTGGCAGGTTCCGCAGAAAGTGTCTTTAAAGACAAATGCCGACTACAACTTTACTGTAGCCAAAATTGACAAAGATATTAACGAATATCTTGGAAAAGATAAGATTTCTGAACTCTCCAGCGGGGACATGACCGTGTATGATTACAATCCGGGGGAAGCCAGTGATAAGCTCCAGCAGTATCTTGTAAAAATTCCGGTTAAGGAGATTCCGCTTGATTTTTCTCAGTACGTAGCAGACCTTACACAGGATGTTCAGGAATTCAATCAGGCAATCAATATTCCGGAAGTAAAATTTTCAAAAGATATTGAAATCAGTGCCGAAAGCCTAAAGAAACAGATCAATGGTCTTGTAAAATTCGGCGGTGATACCGGCGGAGATGTAATGGTTGTTGAAGATGGCGGCCTTTTCAGAGAACTCCGTTATGAATCAGGAACTATGAAAATTTACGCCAGAGGTCCTGTTACTTCTGTTTCCCTGAAACACAACGGCTATACTGTAGCCAGAGCTTCTTTTACAAATCTTTCAACACCGGTTGAAAAATCTGTAGCAGGATATACTTTCACTCTTGATAAAGTTGCAGAAGTAAATCTGGCAGGTGCCTCTGTTTATTTCAGCGGAATGAGTGTAGTTTTCGAAGGAACTGTAGCAGGTTTCATCGGTGAAGTAATGGAAGATGCTGTTCTTGAAGGAGCATACGGACTTACACTTGATGAATATGATCTGGACCTTCCTGTTCAGAACGTAGAAAATCCTTTCGGTTCTGATTTCAAGAAATGTAAGGTCGGAGAAGGAAGCATTACAGGAGAAATGAAGATTCCACCTGAATGGTCCAATGTGAACGTTAAGATGGACTTTGAAACAACTGGGGCAATGACTGTTGCTTCGGTAAACGGTAAAGCCGATCTTTCCGGTATGGAAATTGTTCCTGCAGATATCAGTGTTACTCCAAAAATCAAAATCTCAGTAGTAAACGGTAACATTGATTTCAGAAAGACAGCTTCTCTTGGAGTAAGTGCAGAAATCAAAAAGATTGATGAAGCTTCAATCAAACTCGGATCAGCTTTTGAAAGAACTTACAGCTATACTGCAGACATCCCGTCAGATGTTTCAGCTTACCTGAAAAAAATCTGGCTTGGCGAATCTGAACTGGCCGGAACTTATATCAATGGACTTCCTGCCGGAAACGACATTTCTTTCAAGGCAAATTCAGCTTTCCTGAACCTTGCAGACAGAATTGTAACAATTGAAAGCGGAACCGAAACTGGAAAACCGTTCTCAATCAAGACACCTGCAGATGACATTGAAGGACCTGGAAAAGAAACTGCAGGTGCAAAAGTTGATTTCAGAGTTGATGTTATTCTTCCTGGTGCAACAGAAACTGAACCTGATCTGGTTACAGTAAAGAACGTTGAAGCCGGAAAAGAATACAAAATCTCATTCAAGGTTACTCCAAAACTTGAATGGCTCAAACTGAATCTTGATGCTTCTTCTGCTTCTCAGAAAGGAACAATTTCAACAGGCGTAAACATTGACGAAATGTTCGACAGCATCACAAAGAATCTTAATGACAAGAGTCTGGTAGATAAAATCAAGTTCAAGGAACTGATGCTGAACGTTTACTGTACAAAACCTGAGCTTGATATTTTTGATTCAATCACAATGACAGGTTCTATTAAAGCCGGAACATACAACGAAACAACTCAGCTTTTGAACGAAGCCGGAAAAACAGATCTTATTACACTGAATGGTTCAAACAGCCTGTTTGTTAATCCTCCTGTTATTCAGATGAAAGAAGGAACTGAAACAGTCATTACTGATTTCAAGAAGGCTCCGGCATCAGGAAAGAAAGACCTTGTATCACTTATGGAAACAAAGGGTGTTCTTGGTGTGGAATATGATGTTGCCATTGGTGGAACAGGCGGAATTGAACTTACCAAAGAACAGTTCGACCAGCTGAAAGAAAAGGGAACCGTAAACATTGGTGTTGTGGCATATCTTTCTGTTCCTCTTGCATTCAAAGTTACAGATGATATTTCACTGAACATGATGGAGTTCATGGAAAAAGACCAGGGAGACCTGTTCAGCCGAAGTGAACCTACAGATGTCAAGGATCAGGAAAAGTACCTTGATGTAATTGAAAGTGTTAAGCTCGGTTTCAGATCTTATAATGTTCCTTTCGCTTACAACGAAGACCAGCAGATTTCCATTAAGATTGATCTTGGTCTTGAAAATGTTGCCGAAAAGACAGTAACACTTCCAACCGGCGAAATCGGAATTACTTCTGCCGAAGTTAAAAAGATGCTGAAAACATATCCGTTCAAGCCGACATTTGCAGTAACACTTCCTGCCGGCGAAATTTCTATTCCTAGAGACAAAGTGTTCTCTATGGCTTTTGATCTGAACCTTAAGACAGACGGAACAATAGTTCTGTTCGGGGAGAACTAACAGATGAAAAAGATACTTACAATTTTTGCAGCACTTACAGTTTTTGCATCCTCACTGTTTGGTTTTGAATTCCGTGACAGGTATTTTGAACTTTATACACATGTTCCTGTAAGTGTTTCCAACAGTACATTCTTTCTTGATGACATTATGCAGAGAGAAATCGTAATTGACCTTAGGGAACTGGCAAACCAGCTGCCTAAGAAGGGAATCACCTTTACTTCTATGGTAGCTCCTGAAACTGGATTCAACCTGAATCTGGACAGAGTAAGAGTTAACGGTTCTATCGGGGTAGATGTACAGGGTTCTTTCAACTTACCGAAAGAAATTGTTGAATTCGTTGCATACGGAAACAAACTGAACGAAGATATTTCTGCAAGCATTGAAGCAAATGCAGATATGTTCGTTTACTTCAACTCATCGGTAAAGGTTCTGAATGAAAAGTATTCATTTACTGTAGCTCCGACAATCTTTATGCCTGTTGCACACAGTGAACTGAATAATGCTAAAGCAGTAGTAAGCAACAGTGCTGACGGAACTTTCGGTTTTGAAGCAAGCGGTGAAGCGGCAGTTTATTCTCCTTTTGATCTGTCTAAGAATAACGCTGTACCGGCGGATGCTTTAGGACTTATTAGTGCTGGAGCCGGATTTGACCTGGCAGGTGCCATGGACTATGAACTCTTTCCTGGTTTCAGGGTAAAAGGATTCATGCAGTGTCCTATCGTTCCTGGAAGACTCAACCAGAAATCGTCAACAAAGTTTACTTCCAAAGGTACAGTAAATGCATCTGATCTTATGGACGGAAAAACTCCGGAAACAACTTCAGATACAAGCGATTTTACTACTGAATCTGTAGACTTCATTATTAACCGCCCTTTCAGAATTTCTGCAGGCTGTGACTGGTACGGACTTGGTACCTGGCTTATGTGTTCAGCAGAAACAGGATTTGCCGTAAAGTATCCGTTCACAGAAAAGGCCGTGTTCTATCCTGAATATGATCTGAGCGTAACGCTCTGCGGTGCCAATATTGCTTCAATCCAGCTGGGCACCCAGTACCAGAAACAGGTATTCAGCCACTATGCCGGATTCAGACTTAATGCCCGTATATTTGAACTGGACTACGGAATTTCTGCAAGTTCACCTTCATTCATAGGTTCCTTCTCTGGCGGTGGTTTTGGAGCTTATGTTTCTGTAAGAGCAGGTTTCTAATCTGATTTTCTTATAAAATTCAGGTCCCGGCAGGAATTTTCCTGCCGGGATTTTTTTTAGGGGAACCCACCTGCAAAAAAGACATAATTAAAAAAATTCAGTAAAATATCTAGCAAATAAATTATTGGAGGATTTCAATGAAAAAGTCTCTGCTCGTTATTGCTGCAGCAGCTGTTCTTCTGAGCGGTTGTGCAAAGAAAAGCAACAAGAATTACATCCTGGCAACAGGTGGTACTTCAGGTACTTATTATCCATTCGGTGGAGCTATGGCTCAGATCTGGAATGACGGAATTGAAGGAATGAACGTTACAGCTCAGGCAACAGGTGCTTCTGCTGAAAACCTGCGTCTTATTAGCCGCGGTGAAGCTGAATTCGGTACAGTTCAGAACGACGTTATGGACTATGCTTACAACGGATCAGACATGTTCGAAGGCAACGCACTTCCAAACCTGGCAACTATCGGAACTCTTTATCCTGAAGTTGTACAGATTGCTGTATCAAAGAACTCAGGAATCAAAACAATCGATGATTTCCGCGGAAAACGTATTTCTGTAGGTGACGCCGGTTCAGGAGTTGAATTCAACGCAAAACAGATCCTTGAAGGTTACGGAATGACTTTCAACGACATCAAGAAAGCAAACCTTTCATTCAAAGAATCTGCAGATGGTATCCAGAACGGAACTCTGGACGGATGTTTCATTACAGCCGGTGTTCCAAATGCTGCCCTTCAGGAACTTGCATTCACAGCAGGTCTTGAACTGATTTCTATTGATGATGCACACGCAAAAATCATTGCAGACAAATACAGCTTCTATACTGTAGAAAAAATTCCTGGCGGTACATACAAGGGAACAGAAGATGATACACAGGCTCTGGCAATCAAAGCTACTCTTGCTGTAAGTGCAAAGCTTGATACAGATACAGTTTACGAAATGACAAAAACTCTTTTCGAAAACCTGGACAAACTTGGAACAGCACACGCAAAAGGAAAGGAAGTTTCAGCTGCTAAGGCTGTAACAGGATGCTCAGTTCCATTCCACCCTGGTGCAAAGAAATATTTCAAGGAAGCCGGATTCGACGTAGAATAGGTTTCTAAGTTTCAGGGGTAGGGGGAAGTATACGACCTGCGGTCGTTTGCATGAGTGGAAATT
>JAZLIM010000021.1:0-33562 GCA_045617385.1 Treponema sp.
ACGGCAAATTCGTCGGCCTGTTTCCATACAGTTTCTGTCTGAGGCTGAACACCGTCAACTGCACAGATAACTGCAACAGCTCCGTCCAGTACGCGGAGTGAGCGTTCAACTTCTGCAGTAAAGTCTACGTGGCCCGGTGTGTCGATAATATTGATCTGGTGATTTTTCCAGTAAGTAGTTGTGGCGGCAGAGCAGATTGTAATTCCGCGTTCCTGTTCCTGAGCCATCCAGTCCATTGTGGCCTGACCGTCATCAATTTCACCAATCTTGTGGATTTTTCCTGTGTAATAAAGAATACGTTCTGTAGTAGTTGTTTTTCCGGCATCAATGTGAGCCATAATGCCGATGTTTCTCATTTTCGATAAGTCTGTAGGATTTGCCATAATAGGATAATTTTATCAAAATTGCAGGTTTTGTAATAGATAATTTTGCATCTTTCAAAAATGGGGCCCCGCATTGCGAATCCTGCCATAAGGGACATATGTCCTCGCTCGCTTCGCTCACTGCGGGATGTCCCTTTGGCAGAATTCGCTGCGCCCCATTTTTGATGGGCTGTAAAGTCATTACAAGCCCTGCATTTTTGTAAAACGGGGAAAGTGGAAAGGATGGTAGAAATGGGACCCCGCAACGCGAATCGTTCCATAAGGGACATGTGTCCTCTGGTTCTTATATAAAAGGAGAGCTTGAGAAGCGGAGTATAGACTGAAAAAATGGGGCGCAGCGAGTTGTGCATCGAAGGCATACGACCTTCGGTTGTTTGCATATAGGAAATTATTTAAGTCGCCGCGAAATCGCGGCTTGAGCATCCTGCAGCGAAGCGAGGACTTATGCCTTCGAATGCACAAGCTCGCGTTGCGGGGCCCCATTTTTTCAGAGTTTTATCCCCCCCCTCATCAAGCTCTGCGTTTATTCTTTTCTCCGGGGAATGCTTGCGGAAACGAGAGGGCGGTATTAGAATAGATGCATTATGACAGAAGATGTAAAAATTATTGATGAAGCAATCCGCCGTGTGCCGGATTTTCCAAAACCGGGAATTCTTTTTTATGATGTAACCGGAATCCTCATGAACCCAAAGGCATTCAAGTTCTGTCTGGACAGAATGTATGCAATTTATAAAGATTCAGAAATCGATGCCATTGCTGCCGTTGAATCACGCGGGTTCATTTTTGCAAGTTCACTTGCAGAACACCTTGGTGTTCCACTTATTCTGATCCGTAAGAAGGGTAAGCTTCCTGGAGATACTTTCTCATGCAGCTATGCACTGGAATACGGAACTGCAGAAATTGAAGTTCACAAATCTGACGTAAAGCACGGTTCCAAAGTGCTTGTTGTAGATGACCTCATTGCTACAGGCGGAACTCTTGAAGCTACAAAGAAGCTTATCGAAATGGGCGGCGGAACTGTAACAGATTTCTTTGGTGTTATCGGGCTTCCTGACCTGAACTATGAAAAAGTACTTGCACCTGCAAAGGTAACAACACTTATCAACTATCACGGGGAATAATTCTCTGTGATAAGGAGAGAGTAATGAAAAAGGCTTTCAGCAGATCCTGCCGAAAGCCTTTTTTTTGTTGCAGTTTTGATTTTCTTAAAGTTTTATTTTACTGCTTCAATGATTGTTTCTGTGATTTCAGGGAAATACCATTTCTGTTCACGTCTGTTGTAGAAACCGTATTTTTCTTCGTATCCTTTTGAATCTTTGTATGGAACGTTGTTGTCCCACAGGAAACAAGGAATGCCCATCTTTCTTGTCTGGCGGATGAATGTATTGAACCACAGACAGCGGTCTTCAAGATTGTCTTTGTTTGTGGCACCGTATTCACCGATTACAACAGGAATTCCTTTCTTTACATATTTTGCTTCAAGAGATTTGAATGTTGTGTTCAGTTCCTGTGCCATTCTCTGCTGGTATTTTGCAGGTCCTTTAGGGTCCATTGCGAAAGGATAAGGTGAGTACATGTGAACTGCTACACCAACTTTGTTGGCAGGGTCAAGTGGAACTACAAAGTCAGAAGAAAGAACAACAGCCGGTGTACAGGCATAGCCAGGAACAAGAATAAGACGGTTTGCGTTGTTTCCGCCTGATGCACGGATTGTATCAACAATGGCCTGGTTGAATTCATTGATAACCTGCTGGGCTTCTTTTGTTATAGGATTTGAACTTGAGAAATTCCATTCCTGTGGAGTTCCGCGGAGACGTGGTTCGTTCAGTGTTTCAAAAACCAGATGTTCGTCATAACCGTTGTTGAACGCAAGAGCAATCTGGGCCCATGTGTTAACCAGGAACTTGAGGGATTCATCCTTGTTCAGTTCGTTAGGGTAGTAACCGCCACCGTATGGCATAGCGGAATTTCTTCCATAGTTGTCGTGGTGAACGTTCAGGATAACGTACATTCCGTCTTCAATTGCCCAGTCAACAACTTCCTTTACGCGCTTTGTCCAGTCAGAATCTACAGTGTATTCTTTGTCCAGGTTGTGGAAGTGCCAGCTTACAGGAATACGGATTGATTTGATTCCTGATCTTGCAAGGCCGTCAATCATGGCTCTTGTTGTTTTTGGCTGTCCCCATGCTGTTTCAGCTCCAAGTCCGCGTGCTTCTGCATCAAAGGTGTTTCCAAGATTCCATCCGGTTGTCATGTCGTATGCGATTTCAATACCGGTCATGTCTTTCATTGGAACTTTGCCAGTGTCTTTAAGTGCTTCATCCCTGTCAAAGGTTGTGGTTATTCCGGCAATTTCTTTTCCTCCGGCCGGATTTGAGGCACATGAAACTGCTGTGAACAGAACTGCGGCAGTCATGAGAGAAAATAGTGCTTTTTTCATTTGTTCCTCCAATAATGTGTGTAAAATGTCAAAATTCTCCAATCACTTTATACACATACTATAAAATAGTTTTCTTCACTTGAAAAGTCCACAAAGCAATCTCTTGTTTTTTATAACAAAAATAGTTTAGAGTTATGGTATGAAATCAAAAATTGTGGCAGTTTCATTTATATTGGTAATAGCAGTTCTTGGAGCTTTCCTTGTTATTTCGCGTAACGTTTCCCGCTATGAAAAACGCGGTTCAAATCAGGCAAAAATCGTAAACCCGAAATATGCTTCCAGTTCGCAGAACGAAAATCATGAAAGTGAAGATGCCCTCGGAAACGAAACATTTACTTCTTTTATTACTCTTTCATCTTCTGAAACCCTTATCAGTACACTGATTTTTGATTTTGACAACGATGCTTACGACGACCAGATCGTAATTGTCCGCAAAGCTGATTCTCCGTTCCTCCACATCGTAGCAGGACTTTATGAACCGGAAACAAAGAAATACGAACGGGCGGCCGATATTCCTACAAAAATCTCAAAGACCGGTACATTCTCATATTCAGCGCTTGATGTTATTGGAAACCATACCCAGGCTCTGGTCTATCAGGGCTTTGAGGATTCAGGGGATTATGTCATGAACATCTTCCTCTGCAAAAAGTCAGGTTCCCTTGTAGACATTGTGAACATCGGGTCTTTCTCATCTGACGGAACAGTTTTCATCCAGCAGACTGAACGTCCGGAAAGTTACGAACTTGCCATTTCCAACGGAGAAAGCTATTCCGTATGGGTTTACAGTTCAGACAAAACCGAAGGGGAAGGGGAAAAACCTGCTTCCCAGGGGCTGAACCAGATTCAGACTGAATACCGCTGGAATTCTTCCACCGGACGTTATGAATTCAACAGAACTACAACAGTTACCGCCAGCCGTCTTGCTGCCCGTGAACTTTCACGTATTCAGGACGGAACTGTAGAAACGTTTGCCGGTTTTATGGACGGCCTCTGGTACAAGACTTCCAACAACGATAATACAATCCGCTATCTCTATTTTAATTACGATGCCCGGGAAATCATCTTCCTGAACGGGGATACAGAAGAAGTTTACAACTGGGAAGAATCAAAACTCCGTCATAACGGTATTTATCTTGCTACAACAAACTCAATTATTTCCAGCCTTCACCGTCGTTTTGATATCATGCTTACCGGAATTGACGAAATCCGCGTTACAGTCCGTGATGATGTTCACATGGTTATTGCCGAAAGTTCCCTTTGGGACGGCCAGTACAAGAAAACCGGTGCATCCTACAACTTTAATCATTCGTCTGCAAAAAGCGGTACTGATTCCTTTGCAAAAAAAGTAACAGGCGGCATCTGGAAAACTTCGGATGATACAGCATCCCTTGCATTCAACGGTTTTTCTTATTCCGCAAATACCGGAATGGAAACAGAGCAGGGTATTTTTTCAATTTTCAGCGTTGGAGACACGATTGTTCTTCAGATGCGTCCTGTAGAAGGATTTTCCGAAATGGGGTCTGAATATTCCCTGAGTTTCGGAACAAAAGTTGTTACCGAAACAGTAAAAAACGGAAAAAAGACAAAAACCGTGGAAAAGACTGTGGTAGATGAGGATAATCTGATTCTTACACCTGTAAAAATCACACCGAAAGACTGTTTTGCCACCGAAGGAAGAGTCTGGCAGCTTACAAGAGCCCAGAATCTTTAGGTGACCTCTGTATCTTTATATTGAAAATTTCGGGCTTAAATAATAGAATAATCTATTATGACAGCTAATGAATTACGCTCAAAATATATTGAGTTCTTTAAATCAAAAGGCCATGCAGAAATCTCCGGCCAGTCTTTAATTCCTGAAAATGATCCTTCAGTTCTCTTTACAACAGCCGGTATGCATCCGCTCGTTCCTTACCTTCTTGGTGAAAAACACCCTGCAGGTACACGTCTTACAGACTATCAGAAATGTGTCCGCACCGGTGATATTGATGAAGTAGGTGACCCAAGCCACCTTACTTGTTTCGAAATGCTCGGAAACTGGTCTCTGGGTGACTATTTCAAGAAAGATTCTATTGCATTCTCTTATGAATTCCTTACAAGTCCACAGTGGCTTGCTCTGGATCCTAAAAAAATCTCTGTAACAGTTTTTGCCGGTGACGAAAACGCTCCTCGCGATGAAGAAGCTGCAGGTTACTGGAAAGAAGTTGGTATGCCGGAAGACAAAATTGCATACCTTCCTGCAAGCGACAACTGGTGGGCAGCAGGTCCTACAGGTCCTTGTGGTCCTGATACAGAAATCTTCTACTGGGTTGGAGAAGGTCTTCCACCAGCAGGTTCAAACAAAGGCACAGACAGCGCCAACTGGATGGAAATCTGGAACAACGTTTTCATGCAGTTCGAACGCAAAGATGAAAAGACTCTTATTCCTCTTCCAAAACAGAACGTAGATACAGGTATGGGTCTTGAAAGAACAAACTGTATTCTTCAGGGAAAAACATCTGTTTACCTTACAGAAGTTTTCATGCCAATCATCAATAAAATCGAAGCTCTTTCAAACTACAAATACGGAACAGATGAAACAAAAGACCGCAGTGTTCGCATTATTGCTGACCACTCACGTTCTTCTGTATTCATTCTTGGTGACCAGAAAGGTGTAACACCTTCAAACATCGGAGCAGGTTATGTTCTCCGCCGTCTGATCCGCCGTGCAGTTCGCGAAGGAATGAAGCTTGGAATCGATAAAGACTTCCTGGCAGAAATTGCAGCAACTGTAATCGAAAACTTCAAGAACGCTTACCCTGAACTTGAACAGAACGCTCAGAAAGTTAAGTCTGAACTTACACAGGAAGAAGCAAAATTCCGCGAAGCCCTAAAAAACGGTGAAAAGGAATTCCAGCGCCTCCTTCCAAACCTTATGAAGAATCCTAAAAAAGAGATCTCAGGAAAAGTTGCTTTCCGTCTTTTCGATACTTTCGGATTCCCGCTGGAACTTACACAGGAACTGGCTTCTGAAAACGGATTCACAGTTGATGTTGAAGGTTTCAAGGAAGCAGAAAAGAAACACAAGGAAGCTTCAAAAACTGCTGATGCAGGTGCCGCAAAGGGTGGTCTTGCAGAACAGTCTGAAGTTACAACTAAATACCATACAGCTACACATCTTCTGCAGCAGGCTCTGGTTAACGTTCTTGGTGACCAGGTTGCACAGAAAGGTTCAAATATCAACAACGAACGTATGCGCTTTGACTTCACTTTCGAACGCCCTATGACAAAAGAAGAAATTCAGAAAGTTCAGGACATCGTAAATGAACAGATCAAGGCTGACCTTCCTGTTGATATGCGCATCATGACTCTGGACGAAGCAAAAGCCGAAGGTGCCCGCGCTCTCTTCTCAAGCAAATACGGTGAAGAAGTTAAGGTTTATACAATCGGTAAGGATCCAAAAACTGACTGGTTCTCTAAGGAAGTTTGTGGTGGTCCTCACGTTCAGCACACAGCCCAGATCGGAGACTTCAAGATTGAAAAAGAACAGTCTTCATCTGCCGGTGTACGCCGTATCCGCGCAACAATTTCTGGTGGTCTTCCACTGGAAAACTAAAAAAAATGTAACTAAGTATCTTGGGGAGTGTTTTATATAGTAAATTGCTTCTCAAGTGGGGAATAAAGTTTTATGAAAAAGATTGTTTTAGCATTATTTGTTCTTCTGGCAACTACAGCTGCTGTTTTTGCCCAGTCTGATCTTCAGGTTCTTGCTGTTGTAAAGTACAACAAAAGCGAATCTATTACAGTTAAACAGCTCAAAAGCCGCTGTGAAACATACGAAAAGCAGGCCGGAAAAAAACTTTCAGCTGACGAAAAGAAGCAGGTTCTTGAAGCCCTTATTGAAGAAAAACTTATTCTTCAGGCTGCTGCAAAAACAGGCGTTACACTTGCCGACAGTGCAGTAAACCAGTACTTCCTGCAGACAATGAGCCAGCAGGTTGGTGCACAGGTTACAGAAAAAGAACTTTCTGACCTTATCCAGAAAACATACAACTGTTCACTGGATGACCTTCTTCGCAATCAGGTAGGAATGAATACTGCTGAATACAAGGCTTATCTTAAAAACCAGCTTATTGCCCAGCAGTACATCGTTTCACAGAAACAGGCAGAACTTCAGAAAGTAGCTCCAAGTGATGATCAGATTCGTGCCTTCTACGAAAGCAACAAAACTTCTTTTGTATGGAACGACATGATGAAAATGTTCATGGTTATCGTACCAAAAGGAAGCAACCCTGAAGCCGCAAGAACAAAATGCAACGACCTCAGAAACAAGATTATTGATAAGAAACTGACAATTGAACAGGCCGAAGTTCAGGCCAAGATTGAAGGTTCAGGATATCAGGCCGGACAGGTACTCGTTCAGAAAACAGAACCGTTCGCAATGTCACTGGGAATGACTTACCAGGATCTTCTGTTCATCTTCTCTAATAATGAAGGAACAATTTCAGACCTGAATGAAACTCCACAGGACTTCAGAATGATCGTTATCATGAAAAAGTACGCAGCAAAAATGCTGGGAATCAGTGATATCGTTCAGCCTGAAACAACTGTAACAGTTTATGACTACATCCGCGGAAACCTTACACAGCAGTTCCAGCTTCAGTACGTACAGAAGGCCGCAACAGACATTTCTAAAGAACTGAACACAGCAGAAAACGTAGATCGCAAGAAAACTGGCGATGCATTGAACAAGCTTTTGGACTGGGGTAACTAAGTGTCACGTAGAAACGGAAGAGTCCTTGCCTTTCAGGGACTCTACTCATGGGATGTAGGAAGTCTTCCACTTGAAGATGTAGTAAGCTTTACATGGGTAGAAAAAAAAGACGAAGAAGCTGAAACATTTGCAGCATTCATCATCAATGGTGCTGTAGAACACATGGATGAAATCAACAGACAGATTTCAGATCATCTTTCTTCTTCATGGACAATGGAACGCGTAAACAAAGTAACACTGGCTATCCTCAGATCAAGTGTTTATGAACTTTTGTTCCAGTCGGAAGACAAGAAAGTGGTAATTGACGAAGCCGTAGAAATTGCAAAGAAGTACGGAGAAGACGGAAGTTACAGATTTGTAAACGCTGTTCTGGACAACATTTCCAAATAATTTTAGGAGGGCGCTTTGAGAAGAATAGAAAATGCACTCACTGGTGTAAGTAAATTCGCTCAGAGCGCTTTTTTTATTTTAACTCTGTCTGCACTTCTTGCAGGCTGTTCCACAAGAGCCAGGGCTGTTTCAAGCGTTAACCGCTTTGATACGGTAGACGCTCTCATTTCCCAGAATCAGACAAAAGATGCCGTTAAAGAGCTGAAAAAACTCTCCCGCAAAGTTTATGATTCCTGGGTCTACATCGGAATTTACAAACGTTATTCACTGCTAGGCGAAAAGCAGGCAGCCGAAAAACTTCTTGAAAAAGCAGTAAAGAAAAATCCGAAGAATCTTGAACTCTGTGCTGTTTACGGAAACTTTCTTCTGAATAACGGGAAAATCCAGGAAGCAGAAAAAGTAACAGGAATCCTTAAAAATACAAAGTATGCATCAATCTATGCCGAAGCTGTATTCCGTACAAAGCCTGATTCCTTTGCAGGATCTTACAAAGACCAGAGATTCTTTGACCTCTTTTACGATTCTTATAACGCCAGTCTGAATCCTGTATGGATCCGTAACTGTGCTGCATTCTTCCTTACAAAAGGATTATACGAACAGGCTGCAAACCTTACGCCTGCTTCCTTCAATGATGCAGATGATGCCTGGTTCTGGGCAATGGTAAACTTCGATGCGGGAGATTATTACACCGCCATTGATGCCTGCCGTAAAGGAAGCCGCTTCCTTGAAAGTCTTGGAAAGAGCCGTGGATCTATGTCTTCAGATATCAGTATTTCGGCTCTTGAAGCAGATTCATTCCTGGCACTGGGAGACGAAGCCGCATCCCGAAAGGCCGCACAGAAAATCATTCAGAAGTATGTAAATTCCCGGGATATTTCAGATGTTACCGGAAGCGATAATAGAATCCTTCCGCTTCTTGTAGTAAATACTGCCAGAAGCGAAAACCGGGAAGGCAACGACCATTATGCTGCGGAACTCCTTACATATTCGGTAGTGAACTTTCCTGAATACGTTCCGGGCCTTATAGCCTATGCTGATTTTGCATGGAACTCAAACCAGATGCGGAGGGAAGATGACGAAACTGCCGCTTTACGCAAAGCCGGAATCTTCAGCCGCGAAATGGAACGCTACGACAGCCGTGCAAAAATTCCTGTTTCTGATGCTCTTGAACGCATTGACCAGGGGCTTTCCGAACTGAATGATCCTTATCTGTACATTAAAAAACTTGACCTGCGTTACAAAATGAATCCGGGTCTTACGGTAAAAGACAAGACCACAGACCTCTGGAAGCTTCTGGAATCAAGTTCTTCAGAAACTGTCCGTTATCACGACATTCTTGTTCAGTACGCCGTTGTATTCCTCCTTGGAACAGGCCAGGAAGAAGCCGCCGAAGAACTTTTCCGTAAATACATGACCGACCGCTACAGCTACAATCTTAAAGACGGATTCTTTGAGCAGGCTTCACTGAACGTACGCACACAGGCAGTGCCAGACAGTGAACTGGCCGCTTTCTTTGCCGTGCGCCACAAACGTACCGAAGAAGCTCTGCGTCTTTACGAATACTGTGTATTTGAAAGTGCAGGTAACCGCACAAAAGATATTTCTCCAAAGGTCAGCACTGTTTCGGCCATGAACCTGGCCGAAGTTTACTATGCTCTTGGAAAACAGGATAAAGCCCTGGACCTTTACGGAAAAGCCGCTGCCCGGGAAACTGACTCTTCGCTTCGTTCGGAAATTTTCTACCGCATTGCCTCAATCTACTTTGCGTTTGGTGATAACCAGAATGCCCTCCGTGCTGCAGACTATGCCTGCACGATCAGTCCGGAAAACGCAAAAGCACATCTTCTGAAAACTAAGATCAGATAGAAAACCTGAAAAAATAACGATTTTCTCTTTTTTTTGTTAAAAACGGCAGTTATATTGCCGTTTTTTTTATTTCCGGGAAATACATAAGGCGAGGGTTTTCTGAATGAAAAAGTCAAAGCTTTATGTTGTTTTATTCTTTATTTTCCTTAGTGCTTCCTCTAAAACCAGTCTATGGGCGCAAGGGAAAATCTCCTGGGATTTTTCGGATTGTGAAATCCGGGATATCGTATACGCTGTTTCTGTTGATTCGGGCATTTCCATTATTACTGATGATACGGTTTCAGGGAAAACGGATTTTAAATTCGTGGGAGAGGATTTCGAAACTGCATTTGAGGCTTTTGTTAAGTCGTCGCGCCTGTTTCTTGAGAAGAACGAAGAATACTGGACAGTTTCCCGTGTTAAGATCTTGTCTGAAGATGATAAGCATACAGTTTTCTCCTATGACTGTTCACCTCTGAATCTGATCGAGAAAATTTCGGGAACCCTCAATTCTGTAATTACATATGAATCTCTTCCGGTACAGACTTTGTCTGTACAGTTAAAGAATCAGACGGAAGATGAACTCATTAAAAATATCGTACGCTGTTTCCCAGGTTATGAGCTTCAGTCAACAGATACCGGCTACCATATCGGAAAGCAGACATCACAGAGAGGCGAAATCCGTTCAGCAGGTCTTGTAAAAATCGAAAAACAGGAAAACGATGCATGGGATTTCGACCTAAAGAATGCGCTTTTCTGCGACGTTATGGAAGAGTATTTCAGAAAAGCCGGAAAACCATTCTGTCTGCTTTCGGCAAGCGATACAAAAATAACAAGAGCAGTTTTTCAGTCTTCAAGTTTCACGGAAGGCCTTGAAACCGTTTGTCTTCAGAATGGATTTGAATGTTCTCTGATTGATGGAGTTTATTACATCAGTGCAAATGCAAAACTTCGTAACGGAATAATTTCCGGAAAATTCAGCTGGGTATATTTCCCGTTGAAGTTTATTCAGGCCGAAAAAATGATTCAGCTTGTTTCAAAACGTTTCCCCAAAATCGAAACGATTTCGCTTCCGGGAAACGAAGGATTCTGGGCCAATGTATCTGAAAATGAAAAAAGTGTTCTCGAAAGTTTTATAAATCAGTCAGACAGGGAGCAGAAATCTTTTTTCATAAACCTTAAGAACATAAAGGCAGAAGAATTCCTTTCAAAGCTCCCGCCATCAGTAGACAAAGCTTCGGTGGTTGCCGCCGACGGAAACTGCGGTCTGTTTTATACGGGCACCGAGGAAGCTTACGAAAAACTGAAAAAAGAAATAGAACTTTGCGACAGGGCTCCGGTGAGACTTAGATATGATCTTCTGATCCTGCAGTATGAAGATTCGGAAGAAAACATCTGGGCCAGTAATTTTTCTGCAAAAACATTGCAGAAAGGGGATATGAATTCTGCATCAGCCCAGCTTGGGAACGTAATGAGTTTTAATCTGAATGTAATCGGAGCATTCGGACTTGATTTTGCCGCATCTCTTCAGGCTTCAATTTCACGAAATAAAACAAAGGTATTTGCAGATACATCTTTGCATGGAGTAGCCGGGAAACCGATTTCTTTCTCCAATACCCAGACTTTCCGTTACCGGGATAACAATGTGGACCCTGAAACCGGGAAACCTGTGTATTCAGGAGTAACAAGAGAGATTGTATCCGGCCTTAAACTTGATGTTTCCGGCTGGGTTGGCGACGGCGGAATTATCACCAGTACAGTAACAGCCTCAGTCTCAAGACGGGGAACAGATACTTCTCAGGTTTCCGGGAACCCGCCTCCAACCACAGAGAAAACTGTAACAACTGAAGTTAAAGGAAAGAGCGGAGAACCTGTAATTCTTAGCGGGCTTGTTCAATCAAGTGAATCGAAAAACAACTCAAGAACACCGTTCATTTCAAAAATTCCGCTTCTGGGAAAATTCTTCAAAGCTGAATCAAAAGAGACAGAAAAAACTCAGATGATGATTTACCTGGTTCCCTACATTGAAAGTGAAACGGAAATCTGTGTAAACGAAAAAAATCCATATAACGAAGAATGGGCTGAAAAAAGAAAGGAGGGCTTATGCAGAATTACCAGTTCAAACTGACGCCCGCATATTGTCTCTATAACGGGGTGGCAGTTATGGAGCAGAAAGGAGCATATATAAAATTCATTTCAGAAAATGCAGAAGATATGCTTTTGAAAAAGAGGCTGGAAAAAGCATTTCTCAATCATGTTGCGGCAGTCCTTCGCGAAGACAAAGCGGACGCTTCATTCAAAACTCTGCCTGTAATTGAAATGATTTCCGGAACTCACGAAGAAGTACGTAACTGTGTTTCACGGTTGTTCAGGGAAACGGGAGACCGGGAAAACGCACAGGAAATAAATGAGCGGAAAGAAAACGGAGAAGCAGCTGCAATTCTTCTTCTGGATTCTATTTTGAAAGACGGAAGGGAAAACGGCATAACAGACATCCATATAGAAAGCAATACAATCAGAATCCGAAGATCGGGAAAACTGGAAACTTATGCGGTAATTCAAAAGGAAAGAATATCGGAACTGATTTTACGAATCAAACTCCTGGCGGGGATGAATGTTCTTGATAAGCGAAAAAGTCAGGATGGAAGTTTTGTATATGGAAAAGAAAACCCTTTGTTCGTAAGGGTTTCTGTAATGCCTGTAGTTGGTGACCGGTCTGAAAATGATGAATCAGTAGTTCTCAGACTTCTGGATTCAAAAAGACTTCCTCTTGTGCTTGAAAAACTTGGCTTTTCAGACCGCCAGTTAAGTGCCCTGAATGTTCTGGGCTCCGCCGCAAACGGGCTCCTCCTTATATGCGGAGCAACCTGCAGCGGTAAATCAACAACAGCGGCAGCAATTCTCCTGGAAAGAATCAGAAACGAAAAAGAATCATTGAAGATTGTTTCCCTTGAAGATCCTCCGGAATATGTAATTCCGGGTGTTACCCAGATACGTATAGATAAAAAAAACGGAACTACTTTCTCCTCGGCTCTTGAATCAATATTCCGGCAGGATCCGGACATAATCATGATCGGTGAGATCCGCGATTCTGAAAGTGCAGCAACGGCTTTACGTGCAAGCATGACAGGGCATCTTGTAATTGCAACCTTGCATACAGACAGTGTGGCATCATCTTTCCTCCGACTGAAGGATCTTGGCTGCTCTTCAGAAATACTGGCATCTGTCCTGCGCGGGGTAATCCTTCAGGACCTGGAATATACGGATGAAGGTCCTTTGTTATACGCAGACATTGCGGTGGCAAAAGAAAGCTTACCAGAAACAATAAAGAAAAATGGAAGCGGTGCGGACCTTGATAAGGCCTTCCTGCATTTTTCGAATGCCCGGGAAATGATTGGAAATCTTGGAAGAAGAATCTCGGAAGGACTGAATCCTCGTTTGAATTATGGAAGACGCAGGGAGGAATCGCTGTGAGAAATTTCCAGTGCAAAAAGATATTTATTGAAAGCCTTGAAGAATTGATCCGCGAAGAGTTAACGCTGTATCAGTCTTTGATGATTTTATCTGAGTCGCGCATGACGAACCAGAAAATCAGGAAAACAGCAGGGTATCTCTCATCCGAAATCGAAAAAGGAAATTCTCTTTCAGGTGCATTACGAACATGCGAGTACATTCGGTTCGAAAAGAATGAAATAGATTTCTTTTCGTTTTCGGAACACACGGGAAATATTCTGACAATACTTTCATTTCTGAAAGAAAGAAATTCACGTAAAGAAGAAGTGAAAGCTTCTGTTCAAAGTGCCCTGATATATCCGTTTTTTATTCTGATTGTTTCTTTCGCAGTCTTAACAGGGCTTCTTCTTTCAGACAGCCGTTTCTGGGGAAGTTCAGGGTTTTTCGGAATACAGAAAAGTGCTGCTTTTCAGAAAATCATCGTCAGCTTTTCATTTACTTTTCTGGTTTCGCTTTTTCTGATCTGTCTTATCAAAAGAATTTCCGAAGAAAGCCGGCTGTATGAGGCATTTTTGGCGGCAGGTTTTCTTACCCAGGAAGGATTGAGTTTTGCTTCTGCAGTAGGTTTTGCAGCCGCAGTTTCAGATTTTTCCACACCTCTTGGAAATGCCTTTCTGAAAGTAAAAGAAAAGCTTGAGTTTGGTGTTGATACAAAAACTGCATTTTCACAGGAATTCGGGAAAAAGGTTTGCAGCTTCAGAACCAAAGAAAAAATTGAAAGGGCGCTTTATCTGGCCCGTGAAACAGGAAATAAAGATGACGTACTTATGAGAATAGCAGCATCAATAAAACAGGTAGACGAGAAAAGGCGCAAAGCCGTTCTTCTTCTGGTTGAACCGGTTTTTATTCTTGCAGCAGGAGGATTCCTTTTCAGTGTTACTGTAAAACTGTTTCTTCCGGTTTTTTCAGGGTACGGAATTATGTAAAAAAATGAGGATAAAAATGAAGGAGTTTAAAAATGGAAAGAGAAAAAAGTATGACGATGGATATACCTTCGTTGAAACAATTGCCGTTCTCAGTATTGTCGCAATCCTGGCAGCAGGCTCAACAGTGTCTGCAGGACGGCTCATCTCTATGTCGCGTAAAATCTCAGCACGGAATCAGATTGAACAGTTCAGCTCGGCTCTCCAGTCCTATTTTCTTGACTGCGGAAGGTTTCCAAGCACAGAACAGGGGCTCAGTGCCTTGTGGCAGAAACCTTACTTCTACCCGGTCCCGGAAAACTGGAACGGTCCTTATCTCCAAAAAGAACCGTCCAAAGATCCGTGGGGAAGAAATTATCAGTATCTCTCCCGTGACAGCTCCATTATGCCCGCACAGGTTCCTGAAGGTCTGCCCTATGTACTTTTCTCCTATGGTGCCGACGGAGAAGAAGGCGGGCAGGGCGAAAATGAGGATGTGGTTTCATGGAAGTAAACGTATGGAAAAACTTGTGACTGTTGCAGTGCTGGGAAGCATCCTAATGGCAGTGTCGGCTGCAAGAATTGAAGCTGTATCCAGACATTCCAGATGGCAGAAAGAATACATTGAAATTCAGAACATGGAAAATGAAATGAACAGGAGTCAGGTAAATGGGCTTGAGTGATTTGATGGTAACCAGTGCTCTTTCTGTTTTTCTTGCTTCGGGAATTTTTTCCGAATTGAAGGGGTTTGTAAAAATAAACTCAAGGGCTAATGAAGTCCAGCAGAAAACTGAATGCCTTAAGTTTGTATCGGAAAGTTTCAGAAATGCATGCAAAGGGCTCGGGTATCAGTCTCTTGATGAATGGAAACAGGAATGCGGAAAAATGTGGAATCTTGATTATATCGGATATGAAATCCGGAACAGCCGGGACACAGAAGGAAAGACTGTTTTTTATGGAATATGGACCGGGCCTTACGGTAAAGGGGAAGTGTATCAGAGGAAAACTGACAATGAAACAACAGATTTCTAAAGATGATTACGAGATTTACAGCATTGCGGTTCCTTTCGGAATAATCCTGAACCATCGTATAAAAGATTTTCTGTATACAGAACTGGAAAAGCGCCACCCTTGTTTTGGAAATGATCACTTGTATGAATCACGGATCCGTATGAAAGGGAAAGGAATCTTTGCAGATGTTGCCGTTATGGAAAAACTGAGGCTCGGAGAATACCGGATCCGGTACCCCGGGAAAAAACTTTCAGCTGAAGGCTTTTTCGAAAGAGAAAAACCGGGCGGAAGGATTCTTCTTATGGGCACCGGGATACTGTTTCTGGCACTCCTGTTCGGGAGGTTTGTCTCAGGTCAAGAGAACAGAAAAAACGCCGGACTTCTGGAAGAAGTGAAGAATACAGAATCTACGGTTCAGGAAGAGCCTTTGTTCGTTAAGGCTTATAAAGCAATTCCGGATACAGCCAGTTCTGACAGAATTGAATGGTCATGTACCAATGGAAACGAAATTCTGGCCTTGTCTGTGAAGAACTGTTACCCAGGCGTTCTTATTAACGAAGGTCTTGAAGGAACTTACAGCGAAGTGAGCCTGGTTGATTCTATTCCGGTTTTTTCATGTTTGTTCCGTAAACCTTCAAATAGAAGTGAATACTCTACAGAGAATCTTCCTGAAGCTGTAATGGAGAAAATCCGCGGGGCAATAACTTCTGGCGGAGGGAAAATCGAAAAAGAAAACCTTGCTCCTTCAGGAATCTCTTTCAGATCCGGAAAAAACAATCTGAAAGAAATCCTTATGGAATTAGAAAAAGTCATGGACGAAAACCAGAAGGGCATTTTGTCATTCAAAATATTCCAGGAAAAGAAAGATTCATTTTTCTGTGAGATTTCCTTTACGAATTCAGGAAGAAAGCAAACTTTTCAGGGGGAACAAGATCTTTCCTTATTTACATGTGTATCGGCCTGGATGAAATCTGAAAGTCCGGTGAAAGAGGCAGAAAAGAAAGTTCAAAGACCTAATGAAAGAAAAGATTCAATAAACCTGAAGCTTGGAGCAATAACCCATTCCGACGGAAAAAACGTGGTGTTTTATAAAGACAAGGAGGGAAAAATAAAAAATGCGGAATAAAGCTGTATATGTTATGGCGGCCTTTCTGGCGGTGATTCTGGTTTCCTGTTCTTCAACAAAACAGTTCGAACGGCAGATCAATTTTACCGGAATGATTCTTGATGAAAATAATAAACCTGTACCGGATTTTTATGTGACGGTCAGTATTAATAATGTGAACTATGGCACCTGGATAACAAATGACAACGGAGTGTTTGTCTGCAAGGATGCAAAAACAGGAAAGGTTCAGGTTTCGGGAACAAAAGAAGGATACGCAAGACTTAATTCAAAGACAGATTTCATTTCTCCTGAACGCATTACCTGTTTCCGGGTATATACGGCAGATGCAGTTCTGGACAGTACGGAACAAAGCATTTCCTTAAAAGATTACAAGGAAGCTACCCGAAAACTAAATACAATCTCAAGCCGTATGATGACCCCGTTAAGGGAGGTTATTTCCTTTTATAAAAAGGAAATAGCAAGGATGAAACATGAAAGGATTTAGATTTTGTCTGCTGTGTATTGCAGTATTTATTTCAAGTTCCTGTTCATTTGCTATGGAACCGGTTCCGTATTCTGTGAAAGGAGAAATGCTTCTTGATTCAGAAGACTTTCCCGACACTCCATCATTTCAGTATGAGTTCAGGAACAGAGCTGAAAAGGAAGTAAAGGCATTCACTCTGGTTTTTTACCTCTTTGATGAAGAAGGAAACCCTCCTGGAGGCGGGAGAAGCAACGTGATTGTAACTGTGGAGGCTGATGTTCAGCCGGCCGAAAAGAAATCCGGTTCTTTTGATATCGAGAAAATTTTCCCAATAATCCCGGAAGAACCATATTCTGTAGATTTCTTATATGTAAGCAAGATTGCTTATGCTGACGGAACCGAATGGAGCGATCCGTTCGGCTTGAAAGTATTTTAAGTGAGGATCGAATGAAAAAGGTAATAGTGTCAGTAATGTGTCTTGGAATGCTGTTTTCGTGCACGGTGCCGTCATACAGTTCATTTCTTGTATTGAATGAAGAAAAACAGAAAGAGTCTGTTGAAAAAGACGGACCTCCCGTAGAAGAGAGTCCGGATACAGAAAAAAAGGAATCCGTTCCTGAAAAAGAGAATCCTTCAGAATCGGAGAATTCTGAAGAAAAAGATGTTCCTGCACCTGAAGAAAAAAAAGAATCAGCAGAGAGTGCCGGAACTGCAACAGAGATTGAAAATGAGAATCAGAATGTTCCGGAAGTAAAAGAGCCTGAAAATAAAGAAGAAGACGTTAAGTCGGAAAGTGAAAATCAGGAAAACTCCCAGGTGGTGGAAAAAACTGAAGGTAATGAAAACCCTGAAAAAACTGAAGATTCGGAAGCTGTAGTAAAACCGGAAGGTCTGGTAACTCCCGAAAATTCCGAAAGTTCGGAAACCGGAAAAAATCCAGAAAATAAGGATGCTCCGGAACTACAGGAAAAGACAGAAAAGGAAGAAGTTTCTGAAAGCGGAAAGAATGAAACCAAAAAACGAAGATACAGAAAATGGTTCTGGGAAAAAGAAAGTCCTCGAAAAGAAGGTGACTCTGAACAGTCTGAAAAAATTACAGAAACAGAAAAAGAATCTGGAAGTCAGACAGTTGAAAGTGAAACTTCTCCAGTAGAAAAGCCGGAAGAAACAGAACCGGTAAAAGAAACTGAAAATCCGGAAAACAAAGAAAATTCTGAGACGGAAATTAAGGAAGAAGCTCCTGCCCAGAACGAAACGGGAACGGAATCAGAGACGGAAGGATCTTCACCAGAGGAAGAAGAACCTGAAAAGAAAGGAGATTCGGAATCTGAAATCCATCAGTCTTCTGGAACAGAAGCCGCAGAACCTGAAGTTCCGGAAGATACCGGAAAAAGAGAAAATACTGAAGAACCCGAAGTTCCTGAAACTCCGGAAGAAAAAAATGGTCCTGAAAGTGAGCCAGCCGGGAATGAAACTCCAGGTAAAGAAGAAAAACATGAAGAGGAAGATCCTGTTCCGGAAATTCCAAAAGAAACTGAAGGAACAGAGATTCCTGAAAAACCTGGCGAATCTGGAGGAACAGAGAGTCCGGAAGAATCTGGAGAATCCGGGGGAACAGAAATTACCGGGGATCACGAAACCCCTGAAGAACCAGAAAACATCGGAATTCCTGAAGCAGAACCGGAACCTGTAAGAAAGAAATCAGAGTGGACCACTGTGATTTATATGGCAGCTGATAACGATCTTGAAATTGCAGCAATTCAGGATATCAATGAAATTGAAGCTGCAGGAATTGATGACGAGAAAATGACAGTCCTTGTTCTGATTGACCGGGCAGAAGGTTATGACTTTACCAATGATGACTGGACGGATACAAGGCTTTTAAAAATTGTGAAGGATCCTTCCGGACTTAACGGAACAATTGTATCTGAACGTCTGGACTGTCCTGATCTTGATTTATATAAAAACAAAAATACTGAACTTGATATGGGGAACTCCTACACACTTTCAGCGCTTTTGAATTTTGCCAGAAGGGAATACGAGGCGGAACACTATGCGCTCATTATGTGGGGGCATGGAACAGGATGGAGAGCGGCAGATTATACTCAGCCGGTGAATCCGCGTGCTGTTGGAATAGATGATAAGACTGGAACATATCTTTCTGTTCCGGCCTTTGCAGATGCAGTCCATGAAAAAGATCTGGATGTAATCGCCTACGATACCTGTTTCGGTTCGGTAATCGAAAATCTCTACGAAATACGTGATGAAGCAAAATACGTTGTTGGTGCGGCCGGAATTACTCCATCCTGCGGTTTTAACTATTCCGATTTTATCAATGATTTTGTCCTTACAGATCTGAGTCCTGAAACCTTTGTGCTTGCGCTTTCCAAGACTTCTAAAGTCCCGGTTACCATTACAGACTGTACCGGCATAAAGCGTATTGCAGATGCAGTAAACGCATTCGGAAAAGCTCTTGCAGACTCTATCGTTACCCCTTCAGACAGGGAAAGAGAATTCGAGGTCTTGTTCAGAAAAACCAAGAGTTATATCAGCTCTTCTTATCCATGTGATATGTTCCTTGATTTATTTGACATGGCAGAACAGTACATCACAGATCAGGATGATCCGGTAAGCGAAAAAGCCGAAGAACTCAGAGCTGCATTAAAAAGGTACACAAGAACTACCGGTTCCCCGAATCCGGAAGTGGGAATCAACTTCATTCCAATGTACAAGAAAGGAGTAGCTGCCACTGCCCACAGTCCGGAATATTTTCAGCAGACTTCAGGTAGTTATACGGGAACAGAGAAATCGCAGTTTGTACAGGAAATGGGAGGCTGGGTTCCTACGCGTAAGGGAATAAGTCTTCTGGATAAGCTTTTTTATTCAATTTTTTAGGGGAGTCGTAAATGAATAGATTAATTAAGCTGATAACTGTAACAGTAATTCTTTCAGCATTAAATATATCTGTCTATGCAGACTGGGTAGGTGATGCGAAGTCTGGAAATACCACTGCATATATGGCAATAAGCCAGGGAATGGGACTGAATGGAGGAAATCAGCCTGGCAGTGGCGGTGGAGGATCCGGGGGAAGCGGCTCAAGTTACGGCTCCCAGGGGCCTTCCAAAGATGATGTGGGGAAAAGTCTTTTTTCAAAAGCAATGGATTCCTTAAGAAATTTCTTGAGCAATTTAAAAGATTCGGTTTACGATGCCATGCAGTCACTCATCGGGAAAACAAAAGAGTCAGTGGAGGGTATGGAAACGGATGCTGACGCAGTAGATGAAGAGGCTGAAACTGAAAATACTGAAGGAGAAGATTCAGAATCCAGCAAAAAGAATTCCGACCTTGCCGGAGATCCTGTTTCCATAGCTACAGGGGAATATGTCCAGAATAACAGCGATGTGGAAATCTCCGGTCTGTTTTCAGTGGAACGTACCTATAGATCAGGAAATACAATGGCCGGAAGTTTCGGCCTTGGGTGGAGTACCAATCTGGACGAAAGAATCATATTCGGTCTTTCAGGCGCTGAAAAGAAAATCCTGAATAAGCTGGAAGAAAACAGAGCTTTTTATAACTGGAAATATGGGGAGCTTTCTAATGCGTTTTATAATGAATACCACGTCTCCTCTGTGGGGGGTGCAAGAGGTGAGATAGAGGTAAGAATCAGAAACGATAAAGAATACCTGAAGTCTGCACAGGATGCCATAGATGCTGCAGAAATGATCAGCAGTTACAGTAGAGGAAACCGTCTTAATGAGGCTCAGGAAAAGTACAATGAAATCAAGAATGATATTGCTGTATGTGAAAAGATTCTGAATGATCTGGATTCTCAGGTTCGCTTTGTGAATGAATTATCTACAAAGATCAACGAAGCGAACCAGAAAACTGGCGAATATTTCTTAAAACTTGAAAAGGATAAATCTATCGCTTCAAGTAATCAGAAAGCTTTAAGAAAAGGAGTTCTTGAGATTTTCCAGAAAACAGGTACTGATACTCTGACTATAATTGACGGGAAAGGAATTCCTCACAGATTCAGAAGCACCCAGTCCGATGAATGGCTTCCTGATACGAGCGATGAAAGAATTTATAAATCCATAAAAAAAGATAAAAATGGTGGTTTCACAGTTCTTCAGTGTAATGGATGCCAGAAAACATTTTCAGAAAGCGGCCTCATTACCCGTATCGAAGACCGGAATGGAAACTATGTAAATTTTACAAGAAATCCGGACGGCGATGTTTCAAAGATTATTTCTTCCAGAAATGAAGAATTCGATATTGAATCAAAAGATGGGCATATAGTAAAAATCACAAACATTCGTGATGAATCCGACATCACCTTGTATTCGTATGACCAAAACCTGCTCGTGTCTTATACGGATAATGAAAAATACCGTTCTGAATATATCTATACAGGAGAAAAAAAACTCTGCGAAATTCAGAAGCCTGACGGAAGTTCTGTTTCCTTTACATATGGTGAAAAAGATTCCGATCAGAATATTCTTGTTGCAAAAACTACAACAGAAGAGGGATATTTTGAATCTTTCGTTTACAACAAAAAAGAAAGAATCACGGAGTATATCAATCACCGCGGCGAAAAAACAACCTACTGGTATGATGAAAATAAAAGGACTGTCAAAGAAGTTCTTCCTGATGGAAGTACAATCGAATACGAATATGACGATAAAGGAAACGTTATTGAACGGAAGGTAAACGGGAATCCGGTCCAGTATTCATATGACAGTAACGGAAATAAAACAAGAACTCTTTACAGTGACGGGGCATTTGAAGAATGGCAGTATAATGATTTTTCAGAGATCGAAAAATTCCGCGATAGAGACGGTGTTGTTTTTGAAATCAGAAGAGATCTGAAAGGAAATGTAATTGCACTGATCCGAGGCGGAATACCTGTCAGGGATTACGAATACAATTCATCAGGCCTGCTTGTGAAAGAAACAGTTCATTCTTCAGAAGAGGAAGTAACAGTTTATCAATATGACAAATATGGAAATGTAGTTAGCCGTAAGAAAAACGGACTTACAGAAACATTTACATACGATAACAGAAACCGCATTACAGAAGCAGCTGCCGGTGATTTATATAAGGAAACAAGGGAATATACTGCCTCAAAGGTAAAGATCGCCTGCAGTAACGGAATGGAATATATTTATGACTTCTCCGTGCGAAAAGATCTTACAAAAATTACGGAACACGATACCGTGGAAAAACGTACAATCTGTGTTGAATACGAATACGATAAATCCCATCATCCTGTAAAAGAATATGTTCTTAACGGAAAGGATAGAATCAAGATTCGTGAATGGGCATACGATGAAGAAGGCGAACTGATCTGTGAAAAAGTTTTTGACGAAGATTCAGTTTACGTGAATGAATTTACACGGAAAAATGGTTTCATTTCAGCATCTTCGTTTTACGAAGCCGGGGAAGCCAATAAGAAAATTGAAAACTTTTATTCGCGGGAAATCCTGTTCGGTGACAGAAAGAAAATCACTAAATCTGACGGGCGCGGAAGAACAACAGAATATCTTCTTGATGCCAATAACAAAATCTGCAGCGAAGAAGATCTTTATGGAACATTAACAAAAAAGAATTATTCTGCTGCCGGAAGACTTCTTTCTGAGGAAAATGAATTTGGCGGGGTAACAGAATATTCGTATTCGTCTCCCGGTTTTTATTCCTCAAAAAAGGAACAGTATTCAAAAGAGTGTCTTCAGGAAAACTGGCCTGATGGAAAAATTCGTTCTTTCAGAAACAGCAAAGGAGAACTGTATGAATATTTCTATAATGCTTCAGGGCTGCTTTCTTCTATAAGGAATCAGTCAAAAACAGTCTGGTTCGAGTATGATGTTCTGGGACGTATAACTTTAGTCCTTTACGGAAATACTCCCGAAAAATCTACCGCTGTCAGATACGTAGAATATTCCTATTCAGAAAACGGGCGTAAAAGAACCGAATGCAATGGCGGTCTTTATTACACTACAAAAGTTTATGATGGATTCGGAAAGCTGATTAAAAAAACAGACGGCGAAGAAAACTCAATACGTTATGCCTATGATTACAGAAATCATCTTTCTTCGGTAACAGATTCCTACGGTAATATTACGCATTATAAATACAATGTGTATAACCAGCCTTCCCGTGTAGATTTTTCTGACGGAACTTTCCGGAACTATGAATACGATTTCATGGGGAACTGTATCAGAATTTCAAACGAGGCCGGAACTGAATGGGAAGGGGAATATAATGAAGACGGACTTCTTGTTAAAGAGAAAGCTTATGGTGATGTTCAGAAAAGCTACAGATATGATGAGCGCGGTCGCCTTATTCAGTCTTCTACAGAAAACAGAATTGACCAGAAAATCAGTTTTCATGACTCCGGACGCGAAATCAGGATTCTTGATGGAAACGGGAATCTCTATAAAATCAGCCGTGATAAGGCCGGTCGCATTCTTTCAGAAGAAAACCGTGAACACGATATAAAGAGTTTTTCATATGGAAACGACGGCTCATTGGGTGAACTGTATGATCTTAATGGAAACCGAATTGTACTCGAGCACAAAAACAGCGATACCTATGAAACTGTAAGCTATCCGGATGGGTCGGAAACCAGATTCTTGTACGATATGTGCGGAAATCTGATTGAAGCCGATAACGGAAAAAATAAACTCAGGTATTCCTATAACAAGGCAGGTCTTCTTGAAGAATATGAAGATACTGCTGTTGGTGAAAAAGTTTTTTATTCGTATGACAGGAGGGGAAAGCTTGTGTCAGTAAAAGGTGGCGGAAGGAATATCTCATATACGCGTGGAAAGTCAGGTGAGCTGTTATGTGTAAAAGATTTTTCTTCAAGGCTTTCAGTTGAATTCGAGTATGATATACATGGACGGGAAACGAAAAGAATTTTCGGTAACGGTTTTTCTCAGGAAAATTTCTTCAACAGTTTAGGAAATATGGAACTTGTAGTTGTGTATGATCAGGATAAGGAAGTTTCCTGGGCTGAAGGTTACTTATATAATCAGGAGGGAAAAATTTCCGGAAAGATAAATCATAAAGGTGAAATATGTCTCTATGAATATAATTCAGTAGGTTCACTTTCTGCAGTTTATTATCCCGAAACCCCGGATTTCCTTGCATTGCAAAGAAATGAAGCCGAAAAGAACGGGCTTTACATGCAGACAGAACCGCTTCCTGTAAATAAGTATCTTTCAGCATCACAGCTGACAGGCTTTAATAAGCTTCTTTCCCGGATGAAGAATTCATACGGAAAATCGGTTTCACCTCTTCAGGTCTTTCTTTTTGAAAAATTTGAATATGACAAAAATGGAAACCGCATTACAAAAGAAACCGTATTCGGAAAGCTTGAGTATTCGTATGATTCCGAAAACAGATTGCTTTCTATAGGAACTCCCGGAAGTCCGTTTGTAAATTTTGTAAATGACAGAAATGGAAATCTGCTGAAGAAAACTTCACCGCTTGAAGAATGTGATTACGTTTATGATTTTGAAAACAGACTCACTTCGGTGAATGTTCGCGATATTGGAAACGGAAGCGTTTCTTCCCGGGCATTCCGTTATGATGCGTTAGGCCGGCGTAATGCGGTGATGAATGATGACGGCATAATCCGGCGAAAGCTTTATGACGGCTTTTCGTTTGATGTATTAAAAGAAGGCCCTTGTTTTGCAGGGGGCACTTTTACCGATAAGTATGCTCCGGAAGGTCCGTGGGAAGAAGCTTCTAGCGGTGGAGAACGTTACCGTCATTTGAATGATGCTTCATCTAAAAGTCGTTATGCAATGCTTGATTCGGCAGACTCAGAATCTGAAGATTTTACATTCTTTCTGAAGCCGCTCAATGTAAACGGGCAGCCTGTAGCTGTCAGAAAAGATGATGACTTAATGTATTTCGGAAAAGACAATCTTGGCAGTGTTCGCAACATTTCGTTCCATAATGCAAATGATTCTGTTCCCCTGGATTATGATGCATTTGGCAGTGCTGTTAATTCTTTTATGGTTTTTCAGTGCGGAGCGGGTTATAATAGTAAGCAGTACGATAAAGTTTCCGAGTTCTACAACTATGGGTTCCGTGACTATGCTTCTTCCCTCGGCCGTTTTTCTTCCATGGACCCAATCCGCGACGGGCATAACTGGTTTGTGTACACAAATAGCGACCCGGTGAATTTCTATGATCCGAATGGATTATTTTTTTATAAAGTTGATACTCAAGTCGCATATAAAGATACAACTATTTATATAATTAGGGATAATGATGGTACTGGAAATGAATTCAATTCTTCTCTTTTCATACGAAAAGAAGATGTTTTTGGAAATATAACTTTTTCTAAACCATATCTTGTAGGTGCAAATTGTAAAGAGGAATATGACGGGAAAAAAGGATCTACAACTCCTGATGGAAGTTATTTTCTTTCAGATGATTCTACATATGATACTCCTTTGTATAAACAATCTGATGGGAGTACCAATTCTACCTCTTTTAAAAATGTATTATCTTTAAGAACTAAAGATCCAAATTTTACGCAAGAACAACGAGATATGATAAATAAGGGAGATAGGTTATTTCATGCGGATGAGTGGTTTATTCCTTCTACTGGAGAAACTCATCCCTATAATAAGAGTGGAACTCCAGGCGGGGCCGGGTGTATAATAAATCATACTCAATCTGAACATGATGAAATGATGACTGAAATAATGGAAGGTGTACCAAATCCTGAGGATGTAAAAGTAAATATTCATTCATTAAATAATATGGGGTGTGATAAATGAACAAATTAATATCATTTTTATTTTTTTTCTTATTTGCATTTAATTTATTTTGTCAAAATTTTTCTCTAAACGACTATTATCCTATTCAACCGGATTCGATGCTAGACATAATGACTATTGATGATAATAAAGTGTATTTTAAAACTGAAACACCTCCATATGATAAGGTTCCATTAGAAATTGGGTACAAAATTACACATATAGACGGAATGTCTTTTATTGAATTAGAGGATAATATGCCTCGTGAAGTGGCAGACTATATGGATTATGATAGTGGAAAAGAAATTGAAACGAATAATAAAATACTATTTATAGGTTTTCAGGGAAAACACAAGGTTCTATTTGCTTTTACAAAAGGCTATCCGCAGGATAGAACTCCATTGACTTTTACCAGATATGATGAAAGGGGGAGCCTTTATATAAACTGTACATCATTTTTGGAGGAGAAAAATAAATCTTATCCTGTTGATAATTTACGAAGACTGACAGTTGAAACACCTTGGGTTGAAGGTGTTCCGGGGGATGGGATTGGAGAAGGCTTTACAATAAAGGGCTCAGGTTATAAAAAGCCTCTTGTCCCTTATCTGTTAATTATTAATGGCTATATTTCATATGAAAAACCATATTTGTATAAACAAAATAATCGTGTAAAAAAAATTAAGGTGACAGGGGTAAAATCAGGAAAATCAAAAATTTTAGATATACTTGATACTCCACATCCGCAGACGGTTGATATTTCATTTATTGATCAAGTTGAAGATTTACGGGTTGAAATAGCAGATGTGTACAAAGGTTCAAAGTATGATGATACCTGTTTGCATTATTGTATATGTTTTGATGAGCCGGTGATTCCTTATGAAGATTCTATAAAGTAATTTATGAAGCAATTGGTGGAATCAATTTCCACTGTCAATTCGACACCTCAAGACGTGGCAACTAAGCTTTTTAAACTTTTATCCCTGATTTAGCGCTATAATAGAATTGCTTTATTTTATGCTGCTGAACCAGGGGTCATTATGTCAAAAAAACGAATTCTATTTTTATTCTCCGTATTTCTTTTTATTTGTCCGCTTTTTTCTCAGGATTTTTTTGAAGAATACGAACAGGATCAATCACCGGTATTTGAGTTTATTGATATTCCGCCGGCAGGTCTTTCCTATGCAGGTCAGAAAATCCCGGTAATCATTCACGGAAAAAACTTTTTCCAGACAAACGAAGAAGGACAGGAATTTTCGGTTACTGGGATAGAATACAGTGATTTTTCCGTAAAGGATGATAATACAGTCTATCTGTTTGTTGTATGCCCTGACAAAGCAGGAAAAACAAAAATCAAAATCAAATTCGGGACTACTGAAAAAACAGAGTTTATAAAAGTCTATCCGGATGAGCGTTGCTTCACTACGGGCGACATCATCTTTTCAGATGGTACGCGGCTTCGCCCTTCAGAACTGAAGTATGGGATTACCGATGCCCAGCGGGAAAAGGCTGTAGCTGTTATTGGATTGACTCCCTTTGGCGGTGCCATCGGGTACGGAATCGGACTCTACCAGGAAGAAGGTTTACCCTGGGCTAAAGAAAATACTCCAGGTTATTCAGAGTCTTTCCCTAAAATAGTTTTTAAGGATTATAAAACTAACTGGGATGAGTCATATTATATTGTAAAAAAAACTTACCCTGACGAATATGATTCTTCAGAAAACTGGAACTATATCTGCAGTGTAGATCCGGAAGGAACTCAGAATGCAGCTGAGAATTACCCGTTATTTTCGTCTGCCCTGAATTACGGTGAAAAGCATAATCTTTCTGAAGGTTACAAGGATGGATGGTTTATTCCCGATATGCACGAGTTGAACAATATAGGATCTGTCAGAAACAAAATAAATCAAAGTCTGGATATCTGCGAAAGTGAACTTGTAAAAACACGTTTTTATTCTTCTAGTAATGCATTTTATGAAAATGGGGTATTTTTTGCATATTTCCTTAAAGACGATCGCACGGAAATGTCAGATCATATAAATACATGGGGGAATGCTCCAAGCCCAACTTATAGAGAATCTACTCTTTCTAAGTCTCTGGTAATTAAGAAATTCGATTCTTCTGATTTCTCGCGTTTCAAGAGTAATGAACAGCCTGAAATAACAAAAATCCATATTCCGGTTTGTAATGCTTCTATGACCGGCAAAAAGATTCCGGTTTATATATACGGGAATAATTTAAGCGGAACCTGGGTAAAAAAGAATTTTCAGAAAGATAACAGAATCCTGTACGATTACTACCGGGTGTCGGATCATGAAATACACGCTTTTGTGAAATGTCCGGAAAAAGAAAACCCCGTCGTTTCAATTATTGCCGGCGATAAGGTCAAAAAAGTAAAAGTAAAATTCACCGAAAAGAAAATCAGATTTCATGAAGGAGATCTTCTTCTGACCAACGGGATGATTCTCAGAAAGGATAACTTAAGTTACGGTATTCCTGATGAATATAAAGATCTGATTTTTGCTATGGTTGGTAAAGTAAATAAGACTGGTACTGAATGCACTGCTATGGGATTATTCCCTTCTTCTGAAAAATACTCTCTCTTTTCTAAAGACGCTGCCTTATATAATTCTCACATAGCCATTGCAAAATACAATGAGGAAGATAAGAAAGAAGACTTGAAAACTTATGTTGAAAACAGGGATGGAGAAACAGTCTGGGCTCAAATGTGCCGCCTTGACAGCGAAGGAACATCGAATCCAATGGAAAACTATCCGGCTTTTTATCGGGCACAGCAGTATGGTTTTGAAAACAATCTGCCTGAGAAATTCCAGAATGGATGGTATTTACCTAGTGCAGATGAGCTTTCTTGTTTTGATTTTTCGAGCATCTCTTTTTATGAAACCAGTGATGATTGTTTTGCTGTTCCGAATTCTGTTATTTCAAAAAGCGAAGTGATTCATGGTTATACAGTTACACCTGGATTCTGGTCATGTTCCCAGGAGCCTTACCGGAAAAACCATTTTTATTATTTCACCCAGTATGGTTCACTAGAGATGAAACCTGTTTATTATTATGATGACAATATTTATTTTTCCAGTATAGACGATAAAAACAGAGTCCCTTCCGTAAGAAAATTTTCAATTACTGATTTCCGCGAAATGGCATATCCAAAGCCTGTTTTCGATCCTATAGCAAAACGGGCAACTGGAGAATATGCAAGTGATGCTTCTTTTGAAATCGAAATAACCGGGAAACATTTCACCG
The DNA here is from genome assembly GCA_045617385.1 of Treponema sp. Lineage (GTDB taxonomy): Bacteria > Spirochaetota > Spirochaetia > Treponematales > Treponemataceae > Treponema_D. The sequence continues at coordinate 28,865 of JAZLIM010000021.1, forward strand.
GTCCGTTTGTAAAGGAATTTCTGTCGCTGGAAGGAATTGGACTTTCGGACTGGGAACTTTTGAATGATGAAAAAATTCTCCTTACTGTAGTGACCCCGAATAAAGCCGGAGACTTTAAATATACTGTCAGCTATAAGGACATAAAAACTGAAGGGGTTCTGAAAGTATTTGAAAAGAAAAAGTGTTTTACACCTGGCGATATTCTTTATACAGACGGAAAGAAGATTTCTTTTTCAAACCTGAAGAACGGAATCACAGACGAACGAAAATCAAATATATATGGAATTGTTGCGTCCACTTCTAATGGCGGGGAAAAAGCATTAATTATGAGTTACGCTGCCTATAAAGAAAACAATGTGGAGCAGTACATCGAAGAAAATAATCTGTCAGGAAGCATGGCTGAAAACTGGAGAAATCCAACAAAAGAAGAACTCGATCAGATATTGAAGAATAATAGCAAACAGGTTCTGGCAGAGACTTTTTCAAGTCTTGGTTTGGATTTTTCATTTACAGACAATCTTACAGGATACAACGACAGTATATGGAAAAAACAGGAAGCTAAAATGTTCTCTGTGAAGGAATTATCCCTTTTCAGAGGAAAGTAGGGAAAATCCCGGTTTCAGTATAAAAATTTCTTTCCCAAGGAAAATGCCGGAAATTGTTTTTCCCCTTGTCACCAGACAGTTTTTCTATGTAAATTTACAATATGTCTGGAATTAAGAAACTTACTTCGGGGATGGACCGTAAATACATTCTGTATACGGTGCTTTCTCCTTTGTCCATGGTGGGTGAAGTTTGCATGGAAATCTGTATTCCTTATGTTATGGCCAGAATCATTGACGTGGGAATCATCCAGCAGCATTCGTTCAGTTATGTAGTGCGCACGGGCCTTTTTATGATGGCTCTTTCTGTTGTATCCCTTATTTTCGGGTGTTTCGGTTCAATCTTCTCTGCCCGGGCTTCCCAGGGCTTTTCCGATAACCTCCGAAGAAAGCTTTTCAACCAGGTTCAAGGCTTTTCTTTTGCGAATATCGACAAGTTCAGTACGGCGTCTCTTGTAACCCGCCTTACCACCGATGTAACCAACGTTCAGAACGTTTACCGCATGCTCGTTCAGATGTGCTGGCGTTCGCCTTTCATGCTGATTGCGGGCTCATTCATGGCCTTCCGAATCAATGCACGGCTTGCTCTGGTTTTCCTTGTATCAATTCCGGTTCTTGCAGCAGCCATTGTGATTATTTCCCTGGCTGCACATCCGCTTTTTGAAAAAATGCTCAGAAAGTACGACAGCCTTAACGCCAGAATCCAGGAAAACCTGATAGGAATCCGTGTTGTAAAGGCTTATGTCCGGAAAGATTTTGAGAACGACAAATTCCGTACCGCCGCCGACGATGTGCGGAAAGCTCAGGTTAAGGCTGAACGAAAAATCATTCTGCTTTTTCCTATCATGCAGATTGTAGTTTATTCCACAATCATTACTGTCATGTGGCTTGGCGGTAAGCAGGTACTTTTCGGAACCATGCAGGTAGGTGAACTTACAAGTTTCATCACTTACGTTACCCAGATTCTTTCTTCCCTTATGATGATGGGAATGATTTTCACGGGTGTTGTACTTTCCATTGCTTCTGTACGCCGAATTCTTGAAGTCCTTGACGAAAAATCCGACATTACGGATCCTGAAAGCCCTGTTATGGAAGTCCGGGACGGCAGTGTTGAATTCAATAATGTTTCCTTCAGCTACAGTAAAGATCCGGGAAACTGTGTTCTTACCGATGCAGACATTTCCATTAAGTCGGGAGCTGTTGTCGGAATCATTGGCGGAACCGGAAGCAGCAAGACCTCCTTTGTTTCGCTTATTCCGCGTCTCTACGATGCTACCTCCGGCTCTGTAAAGGTTGGGGGAGTGGACGTAAAAGATTATGACCTTACCGTCCTCCGTGACAGTGTAGCCATGGTTCTCCAGAAAAATGTGCTTTTTTCGGGAACTATCCGGGAAAATCTTCTCTGGGGAAACGAAAATGCCACCGATGAAGAAATCCGCAGGGCCTGTATAGCCGCCGATGCCGATTCATTCATTTCTACGTTCCCTGAAGGTTACGAAACAAGGCTCGAACAGGGCGGTTCAAATGTTTCAGGCGGTCAGAAACAGCGTCTGTGCATTGCCCGTGCCCTTCTTAAAAATCCGAAAATCCTCATCTTTGACGACTCCACCTCTGCCGTGGATACGGCAACAGAAGCCCGGATCAGGACGTCCCTCCGCGAAATCGCTCCTGAAACCACAAAAATCATCATTGCACAGCGTATTTCTTCAGTAAAAGACGCAGACATGATTATTGTCCTGGATGACGGAAAGATAAACGGATTCGGAACTCACGAAGAACTGCTTGAATCAAACAGAATCTATCGTGAAGTAAATGACAGCCAGAGCCAGGGCTCAGGCGATGCAGATATCGACTAAACAGGAGTTTTGAAAATGCCACCAGCAAAAGGATTTGCAAAACCAAAAAATACAGGAAAAACAATCGGACGTATTCTGTCCTATATGGGAAAGTTCAAATCTCTGTGGATTCTGGTCTTTCTGTGTGTAATCTGCAGTTCCCTGGCCGGAGTATTCGGAAATTATATGATTCGTCCGGCCATAAATGACTATATTCTGCCGTTTATAGGTCAGAAAGATGCAGATTTACGTGGATTTATGATGCTTCTGGTCAGGGTAATGGCCGTTTTCTGTGTGGGAGCCTTCTCTACGTGGGCAAATTCCCGGCTTATGCTTTATATATCCACCAAGGTTCTGTACAGAATCCGAGTGGATCTTTTTGAGCGCCTTGAACAGCTTCCGGTAAAATACTATGACCAGCATACCCACGGGGAGCTTATGAGCCGTTTCACCAACGATACGGATACTCTCCGCGAAATGATGAGTATGACAGTTCCACAGCTTCTGAGTTCCATACTTACTGTAGTCAGCATCTTTATCATGATGATTTACATGAGTATTCCTCTTACAGCGGTAGTAATTCTGACACTTACGGTTATGGTTTTCCTTTCGGCAAAGATAGCAAAGAAAGGTGCTGCTTCTTTCCGTGAGCAGCAGAAAAATATCGGACGGGTAAACGGATACATCGAAGAAATGATTGAAGGCCAGAAAGTTGTAAAGGTTTTCAATCATGAACCGGTAGTAAAAAAGGAATTTGCCCGTATCAGCGAAGATCTTCGTGTGGCAGGAACTGCAGCGAATACTTTCGGGGCAATCCTCGGACCGATAAACAATAACTTCTCCCATATTCAGTATGCCATCATTGCCATAATAGGAGCGGCCATGGTCATCTGGAGCAGTCAGGCTGACACTTCTGTCCCGAGGCTTCTTTTTATGGATCTTGGTACCATTGCGGCTTTCCTGCAGTATACACGCAGCTTCAGTCAGCCGGTAGGAATGATGAGCCAGCAGGCAAATTCCGTTCTGAATGCACTTGCCGGTGCTGAACGTATTTTCAGTATAATCGACGAAGAGCCTGAAATTGATGAAGGGGAGGTAGGGCTTGTAAATGCCTACGAGGCAACAGACACCGATGGCAGTAAAAAACTGGTGCAGTCTTTTGGTTTTACCGGTCAGTGGGCCTGGAAAAATCCTGCGGACAATGAATTGAGTCCTTTACGGGGCGAAGTGGTCTTTGATCACGTAACTTTCGGTTACACACCTGAAAAAACAGTCCTTCACGATATATGTATTCATGCAAAACCCGGACAGAAGATTGCTCTTGTCGGTTCAACAGGATCCGGAAAGACTACAACAATTAATCTTCTGACCAGATTTTATGATGTACCTGAAGAAAACGGAGCTATTCTCTTTGATGGAATTCCGTTGAACAGCATCTCGAAAGAAGCCCTCAGAAAGTCTCTGGGCATGGTACAGCAGAACACCCACCTCTTTACCGGAACCATCAGGGAAAATATCCGCTACGGCAATCTGAACGCTTCTGACCACCAGGTTTACGAAGCTGCAAAGCTTGCCAATGCTGATTCATTCATCAAACACCTCCCTGACGGATATGACACCGTTATTACAGGGGACGGAGGAAGTCTTTCCCAGGGGCAGCGCCAGCTTCTTGCCATTGCACGTGCAGCAGTCGCAAATCCGCCGGTTCTTATTTTGGACGAAGCAACAAGTTCCATCGATACCCGTACAGAAAAACTGATTGAAAGTGGAATGGATTCCCTTATGAGCGGAAGAACCTCTTTTGTGATTGCACACCGCCTTTCTACAGTAAGAAATGCCGATGAAATCATTGTTCTTGAACACGGAAACATCATAGAAAGGGGAACTCACGAAGAACTTCTTGAAAAAAAGGGCAGATATTACCATCTGTACACAGGAAATCGTATTACTTTGGACGAATAAGCACTGAATTTGGAAAAAAAGTACGAAAAAGTGAAAAAAAAGAGGAAATTTTGCAAATTTTTGCAAAATTTCGTAAAAAAAAAGGAATTCTTGTTGACACGTTTTCGAATTAAGTATATATTCTATTTCACCGTCGCACGACAGAGCGACCGAGTGATACAACAAACCGCAAGGTTTGGTAAGAAACCGCAGTAAATGCGACATTGACAGAAAAGGGAAGGAAAGAAAGAACGAGTAAGGTTCAGTAAGTTTACTGAAAATGACCAACGTTTTAGGCAAGTTTTTATTAAACTTGCACC
>JAZLIM010000022.1:0-43516 GCA_045617385.1 Treponema sp.
GTCATGATGAAAACAATGATGCACATGTAGGTGATACAGTTCGTATCGTTGAATGCAGACCGCTCAGCAAAAACAAGAGCTGGCGTCTGGCTGAAATTGTTGAACGCGCTAAATAGTAGGAGTTAAAGTAATTATGATTCAGATGCAATCTTGTATGACAGTTGCTGATAACTCTGGCGCTAAAATCGCTCAGTGTATTAAAGTTATCGGCGGATCACACCGCAGATATGCTGGTATCGGCGACATTGTTGTAGTAGCTATCAAAGATGCTATTCCAACATCAACAATCAAAAAGGGTTCAATTGCAAAAGCTGTAATTGTTCGCCAGGCAAAAGAATATCGTCGTCCAGATGGTACTTATATTCGTTTCGATGACAATGCATGTGTTATCGTTGACGATAATAAAAACCCAAAAGGAAAACGTATTTTCGGACCTGTAGCTCGTGAACTTCGTGGTAAAGATTTCATGAAAATCGTTTCACTTGCTCCGGAAGTTCTGTAAGGATAAAGGAGAAAAGAAATGACTAAATGTAAAATCCGTAAAAACGACACTGTTCAGGTTCTTGCCGGAAAAGATAAAGGTAAACGCGGCTCAGTTGTAGCTGTAAACCTGAAAAAAGAAACAGTAATTGTTTCTGGTGTAAACATTGTTAAAAAGGCAATGCGTAAGAGAAGCGAACAGGATCAGGGCGGTATCGCTGAGATCGAAGCTCCTCTGCACATTTCAAATGTTGCGATCGTATGTAAAAAATGCGGTCCTGTAAAAATCGGCTATAAAATGGACGGGGACAAAAAAGTTCGCGTTTGCCGTAAATGTGGAGATATACTCTAATGGCTAATTACGTACCTCGGCTTAAGAAAGTCTATAAGGACGAAATCGCACCCGCTCTCGTAAAAGAGTTCGGATACACAACTCCAATGCAGATTCCTGCAATCAAAAAAGTTGTTGTTTCTATGGGTGTTGGTGAAGCTCTCACGAATAAGAAACTTCTTGATGCTGCAGTAGCTGATCTCACTCAGATTACTGGACAGAAGGCAGTAAAGACAAAGGCTAAAAAATCTATAGCCAACTTCAAACTTCGTGAAGGCAATGAAGTGGGTGCAATGGTAACACTGCGCGGAACAATTATGTATGAATTCCTGGACCGCCTTATCAACGTTGCACTTCCTCGTGTAAAGGATTTCCGTGGAATCAAAGCAACTGGCTTTGATGGACGTGGAAACTTCTCTCTTGGTATTACAGAACAGATTATCTTCCCAGAAATCGACTTTGATAAAATCACTAAGATTGCTGGTATGAACATCACAATTGTAACTAGTGCAAATACTGATGCAGAAGCAAAAGCATTGCTTACCAAGTTCAACATGCCGTTCAGAAAGTAGGTGAAGAATTATGGCTAAGAAATCAATGATTATTAAATGCGCCCGCAAGCAGAAGTATTCAACACGTGAATACAACCGCTGTCAGATTTGCGGACGTCCACGCGGATATTTGCGCAAGTTCAAGATGTGTCGTCTTTGCTTCCGCAAATTGGCATCAGAAGGCCAGCTTCCTGGCGTAACAAAATCATCTTGGTAGGAGGACAGAATGAGTGCATCAGATCCAGTAGCAGATATGCTTACAAAAGTTCGTAATGCGGCTGTTGCCCGCCACGAGAAAGTTGATGTTCCTGCATCAAAACTTAAGCTTGAAATCGTAAAGATTCTCAAGACTGAAGGTTACATCAAGAACTTCAAGAAAGTTCAGGAAGAAGGACATAACGTGCTCCGCATCTTCCTGAAATATGATGATGATAATAATTCGGTTATCCATGGTATGAAGAAGATTTCAACACCAGGTCGCCGTGTTTATTCTGGTTACAAAGAGTTGCCACGTGTTTACAACGGATACGGTACAGTTATCGTATCAACATCTTCTGGAGTTACAACAGGTAAGAAAGCTTCAGAAAAGATGGTTGGTGGTGAACTTATCTGTACAGTATGGTAATGGAGGAGTAGAAGATGTCTAAAGTTGGAAAACTCCCTATCGCTGTACCAGCAGGAGTAACAGTATCAGTTGCTGACAATGTTCTTTCAGTAAAAGGCCCAAAAGGCGAACTGAAACAGTGCTTCTCAAGCAACGTTAAAGTAGAAGTTCAGAACGGTGAAGTAGTTCTTACAACTACAGCTGAAACAAAACAGGCTAATGCAGACCACGGTCTTTACAGAGCTCTGTTCGCCAATATGGTTAAGGGTGTTTCTGAAGGATTCAGCAAAACTCTGATCATCAATGGTGTTGGTTATCGTGCTGAAGTAAAAGGAAATCAGCTTGTAATGAACCTTGGTTATTCAAGTGATTACATTGCTATCATTCCTGAAGGACTTACAGTTGTTGCAGATGCAAACGGTAAGCTCATTATTTCTGGAATCAGTAAGCAGCTGGTTGGTGAATTCAGTGCTCAGATTCGTAAGCTTAGAAAACCTGAACCTTACAAAGGAAAGGGTATTCGCTATGAAACTGAAGTTATCAGACGCAAAGTCGGAAAGACTGGTGTTAAATAAGGTGAAGCGCTATGTTTAAGAAACTGAATGATAAAAATAGAAAACGCCTTCACAGAAAGGTTCATATTCGTAAGTCTATCTACGGAACAGCAGAAAGACCAAGAATGACTGTTACACGCAGCAACAAGAACCTTTCAGTACAGGTTATTGATGATGACACAGGTACAACTCTTGCTTCTATTTCTACAATGGAAAAAGAATACGCAACAGTAAAACCTAATACTGAAGGTGCTGCAAAACTCGGTGAAGCTTTAGGTGCACGTCTTAAGGAAAAGAATATCTCTAAGATCGTTTTCGATCGTAACGGATATCTTTACCATGGTGTTGTAAAAGCTCTTGCTGACGGTGCTCGTAAAGCCGGAATCGAATTCTAGGAGTCAATTGAATGGAACACCAGAAAAAATTTGACAATGAACCAAGAGAAAAAGAGTTTGTTGAAAAACTCGTTACTCTTAACAGAACATCTAAGACTGTTAAAGGTGGACGTCGCATGGCTTTCGCTGCTCTTACAGTTGTAGGTGATCAGAAGGGTCGCGTTGGATACGGCTTTGGTAAAGCTAATGACGTATCTGAAGCTATTAAAAAGAGTATTGATCGTGCTAAGAGAAACCTTATCACAATGCCAATGAAAAACGGCACAATACCTCACGAAATTATTGGAAAATACAAGAGCTCTTCAGTTCTTCTTAAACCAGCTCGTCCTGGTTCTGGAATTATTGCAGGTGGTCCTGTTCGTGCAATCATGGACGCCGCTGGAGCTACAGATGTTCTTTCTAAGTCACAGGGATCAAGATCTTCTGTAAACGTAGTTCGCGCTACATTCGACGCTCTGTCAAAACTGATGGATGCTAAGAAAGTTGCTGCTGCACGTGGTAAGACTCTTGATGAATTGTGGGGGTAATCTATGGCACAGATTAAAATTACAAAGGTTAAATCTACAATTGGTCAGAAACCAGCTAAGGTTGCTACAATGCGCAGCCTTGGTCTGAAAAAGATCAATTCATCTGTTGTACAGGAAGATACACCAGCTATCCGTGGTATGGTAGCTTCTGTTTCTCACCTTGTAAAAGTTGAAGAGGTAAAATAATGGCAGAATACAATCCAGTACTTACAGCTCCTATGGGAGCTAACAAAAAGCCAAAGAGAGTAGGACGCGGTTCTTCTTCTGGACTTGGTACAACAGCAGGTAAAGGTAATAAAGGTCAGCAGTCTCGTTCCGGCGGAAAAACATACGTTGGTTTCGAAGGTGGACAGATGCCACTTTATCGCCGCATCGCACACAAAGGTTTCTCAAACTATCCTTTCAAGAAAGAATATGTTTGTATCAACGTTGAAATTCTCGATGCAAAATTCAATGACGGTGACACTGTAGATCAGGCTTCTCTTGCAGCTAAAGGATTCATCTCTGCAAAGAACCCTGCTCTGGTAAAAGTACTCGGAAACGGAGAAATTACAAAGAAGCTCACAGTTGTTGTTGATAAAGTATCTGAATCAGCAAAGGCTAAAATTGAAAAGGCCGGTGGTTCAGTAAAAGTTGCTGAAGAAAAACCTGCAGAAGAAAGTAAATAAGTATCGGAGTAGAACATGGCAAGCAATCCAATTGTAAATATGTTTAAAGTTAAAGAACTTCGCAGTCGTCTGCTGTTCACACTCCTCGTACTGGCAGTATTCCGTATGGGATCTGTTCTTACAGTACCTGGAATCGACGCAAACGTTCTGCTTCAGTACTTTGACGAATTGGCAAGACAGAATAAGAATGCTTTTGCCAGCTACATGGACTTCTTCGTAGGCGGAGCTTTCAGTAACTTCTCTGTTCTGATGCTCGGTGTAATGCCTTACATTTCAATGCAGATCATTATGCAGCTTGCTGTGATTATTTTCCCTGGACTTAAAAAAGTCTCTCAGGAAGATGGCGGACAGCGTAAGATTGCAACATGGACAAAGATCGGTACTATCGTTGTTTGTCTGATTCAGTCTTATGCTGTTACAGTTTACGCATCCAGCATTCCAGGCTGTATTGTTCTTGATAACCGTATTGCTTTCAGACTTCTCACTATGCTTGCTGTAACAACAGGTTCGATGATTACAGTTTGGCTTGGTGACCAGATCTCAGCAAGAGGAATCGGGAACGGTGTATCAATGATGATTTTTGCCGGTATCGTAGCTCGTCTCCCAAGCGCTATTACTGAACTTGTTCAGAAAGTAAGCGCAGGCGAAATACAGCTTGTATTTGTCATCCTTGTATTAGTTATGTTCATTGCAATTATCGCTCTGGTAATTTTCGAAGAATCTGGAGAAAGAAAAATCCCGGTTCACTATGCAAAACGCGTTGTAGGAAGAAAGATGTACGGCGGACAGAATACTTACATTCCGTTCAAAGTAAATCCTTCAAATGTTATTCCTTTGATCTTTGCTTCATCAATTCTTACACTGCCACTTCAGTTTGTTTCTTACCTTGGAAACAGCGAAGGTTCTGCTAGATGGGCTGCACGTCTTTCTGCAATTCTTTCACCAAGCGGTGTCTGGTACAATGTTCTGTTGGTTGTACTGATCATCTTCTTTGCATACTTCTACACTCAGGTAACACTGAACCCTACAGAAATCGCAAAGAACATCCGTGAGAATGGTGGCTCCATTCCTGGAATCAGATCAGAAAAAACTGAAGAATATTTGCAGAAAATATTAAACAGACTTGTATTACCTGGCGCATTGTTCCTGGCATTAATTGCCATCATCCCAACAATCATCCAGCATGCCTTTGGATTCCCACAGTCAGTAGCAATGCTGATGGGTGGAACTTCATTGATCATCATGGTTGGTGTTGATCTTGATACAATGAGTCAGATTGAAGCTCTTATGAAGATGCATCATCAGGATGGACTTACAAAGAAGGGCAAAATCAGATCACGAAGTTTGTAAAAAAATTCGTGAATTATCAGTAGAAAAGAAATGAGAATTTGTGATATATTATCACACTGTCTGTTTGCTCTCATTACGAGGTGCTATAAACAGACAAAAATTCTCATGGGGGCTTTATATGAAAGTACGAACCAGTGTAAAACCTATCTGCGACAAATGTAAGGTTATCAAAAGAAACGGAGTAATCCGCATCATTTGCAGTAACCCAAAACATAAGCAGAGACAGGGCTAAGGAGTAACAGATGGCTCGAATTGCAGGTGTTGATATCCCTAACAAACATGTAGGTATCGCATTAACTTATATTTATGGTATCGGCCGTTCATCGGCAATTAAGATTTGCGAAGAAGCAAAAGTTGATGCTGAAAAGATGATGAATGATCTTTCTCAGGAAGAACTGAATGCTATTCGTGAAATTATCGACAGAGATTACAAGGTTGAAGGACGTCTTCGTTCTGAAATCGGTCTTAACCTTAAACGTCTTACTGATATTGGCTGTTATCGTGGTCTTCGCCATAAGAGAGGTCTTCCAGTTCGTGGACAGCGTACTCGTACAAACGCTCGTACAAGAAAAGGTAAGAAGAAGACTGTTGCTAATAAGAAAAAGGCATAAGGCGGAGGAAAGTAAATGGCAACCGTTAAAAAACGAAAGGAAAAGAAGAGTGTATATGAAGGTAATGTTTACATTCAGGCTACATTCAATAATACTATCGTAACTATAACAGATCTGAAAGGAAACGCTCTTTCATGGGCTTCTTCAGGTGGTCTTGGTTTCCGCGGAGCAAAAAAATCAACTCCGTTTGCCGCACAGTCTGTAACTGAAACAGCTGTACAGAAGGCAGCAAGCTATGGCTTGCGTGAAGTTCACGTTTTTGTAAAGGGTCCTGGAATGGGTCGTGAAAACGCTATCCGTTCACTTGGCGCTGCTGGACTGAAAGTAAAATCAATTTCTGATGTTACTCCAATTCCACACAATGGATGCCGCCCTCGCAAAACTCGCCGTATGTAGTTGCAAGGAGACTAGAATAAAATGGGTAAAAGTACACAACCATTACTTAAAAGATGTAAGGCCCTCGGAATTAATCCACTCGTAATGGGTTATGGCAAAACATCAAAAAGAAATCAGAAAGAAACTGTAAGACGCAAGAAGTCTGAATACGGAACACAGCTGAACGAAAAACAGAAAGTTAAGTTCATCTATGGTGTTCTCGAAAGACAGTTCCAGGGATACTACGTAATGGCTTCTAAAAAAGCCGGTATGACAGGTGAAAACCTTCTTACTATCCTTGAATCACGTCTGGACAACGTAATCTTCAGACTTGCTTTTGCAAAAACACGTAAAGAAGCCAGACAGCTGGTAAGCCACGGACACATTACAGTAAATGGAAAAGTTGTAAACATTCCATCTTACCTCGTAAAAGTTGGCGACGTAATTTCTGTAAAAGAAAGCAGCAAAACAGGTTCAGGAATTAAAACTCTTCTGGTTAAGAATGGAGACAGACCAACTCCTGATTGGCTCGAAGTAGATCGTGATAATTTCTCAGGAAAAGTAACAGCTTTAGCTACAAAGAAAGATATTGACTTTGAAGTTCACGAGAACCTCATCGTTGAATACTACTCTAAATAAGGAGTTCAGATGGCTCGCAAAAATCTGCTCAAAGGTTTTAAAAGACCTAAAGGCATTACATTTGAACATGTCAGTACTAATCCGAATTACGGTAAGTTCACTGCATATCCTTTTGAAACAGGATTTGGTACAACTGTAGGAAATACTCTCCGTAGAGTACTTCTGTCTTCAATCCAGGGTTATGCAATTACTTCAATTCGCATTACATCTTACGATGCAAACGGTGTTGCACATGTAATTTCCAGTGAATTCGAAGCCATCCCAGATGTTGCTGAAGATACACTTGAAATCATCAATACTCTTAAACAGGTTCGCTTAAGACTGCCAGGTGAAGTTGAACAGGATACAATCCTTTATGAATTCAAAGGCCCTGGAGTTGTAAAGAGTAATGATTTTGCCAAAGAAGGCCAGCTTGAAGTTATGACTGAAGATGTAACAATCTTCACAATGATGGAAGGCGCTCATCTGGATGTAGAAATCCAGGTTGATCTTGGCAGAGGTTACGTTCCAGCCGAAACAAATGAACATTACATCGAAATCGTTGGTACAATTCCGATGGATGCTATTTTCACTCCTGTTCCAAAAGTAAAATATTCTATTGAACCATGCCGCGTTGGTCAGAGAAATGACTACGACAAACTGGTTCTTGAAGTATGGACTGACGGAACAATTTCACCAGAAGATGCTCTTTCAGAAGCAGCTAAGATTGCAAAAGATCATTTTGCTATCTTCATCAACTTCGATGACAAAGATGTAATCAGCAATGATGAAAGTGATGAAAATGACGAAAGTGTTCAGAAACTGCTGAACATGCCTGTTGAAGAACTTGAACTTTCAGTTCGTTCATCAAATTGTCTGAAGAATGCAAACATTCGCACAATCGGTGAACTTACTAAAAAGACAGAAGATGACATTGCCAAAACAAGAAACTTTGGTAAGAAGAGTCTTGCAGAAATCAAAGAAAAGCTCCTTGAATGGAACCTCTCTTTGGGAATGACAGATTACAGTCATCTGAAGAATGCTGCTAATTTGACAAAGCAGAAGGAAGAAACAGATGAATCATAAAAATGGTTTTAATCCGCTTTCACGTACAACAGCACATCGCCGTGCTATGTCACGTAATATGGTAACATCTCTTTTCAGATATGAAAGAATTACCACAACTAAATCTAAGGCTCTCGAAGTACGTAAAGCAGCAGAAAAGCTGATTACAAGAGCTAAGGAAGATACAGTACACAACCGTCGTCAGGCTGCTAAGTTTATCGCTGATGAAAAGATCCTTAACAAGCTTTTCACAGAAATCGGTCCTCGCATGAAGGACAGAAATGGTGGTTACACACGTGTTCTTAAAATGGGTTATCGTCAGGGCGACGCAGCTGATGTAGTAATCCTTGAACTGGTTGACTACAAACTGGATGATTCAGCAAAAGCTGATGAACCAAAAGCTAAGAAAGCTAAAAAGGAGGAGAAATAATGTCTAAAAACCACCGTGGTTCAGGAATCAGATCTCTTCCAGCTCACGGAAGAGCAACATGTGCAATCTGTAAGATTGAACGCATCAAATGTCTTTACGAAAAAGAAATTGATGGACAGACAGTAAACATTTGTAAAAAATGTAATGCTGCACTTAAAAACAAGGCAAGAAGAGAAGCTCCAGCAGCTGCTCCTGCCGCAGAAGCATCAGCTGAATAATAGGCTTTTTGCTTAAAGTCCTCTTGGACTAACAACACCGTCGGTATACCTGACGGTGTTTTTTTTTAACAAATGGTCCCTGGGCCTGTCGAAGGGTCGAAAGGCCGAAGGGCCCATTTGATTTTATTTACTGAAGAGAGTTTTGATCAAAGAGCGGATGTCTGAAATTTCAGTTGCGCCGGTAAGCTTTTCAGGTGCAAATATACTTGTGAAACCAAGGCTTGAAGCGGTTTTTGCTCTTTGAGTGGCTTTTGAAACAGGACGGATTTCACCGGCAAGGGAAAGCTCCCCGAATACACAGGAGTCTTTCGGGACCGGAATATTTGTTCGGGCTGAATACAAAGCGGCGGCAATGGCAGCATCTATGGAGCTTTCGGAAAGCCTTACGCCTCCGGCAACGTTCACGTAAATATCCTGGTCACTGAAGCGGAGGCCGCAGCGTTTTTCAAGTACCGCAGAGATTCTGGCAACACGCCCTGAGTCTATTTTTTCGGAATAGATGCGGGAAACTCCGGCTTTGGCAGGAATTGTGAGGGCCTGGATTTCTACAAGAAATACACGGGTTCCTTCAAATACAGGGGTACATGCAACACCTGCTGGCTGGGTACCGTTTCTTTTTGTAAGAAAAAGAGAGTCAGCATAAACTACAGGAAGAAGTCCTGCTTCTGTCATTGTAAAGATTCCAAGTTCATCCACCGAACCGAAACGGTTCTTCTGGGCATGAAGGAAGCGTACATCTTCGTCATTACGTTCAAAGGAAATGACCGTATCAACCATATGCTCCATGCTTTTTGGACCTGCTATGCTTCCTTCTTTTGTAACGTGTGCTGTCATAATAAGAACAGAATCCCGTTCCTTTACCCAGGAAATGAATTCATTTGCACAGTATTTGAGCTGATTAACAGATCCCGGAATAAGGCCCGCTTCCGCAGAATAAATTGTCTGGATTGAATCGATTATGACAAAATCAGGAGAGAGTTTGTCTAAGGCATCAAGTACATCTTCAAGACGCATGGTACAAAGAAGTTTGATTCCTTTGGTATCTACTCCGAGCCTTAAAGCCCGTTCTTTAATCTGGCCGGCTGATTCTTCTCCGGAAACGTAAAGAACGCTGTTTTCTCTGTTATGGATAAGTGAAACGGCAGAGGCTGTCTGTAAAAGAAGTGTAGATTTCCCGATTCCAGGTTCACCGCCAAGGAGAATGGCAGAACGTTTTGTGGCACCGCCTCCAAGAACACGGTCAAATTCAGAAATCCCGGTGATGAAGCGGGTAGAATCCTGTGTTTCAACTGAATCAAGAGAAACAGGAAGAACTTTTTCCTGAGCAAGGGCACCGTTTAATGTGGAATTTGCTTTTACAGAATCGATTATATATTCCTGGAGAGTGTTCCATTCACCACATTCCGGGCACTTTCCAAGCCAGCGGGGCTGTGTATAACCGCAGGAAGAGCATTTGTAAAGGATTGATCCGTTCTTTTTTGCCATAAAAATACCTGTTAATAGTATATCCCAAGAAGAAAAAAAACGGCAATAAATCAAGGCAGTAAGGGTAAAAACAAATGAAAAAAAATCAGTTAAGTGGTATATTGATATATTATGAAAATCGGATTTGATAACGACAAATATCTGAAAATTCAATCAGAGCACATTAAAGAAAGAATCTCAAAGTTCGGTGACAAACTGTACCTTGAGTTTGGTGGAAAACTTTTTGACGACTTCCATGCGTCACGTGTATTGCCTGGCTTCCAGCCGGATTCAAAACTTCAGATGCTCATGCAGCTTTCTGACGTTGCTGAAATCGTAATGGTAATCAGCGCGGTTGATATCGAAAAGAACAAGGTTCGCGGTGACCTTGGAATTACTTACGACATGGACGTTCTGCGTTTGCGCGATGAATTCCAGAAGCGCGGACTTTACGTTGGTAGTGTTTGTATTACCCACTATGCAGGCCAGCCTGCTGCAGATATCTTCCGCAAAAAACTCAAGAAGATGAAGATCAAATCCTATGTTCATTATCTGATTCCGGGATACCCTTCAAACGTAGACTTAATCTGCAGCGACAGCGGCTTCGGTAAGAACGATTATATTGAAACAAGCCGTCCGCTGGTTGTTGTTACTGCCCCTGGTCCTGGAAGCGGAAAGATGGCAACCTGTCTTTCTCAGCTGTATCAGGAAAATAAACGCGGAATCAAAGCAGGGTACGCAAAATTTGAAACATTCCCAATCTGGAATATTCCGCTGAAGCACCCGGTAAACATGGCTTATGAAGCCGCAACTGCTGATCTTGCCGACATCAACATGATTGACCCGTTCCATCTAGAAGCTTACGGAAAGACAACAGTTAACTACAACCGCGATATTGAAATCTTCCCGGTTCTTAAAGCAATCTTTGAAGGAATCTTCGGTGAATGTCCGTATAAGTCACCTACAGACATGGGTGTAAATATGGCCGGTCTTTGTATCTTTGACGATGACGCCTGTTGCGAAGCTTCAAAGCAGGAAATTATCCGTCGTTATTACAATACACTGAACCGCTTTGCAGAAAACGACTGCGACGAAAAAGAAGTATTCACAATCGAAATGCTTATGAAGCAGGCTGGAATTACAACAGACAACCGTAAGGTTACTCTGGCCTGTAAAGAACGTGCAGAAAAAAATAAGGTTCCTTGCGCTGCAATTGAACTTGATGACGGAACAATCCTCACTGCCGGAACTTCAGAACTCTTTGGAGCCTGTGCTGCTTTGATTCTGAAAGCTCTGAAGTACCTGGCCGGAATCGACACAAAGATTCACATCATTCCAACAAGTGCAGTTGAACCGATCCAGGATATGAAAATTCACTGTCTTAAGGGAAATAACCCGAGACTTCACTCAGATGAACTTCTTGTTGCTCTTGCTATCATTTCAAGAGACAGCAACGAATGCCGCCGCGCACTGGATTCCATTCCACGCCTCCGTGGTGCCCAGGTTCATACTTCTGTAATGCTCAGTGAAGTAGACAGAAAGATTCTGAAAAAGCTTGGAATCGATTTCACAAGTGAACCGGTTGCAAAGAAAAGTCAGATCTAAATAAAAATCCCGCCGGCAAAAAACCGGTGGGGATCCTGCATAAAGCAGAAAAGGAAAACAAATGGAATTAAACAGTAAACAGAGAAAATATCTGGAAAAACTGGCACATAACCTGAACCCTGTTGTTATTGTTGGTGGTGCCGGAATGACAGAAGGTGTTGAGCAGATGGTAGATAATACTCTGGCTTCACACGAACTTATCAAAGTAAAATTCAATGAATATAAAGATGACAAAAAAGAACTTGCAGACGGACTTTGCCAGAAACTGAATGCTACTCTTGTAAGAATCATCGGAAATGTAGCAATCATTTACCGTGAAAAGGATGAAGATCCTGTAATCAAAATTCCGGAATAATCCCTCTCTTTTTGTATCTTTTACCACTTATAATTTATTAACTTATAGAAAAATAAAAAACATTTTTGGAGAAAAAAATGATTGAGCTTTCCCACGTATCCAGAAATTTCGGGACTTTCCGTGCGGTAAATGACGTTAGTTTTTCTATTCCAACAGGCCAGATTGTAGGACTTCTTGGTCCTAACGGCGCTGGAAAAACTACAACTATGAGAATGATCACAGGATTCCTTTCACCGTCAGACGGCCAGGTTCTGATTGACGGCACCAATATGGCGGAAAATCCTGTAGAAGCCAAAAAGAAAATCGGTTACATGCCGGAATCTGCACCGCTTTACAGCGACATGATTGTAGAAGATTACCTTCGTTACATTGCTGAAATTCACGGAGAAGATCCGGAAGAAAAAATCCCGGCTCTCTGCGCTGAATGCGGACTTAAAGAAGTAATGAACAAAAACATCAGTGATCTTTCACGCGGTAACCGCCAGCGTGTTGCCCTGGCTCACAGCCTTATGCATGATCCTGAAATCCTGATTCTTGACGAACCTACATCTGGTCTGGACCCTAACCAGGTTGAAGACGTACGCAATATTATCCGTGAAATCGGAAAGACACGCACAGTAATTATTTCAACACATATCCTTAGCGAAGTTGAGACACTCTGTTCAAGAGTAATCATCATCTCGGGCGGAAAGCTTGTTGCCGACAGCCCTACAGATGAACTTCGCGCCCGCTTCGGAAACGAAATGGTTGTAAAGCTGGTTCTTGGAGGAACTTCGTCTTCCGACGCTGAAGCTGCATTCAAGGCGGTTTCAGAGGTGGCAGACGTTAAGTGTGCAGAAAGCGAAATTCCTGGAACTGTGGAAGTTTATGTTTCAACAAAAGGAAATACAGAAACAAGACTTGCTCTGTTCAATACTGTTGTTGAAAAGAAATGGGCACTTTACGAAATGTCTGTTCAGAAAAACAGCCTGGAAGATGTATTCCACGTTCTGACAGCCAAGGTGGAGGAATAAAATGGCAGACAAAAAGAAAACAAAAAATGCCGCTCTGATTATTTTCAAGCGCGAGCTTAAAGCATATTTTACAAGTCCTACAGCATATATCGTTACAGGACTTTTTCTTCTGATTACAGGTCTTGTGTTCTTTTCTTCATTCTACCTGTATAACCGGGCAGAACTCCGCCAGCTTTTCGGCCTTCTCCCGCTGATTCTTTCGTTCTTTGTGCCGGCTCTTTCAATGAGACTTTTTGCAGAAGAACGCAGAAGCGGTTCAATTGAAACTCTTATGACACTTCCTGTGGACGAAACAAGCGTAGTAACCGGAAAGTATCTTTCGGCTGTGGTAAGCACTCTGATCATGGTTGCTCCAACTTTATTCTATCTGCTTCCTGTATGTGTTTTCGGAAAGCCGGACTTCGGCCCGATTATCGGCGGCTATCTTGGAACAATCTTCCTTTGTGCCTGTTTTGCAGCAATCGGTCTTTTTGCTTCATCGGTAACAAAGAATCAGATTATTGCTTTCTTCCTTGGATGGGTTATCTGCATTGTTCTGACAATGATTGATTCGTTCCTGATTTTCCTTCCGGCTTCCATAGTAAGTTTCGTTTCATATATTTCAGCTAACTCACATTTTACTTCGATTGCCCGTGGAATCATCGATACAAGAGATCTTCTGTATTTTGTTTCCCTGGCATCATTTTTCTTTGTTGTGACAGTAAAAGTTGAGCAGAAGGCAAAGGCATAGGAGGGGATTATGAAGAAATTTTTGAACTGGATTAAAAGCCCGAAAAGCGATTTTGCTCTGTTCGTTATTCTGCTTGTTCTGGCAAATTTCGTAGGTCACAATTCGTTTGTCCGTATAGACCTTACAAAGCCAAAATCATATTCGATTTCTAAATCAAGCAAACAGCTTGTAAAGAATCTGGAAGAACCTCTTTCAATCAAGGTGTTCTTTGATGACAATCTTCCTTCTCCATATTCAAGCTTTGCACAGTACATTAAGGACCTTCTTGAAGAATATGAAGGTGCATCTGGAAAGAATTTTTCTGTTTCTTACATGGACATGAAGAAGCCTGAAAATCAGAAACTGGCTTCTGATTTCGGTCTGCGTCAGATTCAGATCCAGGAAGTTAAAAACAACGAAGTAGGCTTCAAGCAGGTCTACATGGGAATGGTTATGTCTTATGGCGACAGCATTGAAAAACTGGATGCCATTACAAATATCGACGGCCTGGAATACAGAATTACTTCGACTGTTTCAAAGATGATCAGCACTGTTGATACTCTCAGCGGTCTTGGTAAAGGAAACAGCATCAAGCTGACTCTTTACATGAGCTCATCTCTGAAGAACCTGAGAATCAACGGAATGAATCAGGTTGAAGAAATCGTTAACGAAGCTTACAAAAACGTAAATAAAAAGAACATGGACAGAATTGAATTCTCTGTTCAGAATCCGCCGTCTGTAGAAGTACAGAATCTTTCAGAAATGTACGGTATCCAGCAGATTGGGTTCGGAAGAAGCCAGGATGAACAGGAAAAAGCTGCCTTTGGTCTTGTAATTTCTCTTGGTGATAATTTCCGTGTTCTGCCGCTTTCAATTGAAAGAAACTTCTTTGGTCATGTGGTATACGGACTTGATGCTGTAGAAGATAACATCACGGAAGGAATACAGAGCCTTCTTTCAAAGTCTACACAGATTGGTTATGTTGTGGGACATTACGAACACAGCATCAAAGAAGAAAGAGATTCTGCAAACTTCAGCACAATTGTTGAAAACAACAATTACGAACTTGTTGAACTTGATCTCTTTGCCGACGGAATTCCTGCCGGAATGAACACAATCATAGTAAACGGTCCTCAGTCAGATTATTCTGAAGAAGAACTTTACAAAATCGACCAGTTCATTATGAAGGGTGGAAACGTAATTTTCTTTGTTGACCCGCTGGCAGCACAGGGCGGAAGTCAGTACCAGATGCCGACATACGTTCCGCTCAATGTAAACGTAGACAGACTTCTCAATGCTTACGGCGTAGAGATTGAAAAGAACTTTGTAATGGACAAGCACTGTCATGAACAGGCAAACCAGCAGTACGGAAAACTCCAGTACCACTGGGTTCCGGTTATTCAGAATAAAGATCTGGCAAAACGTCACCCGATTACAAACAACCTGGGTTATGTTTATATGCTTTCAAATGGTGCTCTGGATATTTCAAAAGCAAAGGAAAACAAGAATCTGAATACAACAGTCCTCGTTCATTCTTCTTCTGAATCATGGGTTGAATCAAAGGATATCATGCTGAATCCTGTAATGCTGGTTCCTCCAAAAGACAGGGAACTTAAGTCTTACGATCTGGCAGTTCTTCTTGAAGGAAAATTCAAGAGTGCTTTTGATGAAGCTCCGGTAAAGACTCTTTACGATGATGACGGAAACGAAGTGCAGGTAGATACATCTGATGATGAATTCCAGGCTGCAAGCCATATTGCAGAAGGAAGACTCCCGGGAAAAGTTTTCGTGGCAGGTTCTTCACAGATTACAACTGCACAGCTGTTTGATGCAAACTCAACAAGCCCGATTGCAATGTTCCTTGTAAACGTAATTGATTACATGAGCGGAAACGAAGAACTTTGTACTATGAGAACAAAGGGACTTTCGCTCAATACACTGAACATCAGAAGCCAGGCTGCTGCACAGACAATCAAATACTTCTGTGAATTCGGTCTGGTAATTCTTGTTGTAATCGCAGGATTCGTAGTGCTCAGACTCCGTGCAAAACACAGAGCCGCAATCAGAAAACGCTATAATCCTGATGACAAACGTGAAATTGTAAAAGAAAAGAAATCAAAGAAAGAAACTGAAAAAACAGCGGAGGATAAATAACATGAAGCCTCGTAAAATCATACTTTCAGCAGCATGTCTGGTACTTCTGGTAATTGCAGTTGTACAGACAGTTGCAAAGCACATTGATCCTGTTAAGGTAGTCACAATTAAAGAAGAAATTGATGAAGTAAAAATCGACCGCCCGGAAGGAACTCTTCTTCTTAAGAAATCAGGAGATTCATGGACTGTGGGCGAACAGAACTATCCTGGAAATGACAATGCCTGTGAAGCTGTTGCAGAAACATTCAAAAGCATCAGACTGCTGGACAAAATCACAAAGACAGACAAAGAAGCTGTTCTTGCAAAATATGACCTGAATAAGGAATCGGAATGCGCAGTTTCTGTTTACCACGAAGGAAAACTCCTGCGCACATTCCACGTTGGAAAATCAACTTCAACAAACTCTCAGGTTTACATGAGACTTGATGATAATGATGAAGTCTATATGGCTGCGGGAACAATCAGAAGCGAATGTACAAAAACAGAAAATGAACTCAGATCAAAAGCCGTAATCCAGGTCTCAAGAGACGACATCAGTTCCGTTACAGTAATTCCTGAAGACGGAAAAGAATGGCAGCTTTCAAGAAGCGTAGACGGAAGTCAGTGGTCTGTTTCCGGTGAAGGAACAGACGGAATTGAAATAGACGTGGAAAAGGCTGTGAACTGGTTCCAGGCCTGTGCATCTCTTGCAGCTTCTGACTGGCTTTCTTCTGAAGCCGGAATTACAGGCGACCTGATTCAGACAGTAAGAATTGCGCTGCCTTCAAGAACAATCACTCTGGAACTGTTCCAGGGACTGGATGGAGACGGCGATGACGTCTTCTTTGGAAAATGTTCTGAAACTCCATACTGCTTCAAGCTGACAAAATACTCGGTGCAGAAATACCAGAAGTCTCCTGAAGATTTTGAATAAACGTTATGATCAGATTAATAGCATATCTTGGAAACTACGGGGCAGAATACAATCTGACCCGTCATAATGTGGCCTGGTTCTTTGCCGATTCAATGCCATGGGCAGGAAAACTGTACTGGCAGAGCAAGTTCAAAGGCCAGTTCGCTTCCTGTACTCCTTCAGAACTTGCCCAGTGGGCCTGCGATGCAGGGGTTGCCTCCAAAAAAGACGGCACACCTGTTCATGTTCCGGAAGAAGCTCCCGACCAAATTTACTTCATTAAACCGGAAACTTACATGAATCTTTCCGGGGAAAGCATCATAGAGGTGGCAAACTTCTACAAAATCAAGCCGGAAGAAATTCTTGTAGTACACGATGAACTGGAACTGGCACCGGGCTTTTACAGCTTTAAGTGGAGCGGTGGGCTTGGCGGACACAACGGCCTTAGAAGTATGAAAGCCTGTTTTGGAACAGCAGACTTCTTCCGCATGAGATTCGGAATCGGCCGCCCTGATCACAACGATATAGCAGGTTATGTTCTTTCACGCTTTACGGAAGACGAACAGATTCATCTGAGTCAGGTATTCGTAGTGGCAACTCAGAAACTCATCAAGATTCTTTTCAGCAAAAAGCCGGAAGATTTTGTGGGAAAATGGGAAGTGTAGAATGACCTTTGATAATCAGGAAACTGTAGAGGCTTACAACAGATTTCTGGATGTAATAAAAACTCTGCGTGCGCCGGGAGGGTGCCCCTGGGACAGGGAACAGACTCCTCTTACGATGCGCGGGGCTTTGATAGAAGAAGCATACGAGGCAGTAGATGCAATTACTGCAGAAGATCCGGTTCATGCAAAAGAAGAACTGGGCGATGTGCTTCTGAACGTTGAAATGATTTCGCTGATGTACGAGCAGAACGGTGATTTTTCCATGGCGGAATCAATCAACGAATTGACCGACAAAATGATCCGCAGACATCCCCACGTTTTTGGGGAGAGCGAAGGAAAAAGCCAGGTTCAGGGAACTGCGGATGATGCGGAAAAAGTGCTTGCTCAGTGGGACAGAATAAAGGAAAATGTTGAAGGGCGGAAAAATAAATCTGTTCTGGATGATGTGCCGGAATCTTTTCCGCCTCTTCTCAGAAGCTATAAGCTTTTGAAAAAAGCAGCAAAAAAAGGATTCCAGTGGCCCGACATAAAAGGGGCAGAATCAAAAGTTCTTGAAGAATGGAACGAAGTGCGCCAGGCTGCAGAGGCCGGGGATCCGGACAATCTTGAAGAAGAAATCGGAGATATGTTCCTGGCTCTGGTGAATTATGCCCGGTTTGCCGGTGTGAATCCGGAAATAGCATTGCAGAGAGCAAACAGAAAATTTTACGACCGTTTTTCATTTGTTGAAACGAAAATGAATGAGAATGGTTTTCCTATGGAAAATACAAAAGAAAGTACCGAAAGAATGATTAACTTCTGGGAAGCTGCAAAAAAGAAATAGGGAACAATAAAGGGTGGGAAATAAAAATGCAGAAAAAAAAGCGTATAGGCTTATTTATTGATTATACGGAAACGGAATATTCACAGAGCCTTATAAAAGGGGCCAGGGAATACGTAAACAAAAAAGGTGCTGAACTTTTAATTTTTGCTGCAGGAAACATTAATTCTCAGAGTAAAAATTATGGCTATCAGAGACTGGCCGTTGCTTCTTTAATCAATACAAATAATCTTTCCGGAATGCTTTTTGTTTCCAGTTCACACTCCGGAACTACTACCCCTGAATACCTTGAATCATATCTCAGATCTTTTTCACCTCTTCCGATTGTAACAATCGGAAGTAAGGTTGGTGATTACCCGTGCGTTATCCCTTCTACAAAGAAAAGCATGGAACAGCTGGTTACTCATCTTGTAGATGAACATAAATGCAGAAAAATCGGAATGATGGTTCCTCCTGAAGAATCAGGTGAAATATGGGAACGCAAGGCTATATTCCGTAAGGTTCTTGAGGAACGGGGCCTGTTTTCAGAAGACCGCATTCTCTACACTCAGAACCTTACTTACGCAGCCGGAGTTACCGCATTACAGGATTATTACAAAAAAAATCCGAAAAACAGTCTGGATGCAATTGTAGCTGTAAATGATGAACTTGCCTTTGCCTGTGTAGATGTGCTTTATACTTTTGGAATTGAAGTTCCTAAGAAAGTGATTGTGACAGGCTTTGATGATGAAGCACGTTCTGCCTGCATTAATCCTTCACTTACCACAATCAACCAGAATATTGAAAAGCAGGCTTCAGAAGCTGCAAAAATGCTTTTTGACCTTATTGCTGGAGAAGAAACAAAGAGACTTAAGAAAGTCGAGGCTTCTGTAGTTTACCGCCAGTCCTGCCGCTGTATTCCTCTGAATGAGAGTAAAGCCTTATATAAAGACAGTAAAGGAAATCTTAAAGAAGCAAAACTTAAGGATATCGGAAACTATGAAACTTCCATGTGGTTCAGGAACAGAAACAGCTTCGTAAATATCACTCAGATTTACGCAACTCTTCAGGCTGATATTTCCCTGGAAAACATGAGCCGCGGATTCGTTTCTGATTTTGTTTCCTTTGGAATTCCGGCTGCCGCAGTCTGCCTTTTTGAAAAACCTGTATCTACAGATAAATTCGAATATCTGAAACTGCCGTCACGGGCATATGTTTTTTCTGCCTATGATAATGCATCAGGATATTCCGTTTCTTTTGCAGACGAAAAGATCTGGTTTGATCCGAACAAAACGCTTGTACCTGAACTGTTCTCAGATATGAACGATATGAACATTCTTTCCATCTACAAGAACACAATTCTTTACGGATACATTATGTTCAAACCGGGAATTTACGATCCTTCGGTTTACGGAATCGGCGTAAAGATGTTCTCTTCGTGCCTTGCAAATGCAAACAATACTTCTCTGATTCGTGAAGAAGTAGAATCAGTTAAAGCTGTTTCAATGACAGATGAACTTACCGGTCTTCTGAACCGCCGCGGTGTAATGACTTTTGGTGGTGAAGCAATTGAAACTTCAAGACGGCACAATATTTCGGGATTAGTTCTGTTCGGGGATCTGGACGGGCTGAAACGCATCAACGATACTTACGGCCACGCAGCCGGAGACAGAGCAATCAAAGCGGAGGCAAAAATCCTGAGAGATGTTTTCCGCGCAACCGATGTGGTTGGAAGACTTGGCGGAGATGAATTCGCTATCATCGCTCCGTCTCTTACAGAAGCCCGTTTCCTTTCCACCCGAAAAGAACTGGAATTACGCTGCGAAGAGTTCAATAGAAACTCGGGAGAAAAGTTCAAGCTTTCAATCAGTATTGGATATACGGTATTTGAAACAAACGAAAAAAGCTCAATAGATGCTTATCTTGATAAGGCTGATCTGGAGCTGTACAAAGAAAAACGTGAAAAATATCAGCGAAAGATAGGCTAGGTCCTGTAAAGCAAAAAGCTCCCTTATAGGGAGCTTTTTAGTTTATCAAATGGTCCCTGAGCTTGCAGAAGAATCCATTTAATTTCCGCTTCTCCTGAGAAGCTCAAGGCAACAGCGTCCATTATGGTAGGCGGTTTTCCAGTTTCCACCTTTCGGGAAGGAAAGATCCGGGCTTCCGTCTTCGAATATAGCCCACCACCATTCACCGTTGATTTTATCCACCTGGTGATTAATAACCCAGTCCCAGATTCTTTCTACGGTTTGAGAATACTTTCCGTCTCCTGTCATCTCCCAGGCATTGTAAAAGCCGTTTATGGCTTCAGCCTGAATCCACCAGATGCGGCTTCTGTCCCGCTTTCCGTCTTTTACCAGGTTTTCCATGGCACCAGCTTCATTATCCATTCCTTCAATAAGGGCAGTTTCCGCAAGAGCCAGGGTTACAGGTCTTGTTTCATCAATGATGCTTTTATCATCAAGTTCTGTTGCAGCCTCCCAGAGAAGCCAGGATGCTTCAATGTCGTGACCGAAGCTGATTTCATCTTCAAGCCGACCCCAGTTCATATCGAAAAACATTCCCAGATGATTATTTACCTGAACAATTTTTGTATTGGTAATGTGTACAAGGTTTTTCAGGCTTTTACCGACTTCAATACGTTTTTCAGCTCTTTCGGGGAAAACTACAGGCAGGGTCCGGAAAATATTAGTAAAGGCTTCCATGACGTGAAGGTTAGTGTTCATGGATTTAGGGCAGTTCATGTCGATTGAGGAAAGACTCATGTCATCTGTTTCGGACCAGTCTTTATTGCAGGCCTCAATATAGCCGCCGTTCAGTTTATCAAGGGCGTGGGCTTCCATAAGGTCAAAAAGTTCCAGCGCTTTTCCCATATAAAGTTCTGCGCTCTTTTTGTCACCACGGAGTTCTACCAGGGCAGCCGCATATTCCGAAAGCCCGTAGGAACAGAAGGCCTCTCCGTAAATCTGTTTTTTTGAAAGATCCGGAGTCCCATCAGGCTTTACAGACCAGTATACGCCACCATAAGTTTTATCAAAAAATTTTTCAAGAATCGTGGTGGCGGCAAAGTCAGCCATCTCCAGGTAGTCTGAGTCATGAAAAAAACGTGCAGCTGAGGAATAAGCCCAGAGAAAGCGGGAAGTCATTACAATGGAACGCGAAACTGTCCCGTTTCGGGAATTATCGTTCCCGATATTCCCATAGAATCCTGTTTCCCCCGGCGCTGTATCCCTGGAATATTTTTCCCAATAGGGGAGAATGTTGTTCTGAAGTTCAGTTTTCAGAGAAATATAAAAAACTTTGTCCATATAGTAATGTTAACTTTAATAGGCAATAAAGTCGAGAAACATTTATTCTTAACCGGATTTTCAGTAAAATGAAAGAAGCATAAAGTTTTTATGCTAAGGGGTAACAAATTATGTCTGAGATCAATGTACCGGAAATTTTCGGTAGTTCGGTTTTCAACGAAAAAGCAATGAAGGAGTTTCTGCACGCAGATGTCTTTGAGCGTCTGAAAGTCACAATCGATAATGGAACTCCGCTGGATCTGGAACTTGCAAACCAGGTAGCTCATGGAATGAAAGATTGGGCTATTTCTAAAGGTGCAACACATTTTACTCACTGGTTCCAGCCGCTTACCGGTATAACTGCTGAAAAGCACGATAGTTTTCTTTCGCCTGTTGGTGACGGAACTGTAATTATGGATTTTTCAGGAAAGGAACTTGTTAAAGGTGAACCTGACGCATCTTCTTTTCCGAGCGGTGGAAGCCGTTCAACTTTCGAAGCCCGCGGTTACACAGTATGGGACCCGACTTCTTATGCATTCGTAAAAGATCATTCACTCTGCATTCCAACAGCTTTCTGTTCGTATACAGGTGAAGCTCTTGATAAAAAGACACCGCTTCTGCGTTCTATGGAAGCTTTGAATGAACAGTGTCTCCGTATCCTTAAACTCTTTGGAAGTACAGCAAAGCATGTTACTTCTACCATGGGGCCTGAACAGGAATACTTCCTTGTAGAAGAAAAGATGTTCAATGCCCGCAAAGACCTGCGCATGACAGGACGCACCCTGTTCGGTGCAAAGCCTGTAAAAGGCCAGGAAATGGACGATCAGTACTTTGCTGCCATCAAACCATGCGTAACTGCATTTATGGAAGACCTGGACGAAGAACTGTGGAAGCTTGGAATCTATTCAAAAACAGAACACAACGAAGCCGCTCCAGCTCAGCACGAAATGGCTCCAATCTTTACAACATCGAACCTGGCTGCAGACCAGAACCAGCTGACAATGGAAATCATGAAAAAGGTTGCCAGAAAGCACGGAATGGTTTGCCTTTTCCACGAAAAGCCATTTGAAGGCGTAAACGGATCAGGAAAGCACAACAACTGGTCACTTTCTACAAACGAAGGTGAAAACATTTTTGCCCCGGGAAAGTCTCCTCGTGAAAACGCCCAGTTCCTCCTGTTCATTACAGCAGTTATGAAGGCTGTTGATGAATACCAGGATCTTCTCCGCATCTCCGTTGCCAGCGCAGGAAACGATCACCGCCTTGGTGCCAACGAAGCTCCTCCAGCCATTATGTCTATTTACATGGGTGACGAGCTGAACGCTGTTCTTGAATCAATCAAGACCGGAAAAGCTCTGGATGCTGTTTCGAACAAAAAGATTGAAATCGGTGTAGACGTTCTTCCACCAATCCCGAAGGACTCAACAGACCGCAACAGAACTTCGCCTTTTGCATTTACAGGAAACCGTTTTGAATTCCGCTCGGTAGGTTCTTCACTTTCAATCAGCGGCCCGAATACAACAATGAACTCAATTCTGGCTTATGCCCTTAAAGCCTTTGCCGATGAACTTGAAAAGTCACAGAACTTTGATTCGGATCTGCAGAATCTGATTAAGCGTGAGATTACTGAACACTGGCGCATTCTTTTTGACGGAAACGGATACGGTGCTGAATGGAAGGTTGAAGCCGAAAAGCGCGGACTCAAGAATTACCGTACAACTCCTGATGCAGTGGCTCATTATCTGGATGCAAAGAATATCAGGCTGTATACAGAAATGGGCATCTACACAGAAGATGAAATGAAACATCACTATGATGTAAAGCTTGAAAAATACTGCAAGATGCTGAACATTGAAGTGGGAACAATGCTGGAAATGATTCATTCCGACATTCTTCCTGCAACATTCAAATACATGGCTCTGCTTGGGGATGTTATCCACAAGGCAGCAAGAGGTGCAGCTCCAAAGGCTGTAACAAAACTCTGGAAGAAACTTTCAGCTCTGTCTGAAGAGCTTTCTGATAAAGCCGAAAAACTTGAAGAAATGCATTCTGTTGCAAAGTCTAAAAAAGATCTTATGGAAAAGGCCCGCTACTATGCAGATGAAGTAATTCCATTTATGGAAAATGTCCGCGCCGTAGCAGATAAGATTGAGCCTTTATGGGGAATGGAATTCCGCCCTTACCCAACATACGAACAGCTTCTCTTTGCAAACGAAGGCTACGGAGACAAATAATGTCAGTAGAAAACATCAGGGAATGGATGAACTCAAAAAGATCAGAAATGATTGATCTTGAAAAGAAATTAACCTGCGTAAAAGCACTGGCTCCTGAAAACGGCGGAGACGGTGAATCAGAAAAAGCTGCAGTCCTTATGGACTGGCTTAAGGCAAAGGGCTTCAAAAATCTTGAAGTATTCAATGCTCCTGACTCAAGGGTTTCTTCAGGAGTACGTCCGAGCGTTGTAGCCACAATTCCGGGAAGTGATTCTTCTTCTCCGGTAATCTGGGTTATGGCTCACCTTGATGTTGTTCCTACCGGGGAACTTTCCATGTGGGAAACTGACCCTTGGGAATGTGTTGAAAAAGACGGAAAGCTTTACGGCCGCGGAGTAGAAGATGACCAGCAGGGACTTACCTCTATGGTGTTTGCCGCCATGTACCTTATGGAAAATGGAATTACTCCGAAGAATACCGTAAAGCTGCTTTTTGCTGCTGACGAAGAATGCGGAAGTGTTTACGGTATTCAGTGGCTGGTTGAAAATACAGATCTTTTCAAGAAAACAGACCTGGTTCTGATTCCTGACGGAGGAGACCCTGAGGGCGTTACAATTGAGATTGCGGAAAAGAACCTTATGTGGCTCCGTTTCCACGTTACCGGAAAACAGACTCACGGTTCACGGCCTGATTCCGGAATTAATGCATGTCTTGCCGCCGATGACCTGGCTTTAAGAATCCACGGCCTTGAAAAGGTTTTCAATAAAACGGATGAACTTTTTGAACCTGACTATTCCACATTCCAGCCGACAATGCGCATGAAGAACGTTGACGGAATCAACATTATTCCGGGCGATGACGTTTTCTTTATGGACTGCAGAATTCTTCCATGCTATACAATCAAAGAAGTAATGGCTGAAGTTCAGAAAATCTGTGGAGACGTGGAAAAAGAATACGGCGTAAAGATTGAAACAAGTCTTGCCCAGCAGGGAGAAAGTCCTGCCACTTCAAAGGATTCTCCTGTAGTAAAACTTCTGGCCGGAGCAATTGAAAAGGCCCACGGGCTTAAAACAAGATGCATCGGAATTGGAGGGGGAACGGTAGGCGCCGAACTCCGCCGCGAAGGAATTGACTGCGCAGTATGGAGTTCCCTGAACGATATGGCTCACCAGCCTAACGAATACTGTATTGTAGACAATATCGTAAAAGATGCTGTAACTCTTGCAGTTATGTTCAGCGAAGAATAAAACGTAGATTTTATGATTGAACCGGGCGCCGGAAGGTGGCCCGTTTTTCAGAAGGTTAAACGAAAAAGGCTGTCATCTGACAGCCTTTTTTCATACCATGATCAGGAACTAGCGTCCTTCGTGTGGTTTGTGATTTTTCTTCATCAGTTTGCGAGCAAGAGTCTTGTTCTTGCGGTTCAGAATTGTTGAAGGTTTTTCGTAGTATTCACGTCTTTTGTATTCGCGAATGATGCCTTCCTTTTCTGTCATTCTCTTGAAGCGTTTGATTGCTTTTTCGAGATTTTCATTGTCATCTACAAAAATTGTTGCCATGGTATTCACCTCCTTCTAAACGGAGTTCCGAAAAGTGCGTTAACAATAACACGAAAAAGGAAATGAATTCAAGAGCCGGAGCACAAATTCCAGAGAGGAACTATTCGCGTACAAAACGCTGTGCCGGAGTAACAATCCAGATAGCTTCCAGTTCTGTGTCGCCTGTGTTCTGCAGAACATGAGGGGCACTGGCCGCAAATGTTACGCTGTCGCCTGTGTCCAGTTCGTAAGACTGTGTTCCGTACTGAAGTACACCTTTCCCCTGGGTAATGATTCCGATTTCGTACCCGATGTGTCCGTAGGAACCGCGGTGTGTATGTGTGTGAGCCGGAATGCGGATCACGTATGCTTCAAAGTTGTTTGCTTTGTTTGAGTCAGGTTTTGCCAGTTCTTCGTAGGAAACGTCATCTTCGTCCATTTTTGCACGTTCATAGGAACGGATGATCTGAACCGGATGTTCCCGGCGGTATTCTTCGAAAAGGAATTCCAGACTGATGTCCAGAACATCGGCAAGAGCCAGAAGAGTATCGATTGCCGGGGAAACGTGGTTTCTTTCGATCTGGGAAACGAGACTTTCACTTACTCCGGCCTGCTGGGCAACATATTTAAGTGTGTACCCCTTATGCTCACGCATCTGGCGGAGTTTTTCTCCGAAGTGATAAGGCACACGCTTTTTAGGCTCTGTATTTTCGGCTGCATTATTGTGCGAAGGTGTCATTCTTTTGTTTCTCCCGGTTCAGTTCTGTAACGAACTGGATAAAGTAGTCTTCAAGGGTTTTGTGTGGACCGTTCAGTCCAAGCCGTGAGCGGGCGCGGGCATTATCGCGGCGCACGGTATACATTGTATAGAAGTCACGGTAGTCCAGACCGGCATCGGCTTTTACGTGCTGCCCAAGGAACTGGGAAACTTCATCACGTCCGATGGCAGAAATACCGCGTTCTTTAAGTATTGTTCTGAGCTTAAGAATCTGTTCGTAACTGATTCCGAACAGGAACTCTTCCATGGCCTGGCTTACACCTGTTTCACCCATTTTCTGCT
Organism: Treponema sp.; assembly: GCA_045617385.1. GTDB lineage: Bacteria > Spirochaetota > Spirochaetia > Treponematales > Treponemataceae > Treponema_D. The sequence goes on from JAZLIM010000022.1 coordinate 26,532, forward strand.
TGATGAACTGAATCCACTGTTCATCCATCTGCATGGAAATAAGAAGAAGTTCGCTTGTTCCCATCATTGTTCCGAATGCAGGAGCCAGTTTGCGGCGGGCTGTCCATACAGTCTGAAGAACCGGAGCAATTCCTTCTACAGTTGTGTCATTCCAGTGTTCCCACAGAAGAAGGAGCGAAAGTGCCCATTCCCGGCGGAATTCCATTGGCTGTGTATTGTCACGGATAAGGTTCAGGTAAACATCTTCGGCCAGAAGACTGAACATGGCGGTAACTGTTTCGTTTCCAAGTTCTGTAGCCAGTTTTTCACAGCCTTCAAGATGGTGAGCGTATTTTGAGAAAGAGGAAATGGTATGCATTTTTGAAACCAGAAATCCTTTCCCAAGACTTGCTTTTGAAGGAAGCTGAAGAGTGGAGTCTCCTTCATCAAGGTGTTTGATAAGTGATTCAATCAGCAGTTTCGGTGTTCTAACCCCGCCTGCCAGATCATGTTTTTCAAGAAGTGAAGGGAAGCGGGCAATTGACTTTGCAAGGTGTTCCAGATCACGAAGGCGGGAATTGAAAATTTCCCAGCGTTCAGGGTCTTTTTCACGAACAATAGGAAGAAATTCCAGAATAAGAAGCTGCTCTTTCGGAGTCAGTGTTTCTACAATCTGTTTTGAGTCTTCCTGTTCATTTTCGTTTCCCAGAAAAGAATTGATATCAACTGAAACAAATTCGCTTGAATCTGACATAATCTATAGTCCCACTTAATTACCTTTAATTATACTTCATTTCTGCCGAAAATAAAACATATGAAGTTGAAAATACTTTTTACCATGATTATTATTTCGCTGGTTTCTGTCCTTTTTGCCCAGGAAAATCCATCAGAAGCAGAATCTGAATCTGCCGGAAGTCAGAAGCCTGTTTATACTGCAGAGCAGCAGCGTTTAAGACTTACTCCGCAGGATATACGCCTGGTACCCGAAAATGATCTTCCGTCAAAAGGATATCATCTTTATATCCGCAAGCGTCCCGGAATTGAATCGGTACTGCTTACTGAAACAACAAAGGACCCTGAAGGAAAGAACGATAGTTTTGCCTACCGCGCAACGGAATATAACCCTATAAACGGAGACGAAATACGCTATCTGGACGGGAAAGCCCTGATTTCAGAATATGCAAAATACAGTCTTGTAGACTCTTCTGCAGAAGACTTCCCGGCATTCGGGAAAGCCTTTCATATTTATATTCCTTCAAGACTTGAATACGGTTACCCCTGGGAACGTCACGGTTCTGTAGAAATCGGAAAGGGAACCTTTATCAATATCCGTACATTTGAAAAGAAATTCGCCGATTATTCGGGGAACTACATGGACAGTCCTTTCATGTTTGACCTGGAACGCAGAAAGAAACCAGCAAAACCGGTTGTGAAACAGAAGCCGGTGGAAAAACCGAAGCCAGCACCTCTTCCGGAGCCGGAACCTCTGGATGAAGTGGAAGCAAAGGAAGAACCGGAGCCGGAACCAGAGCCTGAGATTCCTGAACCGGAGCCCGAAGAAATTACGGTCCTTACCGATGACTACAACCCTGTAGCAAGCGACAAATTCCAGGAACTTGCCGACAAAATGTTCTATTCAAAAGGACCGGACTCGATTATCGAAGACATAATGGGCTGCCTTGATGATCTGGACCCTGAACGTCCAAACGACGTGGTTTTTGCAATCGACGCAACGGGCAGCATGAAAAACGACATCGACAAGCTTAAGCTGGAACTTATTCCGACTCTCCTGGACAGAATCCGCGGGAAATACGACGTTAGACTTGGTCTTCTCTTCTACCGCGACTACGGCGATAACTTCAACTTCAAAGGGCTTCCGGTTAAGTTCTTTGCTTTTACAGATGATTTTGATTCGTTCAACAAAAACCTGAATGCACTGTTGATTAAGGGAAAGGAAGGCGGCGATATTCCTGAAGCCGTTTACGAAGCCCTCTATGCCAGTGCCGCATTCTATACATGGAAAGAAAACTCTTTCCGCAAAATTATTCTGATTGGAGATGCTGAACCGCATCCAAAGCCAAGAGGAACCAGAAAGTATTCCAAAGAATTCGTAGCTTCCGAAGTAAAGCGGACCGGTGCGGTTCTTGAAGCTATCCTTCTTCCCCAGGATTAAGAAAACAATTAGAATAATTGAATGAATATTTTTCTTTCAAAACCCGGCGTTTTCTGTGCTGCCGGTTCTAATGGTGAAGAACTGTGGAATACAGTTACTTCGGGCAGCCAGACCGGAATCAGAAAAGTTACAACAGTTCTTTCGGGCGAAGATTTTTATGCCGCCCGCATTCCCGATTCTTTGATTCCTCATTCTTCGGCACGCTACGACATGCGCATTATGGGAATAGAAGAAGCAGCCCTCAATCAAATTGAAGAAGAAATCCTGAAGGTAAAGGAAAAGTACGGGGCTTCACGAATTGCAGTCTGTACCGGTTCCTGTGATAACGGAACTGAATTTTCGGTGGAAGGGCACAGAGTTTTCTTTAAGGAAGGAAAATTTGCTCCGAATTACAATATCGAAATTCAGGGTGCCGACTACGTTTCAACTTTCATAAAAGAAAAATACGGACTTACAGGGCCTGCCTGTACTTTCAGCACAGCCTGCTCTTCATCGGCCGGAGCCATGATCAAAGGAGCCGAGCTTCTGGAATCAGGGCTTTGTGATGCAGTGATTGCAGGCGGCATAGACATTGCTTCGGACACAACCCTTATTGGATTCAGCTCCCTTGAAGCAGTTTCCAGCGAAATCACAAATCCTTTCAGCAAAAACCGCCACGGAATTACTCTTGGTGAAGCCGGTGCGTTTTTTGTAATGACACGTGAAAGTCTTTACGATGACCCGAACCGCAGCATAAAGCTTCTGGGATTCGGCGAAACTTCAGACGCTTACCATATGACAAGCCCGGATCCGAGCGGAGAAGGTGCCGAAAGAGCCATGAGAAAAGCCCTGAAGTGTGCCGGTCTTGAACCAGCTGATGTAGATTATGTGAACCTTCACGGTACGGGCACAAAATTCAATGACAGTATGGAAGCAAAGGCAGTAGACCGGGTTTTTGGGGACTACAAGGTTCCTGTTTCCACTACAAAGGCAGAAACAGGCCACACTCTTGGCGCTGCAGGAAGCCTGGAAGCGGCAGTCTGCTACTTTACACTTTTTGAAAATTTGTCAAAATCAAATAAAAATGCTAAACTTCCCGTACAGGTTTGGGATAAGGAACAGGATCCTGAAATTCCTGTTCTGAATATAGTAGATTCAGATTTTTCTGCAGAAAGAGAAATCAGAGTCTGCATGTCAAACTCATTTGCTTTCGGCGGCGCAAACGCCTGTCTGATTATAGGATTCTGAAATGGCAGAGAAAGTATGCACAATTCCACAGTTCATTGATCATGATGATCTGATCTGGATGCTTCCGCACAAAGGAAAAATGTTCCTTTTGAGCCGTGTTACACAGCACGACGGAACAAATCATACAATCACAAGTGAATACGACATCACTCCGGATTGTATTTTCTACGAAGAAGAATTCGACGGTGTTCCTACATGGGCCGGATTCGAATTCATGGCACAGGGAATTTCGGCTCTCACCGGAATTACAAACAAGGAAAAAGGACGGGAACCTCTCCCGGGATTCATTCTGAGTGTTGTTGATTTCAAGGCAAACGTTGGTTTCCTTAAAAACGGTACAACAATCCAGATGAAAATCCGCGAAGATTTCCGCGAAGAAACTGATCACATTTACAGATATATCTGCGAGCTTTATGCACACGTAGGAGACGAAACTCCTGCCGCAAGCGCAAAGATTACTGTAATGGAAACAGAAGATATTCACGCACTTTTCAAAGACTAGGAAAGGGCATAAAAAAAGCAAATACTTTTAGGGAGTACAAATATGGAAAACGAAGACGTAAAAAGAGTTCTGGTAACTGGAGCTTCTGGTGGAATCGGTCGTGCAATTGCTGTAGAAGCAGCTAAGGCCGGATATTATGTAATCTGTCACTACAACGGAAGTGAAGCAAAAGCCCAGGAAACTCTGGATCAGGTAAAGGCAGCAGGCTCTGACGGTGAACTTATTCAGTTCAACGTTGCAGACCGTGAAGACTGTAAAGCAAAGCTTGCACCAATCGCTGCAAAATATGGTGCTCTCTGGGGAATCGTAAACAACGCCGGAGTTACACGTGACAACACATTCGTTGCACTTTCAGGAGACGACTGGGACAAAGTTATCCACACAAACCTGGACAGCTTCTACAACGTTCTGAATCCTCTTCTTATGCCAATGGTAAGCCGCAAAAACAAACGCGGTGGACGTATCATCACTGTTTCTTCAGTTTCTGGTGTAGACGGAAACCGCGGACAGACAAACTACTCTGCATCAAAAGCCGGTATCATCGGTGCTACAAAAGCCCTGGCTGTTGAACTTGCAGGCCGTGGAATCACAGTAAACGCAATCGCCCCTGGTGTAATCGAAACAGACATGACAAAAGCAATCCGTCCTGAAGTATACGATATCATCATGCAGAGCATTCCAATGGGACGTGCCGGAAAACCTGAAGAAATCGGTGCCCTGGCAGCATTCCTCCTTTCTGACGGTGCAGCATACATTACACGTCAGGTTATTGAATGTGACGGTGGTATGTAATAGACTGTATCCCCGAGACGAATATTAACGGAGACGATATGGATTTTACCAAACCAAACGGAAAACGCCGCGTAGTAATTACCGGTGGTGCAATGATTTCTGGTCTTGGACGTGACTGGGAATCAGCACTGGCAAAACTCAAGACAGGCAAAAACTGCATTCGTTATATGCCTGAATGGGAACGCTATACAAAAATGAACACAAGACTTGCATGTCCTTATGACGGAGAACTTCCATCATTCCCGCGCAAAAAGATCCGCGGTATGGGACGTGTAGCTCTTCTTTCGCTGGTTTCAACAAACGAAGCTCTTGATGATGCAGGACTCCTGAACGAAGACAAGAGCGACGTAATTGATGAACTGAAGAGCGGAAATACAGGTATTGCTTACGGAACTTGTATGGGATCAATGGATGCCATCGGTGACCTGGCAAAAATGGTTGAAACAGGAGATTCTTCTCACCTGAACAGCCAGACATACATCAAGGCTATGCCTCAGACAAATGCATGTAACCTTTCTGTTTACTATCAGATCCGCGGACGCGTAATCGTTACAGATACAGCATGTACTTCAGGAAGCCAGTCAATCGGATATGCTTACGAAGCAATTGCCGACGGCCGCCAGACAATGATGATCGCCGGTGGTGCCGAAGAACTTTCTGCTCCTGATGCAGCAATCTTTGATACTCTTGGAGCAACTTCAGTTCAGAACAAGAATCCTGAAAGCACACCACGCTGCTGGGACAAAGACCGTGACGGTCTGGTAATCGGCGAAGGCGCAGGTACAGTAATTCTTGAAGATCTGGAACACGCTGTAAAACGCGGTGCAAAGATCTATGCAGAAGTAGCTGGTTTCGGAACAAACATGGACGGAACTCACATTACTTCGCCTAACGCAGAAACTCAGGCCATGGCTCTTCAGATGGCTCTGGATGACGCAGGAATCAAGGCAGACGATATTGCTTACGTAAACGCTCACGGAACTTCTACTCACCACGGTGATATTTCAGAAAGCCAGGCTGTTTACAAAGTATTCAATCGTGCCGTACCGATTTCTTCTACTAAGTCTTACATCGGACACATTCTTGGTGCCTGTGGCTGTGTGGAAGCATGGCTTACAATCAACATGATGAACGAAGGATGGTTCCACGGAAACGTAAACCTTGAAAACGTTGATCCTGAATGTGCACCGCTTGATTACATCAGAAGCGAAGGCCGCGAAATTGACGCAGAATACGTTATGAGCAACAACTTTGCCTTCGGCGGAGTTAATACTTCCCTGATTTTCAAGAAGTGGCATAACGCTTAAACGCATAGCGCGCAAATACAAAGCCTGCCGGTAAAATGGCAGGCTTTTTATTTATCACTTCGATTTAATCTCAAAATCCTGAACGTTTATTCCAAACCGGCCCGCAAAGTCTCTTGCGCGCCATGCGTTGAAAATTACATCGTTAGGGAAGTGTGCATCTGAATTGCAGATTATGCGGGCCTTAGAAGCGGCAGCCAGTTCCCAGAATTCTACGTAAGGGTAGGCCTGGCGGATACCGCGGCTTGTTTCCTGAGTTCTTTTTGCAAGTCCGTAGCCGTTTACTTCCAGCGGCATGTTCAGGTTAACGGCCGCATCAATAATGGCCTGGCTTACAGCTTTTGTGTTGTCAGTCCATTCTGTCATGGAAAACATAAAAAGATCAGGGTGGGCCAGGAAGTCAAAAAGCCCTGTCTTCATTCCGCTGATCAGCTGTTCGGCATACATGTTCAGGTCCTGATCATTTCTTATGTCCTGTGTTCCAGGGTGGCTTCCGTTACGCATAATCCAGTGCTGACCAAGAACCAGGTACTGGGCACCGAATTTCCCGCGGAGTTCATCGCGGTACCAGCTTTCGTAAACCGGATCCCATTCGCATTCAAAACCCATGTAGAGTGGGAAATCAACTTCTTTGCGTGCTTCCTCAATCATCTGTTTATAAAGAGGAACCTGTTCAGGATCCATGCGTACATTTGGCCACGGATCAGGAAAGTCTTTTGGGAACGGACAGTGGTCTGAAAATCCCAGGCCTTTGCAGTCTTCTTTCTGTGCCTGAAGTGCATAATCAACAGGCTTGCCTTCGGCATGCCCGCAAAGATAAGTGTGAGTGTGGAAATTCGAAAGTGCTTTCATAAGGCCAATTATAAAGAAAAACGGGCGGGAATTCACTATAATCATTTTCATGGAAAAGAAAGAAACAGACGAACTTTTGAAAGGCCTGGCAGAAAAATACGAAACAGCTGATTTCCTGCAGGCTGATCCGAGCCGTTTTATCAGATACTACAAGCGGAATTCCGACAGGGAAGCATTTTCATTTACGGCAGCCATGCTTTCCTTCGGTAACAGAAAGCAGTTTATTCCGAAAATAGAAAGGCTTGCAGAACTTGCAGACACTTTCAGCAGAAATCAGGGCAGGGAACCTTCATTCGCCTTCTGGATTCTTTCCGGGGCTTACCGTTCTGACCTGCTTCCCGAAAACGGAGATGCCGAAACCAAGTTCTACCGTTTCTATTCCTATAACGACATGTACGTTTTCTTTGATGAGCTCAAGCAGATTCTGCAGATTTCAGGTTCCATGGGTGAATTCCTGCGCCATTCCATTGAATACGGTGCCATGGAAATGCCTCTGGATATGATGATTTCTGCCAGTTTCCCCAAAAGTGCCATAGTCTCAAAGGGAAAGAATTCTGCAAACAAAAGGATTCATATGTTCCTCCGCTGGATGGTGAGAAGGAATTCACCGGTGGATCTTGGCGTATGGACGTTTGCAAGCCCTAAAGACCTGATCATGCCCCTTGATGTTCACGTAATGCAGGAGGCCATAAAGCTTGGACTTCTGCCGGAAAACGCAAAAGCCGGAAGAAAAACGGCTGTGCTCCTTACGGAACGGCTTAAGGAAATATGGCCGGAAGACCCCTGCAAAGGGGATTTTGCACTTTTTGGTCTTGGTGTGGATAATAAGTAAGGCTCAATGACCGAAAAAAAACGCCTCCGGTTTCCGGAGGCGTTGTAGTTTAACAAATGGTCCCTGAACTTGTCGAAGGGCCCATTTGATTTAACTTACAGTTCTATGAAATTAGTCACGAACGTATGTAAGGAGTGAAGATCCGTCTGAGTCTGTCAGGTCGTTCCAGATACAGAGTGAGATTCCTTCAACAGGAGCTTCAGCAACTTCGAATGTAGCTTCGAATACGTTTACTTCGTTAGCAACGATGTTTTCAGCGATGATCTGTCCTGATCCTGCGTTTACGTCGATTTCTTTCCACCAGTTTACAGCTGCTGTGTTTTCAACGATACGACAGTGGAGAGCTGCGATGTTGTTGTTTGAGCGTGTTTTCCATGTGATCTTGATTTTGTCACCAGGAATTGGCCAGTCAGCATCCATATCGAATTTCTGTGTGATAGCAACGATTGCCTGGTAAAGAAGTGGGTCAGCCATTGTATCCTGAACACCATTTACCCATGGGTATTCTGGAGCCAGTGTTACGTATGCCAGGTCTTTTGAAAGATCGAATTCGTAAACTTTTGGTTCTTTGTGGTTTTCAACAGCAACATAGTCACCAACTGGAGTACCGATGTCTGATTCACCTACTCTTTCAACAGCGAAAGTTGTTGGTGCACCATTCTGTTCACCGTAAGCAAATACAACTTTGAAGTTTCCTTTCATACCAGCAGCCAAGTCGAATGACTGGTTGATTTCAATCTGTGAACCTGCTTTTACATCTGGAATGAATACATCATCACCAGCAGCAAGGTTTGTCCAGTAGTTAGCAGCAGCAGAGTCATCTGCAAGACCGATTCTCAGGCTGTCAATGTCGATTGCAGAAGTGATTTTACCAGTTACAACAACTGTATCACCAGCCTGTGGTTTGTTTGCTTTTACAATATCATTGAAGTTGACTACAACCTGGCGTGTAGAAACTCCCTTTTCACCGTAAGTAGAGTTGTCTGAGAAAGTGATTACATCACCTGCATCAGCAAGGTCCAGTGTGTAAGTCATTGGGTGAACATAACCGGCAGCAGGAGCTTTCTTAGCAGCTCCACCAGTAGAGCCACAGCTTACCAGACCAAAGCCCAGTACTGCAGCAGCAGCGATAGTAAGTAATTTTTTCATTTTAATAAATCCTCCTCAAGATTTATACAATTTGTTTATGAGATTCATTCTACATCACCTTTTTAAATAGCGCAAAAAAATAATTACCTAAAAAATGCAAATTGTTAGTTAAATAGGGTTTATCCCTTATGAAACGTTTAACAAGGGACTGGGAGTTTAGGGGGGGTATAGTTTCATTCTATAACTGATGATAAGTAAATAAGATATCTCAAAGAAATATTTTTCCACTATAATCTGTTCAAACAGGAGACACTGATGAAAATAGAAACAAAATGTCTGCATTCAGGCTATACACCAAAGAACGGAGAACCAAGCCAGGTACCTATCGTTCAGAGTACAACATACCGCTTTGATTCATGCGACCACGTAGCCGCTCTTTTTGACAAACCAACAGAATTCATGTATTCACGCTTTGCAAATCCAACCTGTGAAGCGGTAGAAAAGAAGATCGCCGATCTTGAAGGCGGAGTAGGCTGTATGCTTACTTCTTCAGGCCAGGCTGCGTCACTTCTTTCTATATTAAATCTTTGTTCTGCAGGAGACAGCTTTATCGCTTCTTCATCAATCTATGGTGGAACAATCAACCTTTTCGGTTTCACTCTGAAAAAGCTTGGAATTGAAGTTATCTGGGTTGATGTTGATGCTGATTACGACACAATCGTAAAGGCAATCAAACCGAACACAAAATGTATTTTTGGTGAAACTATTGCAAATCCTGCCCTTACAATCTTTGACTTTGAACTGTGGGCAAAAGCCGCACACGACAATGACATTCCTCTTATTGTAGACAATACTTTTGCAACTCCATTCCTTTGCCGTCCTTTTGAATTCGGCTGTGACATTGTTGTTCACTCAACAACAAAATATATGGATGGTCACGCTGTTCAGGGTGGTGGAGCAATTGTTGATTCAGGAAACTTTGACTGGGAAGCTGCTTACAAGAAAACCGGAAAATTTGCCGACATGGTAGAACCTGATGAATCTTACCACGGACTTAAATACGTAGGTGATTTTGGAAAGGCCGCTTACATCGTAAAGGCAAGAACCCAGCTTATGCGTGATTTCGGCTGTTACCCTGCCGCTCAGAGCGCCTTCTACCTGAATCTTGGTCTTGAAACTCTTGCAGTACGCATGCCACGCTACTGTGAAAACGCCAGAAAGGTAGCCGAATTCTTCAAGAAATCAGACAAGATTGCTTCTGTAACTTATCCGGGACTTCCTGGAGACAAGTATTACGAAAAAGCACAGAAGTACCTGCCGCTTGGAACTGCCGGTGTAGTTTCTATTTCAATCAAGGGTGGACGCGATGCCGCAGTCCGCTTTATGGATGCACTCAAGCTTGCATCAGACGAAGTTCACGTTGCCGATATCCGCACCTGTGTTCTTCACCCGGCTTCTGCCACCCACCGCCAGCTTTCCGACGAACAGCTTGTTGCTGCCGGAATAGACGGCGGAATGGTCCGCTTCTCGTGCGGCCTTGAAAACGCCGAAGACATTATTGCCGACATCGAAAAAGGCCTTGCCGCCATCTAAAAGGCTTCCCTGAAAAAGAAAAGACCGCTCCAATCGGGGCGGTCTTTTCTTTTTCAAGAGGGGTCTGTCCCCTCTGTAAGTCAGATATTATCGCAGAAAACGGGGCCCAGCTTCGGAAATATATGCCAGCAGTGGCGTAGGTCCTCACTTCGTTGCGGGATGCTCAAGCCGCGTTTTCGCGGCGCCTTAAATAATTTCCTATATGCAAACAACCGCAGGTTGTACGCCACTGTGGCAATATTTCCGGCGTCCCGTTTTCTGGGAATCCATCTTAACTGGCTAGAGGGGACAGCCCCCTAACCCGAGAGAACAGAGGGGACGGCCCCCATTAGGAACAAAACGGATGGCAAGAGCGGTGGGACGCAGGCAGGAAAATGAGGGGGTCCCATGGTAGGTGGAGCCGGCAACGCCGGCGGAACGGGCACCATGGGGGTGTCCTCATATTTTCTGCCGTTGCTGGGACCCGCCGCTCTTGCCTAACCAGACTTTCCTTTAATGGGGACAGACCCCTATATTCACGGAAATCCCTAAAATTCGCCCGAAATGGGCCGAAATCTCCAATTTTTTTCAAAACAGGTGAGATAAAATCTCCAATATGGGCTCTACTATAATAGTGCTTTTTCGTTTAGAATAAACGATTGGTATAAATTTAAAAAACTGGAAAAAACAAACATAATGCTAAACAGAAAACGATTTATCATAACTTCTATTATGTGGTTCGTTTTGGGGTTAAAAGCCTTTGCTCTTGAGTTTTCACTTCGAATAACACCATCCGCCATATTTCCATTTCTCACATCAGGACCGGCCATTTTTGAACCGGTCGGGGGCGGTGTTTTTGTAGACGGTGGTATTCAGCTTTTCGGGCTTCTTGATGTAGGCCCTGAAGCGGGCTTTTTCATGGTTCCTAAAAAGGACTTCCAGGAACTTCAGGAAGGACAGTCACCATTCGTATTGATGGTTCCTTTCGGGCTCCACACAGACGTAACGTTCTATCCGTTCTCACGCCTCCAGACAACGCTTGGTGTTGCCGGCGGCGTATTTATCGGTTCCACTGCTGGAGGCGGTTCGGTTACAGCTCCATGGTACCGCGCCTACGGTGACGTTTCTTTCCGTCTGAATCCGATGCTTAGTCTTGGGCTGAATGCTTCCTTTACAGACTTCCAGAATACATCATGGTTCGGGAATCCTCTGGCTGCCGGTGTTACAGCAGGCGTTTCAGTTCAGATGAAATTCGACACTGTTAAGAACGCCGGAGAAGTTGAAGGTTACGTTTACCAGGACGAAAGTGTATTCCCGCTTTTCCATACTGTTTACAAGAGCGTTCCGGTTGGAACAATTACAGTTCTGAACAACGAAACTGCCGAAATCAGAAACGTTGTTGTTAAGTTCCGTGCCGAAAACTATACGTCTTCCGAACTTGAATGCGGAAGAATCAAGTCTCTGCGCAAGCACAACACTGCAGATATAGACCTGTATGCTGACTTCAGCGATAACATCCTGCAGTTTGCCGAAGCCGGAAAAGTTCCCGGGGAACTGGTAATCGAATACGAACTTCTGGGACAGAAACGCTACACAGTAAGTCAGGTTATCATTCCTGTTTACAACAGAAACCAGGTTCGCTGGACAGACAACGAAGTAATCGCATCTTACATTTCTACAAAAAGCCAGGAAGTTCTGGAGTTCTCAAAATACGTTGTAGGAATTGCACGTAACCACCTGCGTTCGGGGCTTAACCGTAACATGCAGTTTGCCATGTATCTTTTTGAAGGAATCAGACTGGCAGGTATTTCTCACGTTGTAGACAACGACACTCCGTATGTTGAATACCACAAGGAAGCTTCAAAGCTGGACTACATCCAGTATCCGTTCCAAACAATGCTTTATAAGACCGGTGACTGTGATGACCTGGGAATTCTTTTTATGGCTCTTCTGGAATCGGTTGGTATTCAGGCCGCTTACATTCCTATGGGAGATGACTTCCTTGTCTGCTTCAATACAGGAATCAAAGCTTCAAAGGCTGACTCTTTCTTTGACGGATATGACCGCTTTATTGCAATCGGTGAAGAAGTATGGATTCCTCTTGCCATGTCATCAATCCGTGAAGGATTTGTAAACTGCTGGTACAAGGCTATTACCGACCTTCAGATGGCTGCAGAATACTGGCTTCCTGTAGATGTTATTTCTCTGGAAGAAGCATGGCTTTCTTATCCTCCGGCTGGTTTTTCAAGCGGCCAGGAAATTGATATCAAGCCGGAAGAATCGGCTCTGGTTTCTGCAACTGAAATTGATCTTTCACGTTACATCACAACTGAATTCGGTCCGCGCATTGCAGCCGTTCAGGCACAGATCCGTGCAAAGGGACCGAGTGTAGAACTGTACAACGCTCTTGGTCTTCTGTATGTTCGTGCCGGTATGTATTCAAGCGCTGTTCCGGTTTATGAACAGTCTGCAAAAATGGGTTCAGCTTCGGCTATGAACAACCTGGGAAATATCTGTTCACTCCAGAAAAAATATGAGCTTGCTCTTGCCTGGTACCAGAAAGCTCTGGAAGTAGATCCTGAAAATAAAACTGCAAAGAAGGGTGTAGCCCGAATGCAGAGTGAAATAGAAAAGTAATTTAATAAAGTAAAAAAATGGCAAAAAGAAAAACTACACTGAAAGCAAAAAGATCAGCCTCTCAGAATGCAAAGAAAGCAGCCTGCGCTGCCGGCATTGTGCTTACTCTTGGTGCTGCTCAGGTTCCCGCCGAAACACAGTTTCTGCTGGGCCTTTATCCTAATTTCTCGGTTCCTGTTTCGGCCGGGGGAAATCCCCTTGGAAAATTTGCCGCAAATGATCAGCTTGCTTTCGGACTTGGCGGTACTGCACGTTTTACTGTACGGCCGCTGCCGTTCCTGGATTTCTTCCTGGACGGTTCCTACAATAATTATTCGTACCCGTTCTATGAAGACGGTGAAACACTGGCTTACAAAAGTCTTGGTGTAGTAAATGCTTCCGTAGGGGCAGGGTACAACCTTCCGCTTACAGAACGGCTCAGCCTTAATGCAGGACTCAGAGTTGGTGCTTCCGTTATAAATGATAAAACTCCAAGCCTGAGTCTGGGTGCTTCAGTTGGTGTCAGTTACAGAATCAATCCTGTTGTTTCAGTGGCAGGAAACGTAAATGGGGACTTCTACAATGCACAGATGATTCCTGCAGGATTCGCACCTGGCGTTGTTCTGAACTTCAACGAAATGTTCAATAGAACTGCAAAAGTTCAGCTTGATGTTGTAGACCAGCAGCCTGTGTTCCCGGTTCTGTATTCATGGTACGAACTGAATCCTTTTGGAACTGTACGCGTTGCAAACCTGGAAGATTCAGAAATCAAAGACATTAAAGTGAGTTTCTATCAGCCTCAGTACATGAGTCAGCCAAACCTGTGTGCCGAAATGGACGTTCTCGGAAAAGAAGAATATTTTGATGCTGACCTTACAGCCTTCTTCAATGAACGCATGCTGGAACTTACTGAACTTACAGATACAAAAGCTTTTGTTCAGGTTGAATACAAATATCTTGGACAGAAGCGTGTAAAAGAATTCCCGGTAACCATTCCGGTTTACGACCGCAACTCAATGAACTGGTCTGATGACCGCCGTGCAGCTTCTTTCGTTTCTTCAAAAGATCCTGCCGCCATGTGGTTCTCAAAATACATCACTTCAATTATCCGCGACAACGTACGCACAGGAGTTCCTCTGAACGTTCAGTATGCCATGGGTATTTTTGAAACTCTTGACCAGTTCGGTATCAACTACGTAATCGACCCTAACAGTTCATACTCGGAAAATGTAGGCGGCGAAAGCGTTGACTTCCTTCAGTTCCCATACCAGACACTGATGTACCGTGGTGGTGACTGTGACGACCTTTCAATTCTTACCTGTTCACTGTTTGAAGCAGTTGGAATCAAGACTGCTTTCATTACAGTTCCGGGGCATATCTATATGGCCTTTGATACAGGACTTTCAGTTGCCCAGGCAAAGAAACAGTTCTCTGATATGAGTCAGCTTATCTGCCGTGAAGGCCGTGTATGGATGCCGCTGGAAGTTACAATCAGCGATGAAGGCTTCAGTAAAGCCTGGCGTGTAGGGGCCCGCGAATGGAACACAGCCGATGCTTACGGTGAAGCAGCAATTCTTCCTATGGAAGAATCATGGAAGATTTACCGTCCGATCAGTGTTCCTGGTGCAACAGCAAACTTTTCAATGCCAGACAAGAGAATTGTTGCAAAGCTTTTTGAACACCGCATAGACGAATGGGTTATGCGCCAGCTTGAACCTTCAATCGCAGAATACAGAAATGCTCTGGCTTCAAATTACAATAAGGCAACTCAGAATAACCTTGGTGTTCTGTACAGCCGTTACGGACTTTTTGGTGAAGCTGAAAAAGAATTCAAGGATCTTAGAAAGCAGGGCTATATTCCGGCCGTTGTAAATACAGCAAACGTTTACTTTGCAAAGCAGAGCTACAATAAAGCTCTGGCTTCTTACAAAGCAGTTCTTCGCGAAGAACCAATGAATGAACTTGCCATTCTTGGAGTTTCACGCTGTAACTGGGAACTTGGAAATTACCGCGAAAGCGACAGATATTATGAAATCCTTAAGGATGTGAATCCTGATCTTGCAGACGAATATCCTTACCTTGGATCCTTCATCGAAACAAAGGGACGCGCTTATTCTCTGGCCGACCGTCTGGATACTCTTTCATGGGACATTCAGGAATCGGAAGAAGTTCGCCCGGTAAACAGTTCTGTAAGTGCCGTTCTTGAAGCTCCTGATCAGGAAGAATACGCTGAAGTTCCGGAAGAACTTTCTCAGGCTCTTCCGGAACCGGATCCAAATGCACTGGCTCTTGCAAAGACACCGGAAGCAGTGGTTCCTGCCCAGGTTAAGCCTGTAGAAGAAGAACCTGAAAACCGTGATGAAGATGAAAACTCTAAACTGGACGGTCCTGTTCCTGAAACAGCTTCCGTTACAGACGATGAAAATCGTTTTGAAGTAGATCATATTGCAGAACCTGAAAAAGATAATTTCAATGCAGAAGAAGCAGTGGCCCTTGAAGAAAAGGAAGAAGCAGAAGCTGCCATTGAACTTGCTGCTTCTGAAAGCTCAGAAGAAAAATACGAAGGCGAACTTCCGGACTTCCTTTTTGCTGAATTCAAGCCTGTAGAATCTGACTTTATTCTGGCGGAAAATACAGAAGCTCCGGCAGCTGAAACAAAATCTGAAGTTGTTGTTGCAGCTCCTGCAGTGGAAGCAGAACCTGAAGCTGTGGCAGAAGCTCCTGTGGTTGAAACAAAACCTGAAGCTGTTGCCGAAGTTCCTGTGGTTGAAACAAAACCTGAAGTTGCAGTTGCAGCTCCTGCAGTGGAAGCCGTGCCTCCAGTGGCCGCTGCCCCTGTGACCGCTGCTCCTGTGGTTGAGGAAGCCCGTGAAGAACTGGCCTCAACTCCGCTTGAAAGTGCCGCCCGGGAAGCTGCTCCTGTAGAAGAAAAGAAACAGGAAGTTGTTGTTGCAGCTCCTGCAGTGGAAGCAGAACCCGAAGCTGTTGCTGAACTTCCTGTAGCTGAAACAAAACCTGAAGTTGCGGTTACAGCTCCTGCAGTGGAAGCAGAACCTGAAGTAGTTGCCGAAGTTCCTGTAGCTGAAACAAAAACTGAAGTTGCCGTTGCTGCTTCTGTAGTGGAAACTGAACCTGAGCTTCCTTTTGAAGAAGTTTACCAGGGTGAACTTCCGGATTTCCTTTTTGCCGACTTAAAGACTCTGGAACCGGACCGTGAAGAAGTTGAACCGGAACTTGCTTACTCTGATGAAGATACAGAAGGCGAAACACCGGAACAGCCAGGAACTCTTTCTCTTGAAGATGCACTTTTTGCATCCGTTCCTGAAGTTCCTGCAGCCGCCACTGAAATTGCACAGATTCCTGAAGCCTCGGAAGAAACATCAAAGCCTGTTTTCCAGGATGCATGGATGAAGATTCCTGCAAAAGAAGAAAAGGTTGAAGAACCGGTAGTAGACCGTGCAGTTCCTCGCTTTACAGAATCGCCTTCTGCTGAATGGGCTCCGGAAAAAGCCTTTACAGTTGCAGTGATTCCGGGAATGCGTTCCTTTGATGAAGAAATGGGAAACACCCAGAACGAAAAGGCATTCCTCTTCCAGGAAGATGAAACTGAATCAGACAGCATCGAAAACTTTGATGTATTCGCAGATGCTCCAAAACAGGAAGTGGTTCTTAAGACTGAAGAAGTTGAAGCCGCAAATCCTTTTGGAAGCTTCTTTGATGATGAACTCATGAATCAGGCTGAATACGGATTCATTACAGAGGTTGCACAGGTTAAGACTGAAGCATACGAAAAACAGGAAAAAGCTCCTGTTCAGAATGAAACAGTAAAATACGAAGAAAAAGCCGAACCTGCTGTGGTGGCAAGCGTAAAGACTTCAGTAAGCGAACAGCCTGCCCCTGTTGCAGAGGCTCCGAAGAACGAAAGCCCGGCCGCAGTCGTTGAGATTCCGGTAATCGCAAAAGTTTCAGAAAACGTTCAGCCGGCCGCAAGCGTTGAGACTCTGGCAAACGAAAAGCCTGCCGCAGTTGCCCGCCAGGAGACTTCAG
>JAZLIM010000023.1:0-3707 GCA_045617385.1 Treponema sp.
AGTTGTTGCGATTAAAATTCTTTTTTACATGCGTAACATTCGTGGAGGACTCGGAGAAAGAAATTCATTTCGTGTTCTTTTAAATGAACTTGCAAAGTTTTATCCTGAAGTGGCTAAACAGATTGTTTATGCCGTTCCAGAATATGGCCGCTGGGATGATCTTTTAGTCTTAATGGAAACTCCGGTTATGGCTGATGCAATCGCTCTTATTAAAGAACAGATTGAAAAAGATCAGAAGGCTATAAAGGAAGGAAAGGAAGTTAGTCTTCTTGGAAAATGGCTTCCTTCTATCAATACTTCTTCAAAGGATAAGGTTGCTCTCGCAAAACTTATCATGAAGGAACTTGGAATGAAGGCTGTTGACTACAGAAAACTTTGTTCCGCTTTGCGTGCAGAAATCAAGATTCTTGAAAACAACCTTCGTACAAAGGATTACACCTTTGATTATTCAAAGCAGCCCAGTCAGGCTATGCTTCGTTATAAGAAGGCCTTCATGCGTAATGATGAGGAACGCTATTCTGCTTTCCTGAACAAGGTTGTAGAACAGGCTGAAAAGATAGCCCGTGGAGAGGAAGTTCCTGAAGAGGATAAAGTTAAGCTTAATACTAAGACACTTTATCCTTATCAGATTGTTGCCCCTTTCATTCGTAACTACAGCTGGGGAGGAAGATTAAAAGCTCTTAATGATGCTGAGAAACTTCCGCTTGAAGCAAGCTGGAAGGCACTTGAACGCGGACAGTTTGATTCAAAAACCATTGTTGTTCGTGATGGTTCCGGATCTATGTATGGTTCAGGAGATTTTGCTGCAATCAATATTGCAACATCCCTTGCTTTGCTTTTCAGTGAACAGCTTGGTGGAGCTTATAAAAACAGTTTCATCACTTTCAGTTCACATCCTGAATTGATTCAGGTTCCGGAAACTGCAGATACTTTGGAAAAGAAACTGAACTTTATTTCAAAGTATGATGACTGTTCAAACACTGATATCGGTAAGGTTTATGACCTTATCCTTCAGGTTGCAAAGAACGGAAATGTTCCAAAAGAAGAAATGATTGAACGTGTTTTGATTATTTCTGATATGGAGTTTGATTATATTGATAGAAATCAGACTAGTTTTGAGTTCTACAAACAGAAGTTTGAAGAAGCAGGTTATGAACTTCCAGAAATTGTCTTCTGGAATGTTGAAGCCCGTGACACTCATCTTCCGGTTACCATGAACGAGAAGGGTGTTAAGCTTATCAGCGGTGCATCTGCAAATATCTTTGCAAGTGTAGTTTCTGGTGATTTGAAAGTTGTAACTCCTTATGAGTTTATGCTTCAGATGCTGGAACCTTATGCAGAGTTTGATAAGCTTGTTGCTTAGGTAATCAGGCGGCGCTTAGGCGCTGCCTTTTTATATATAAAGATACATACAGCAAGAAATAAGCAGCATCCTTTTAAGATGTGGTTCAGCTCACAAAATGTATCTTGTTTTTATGACAGTAATTATTTATAACGAGAAAAAAATGACTGATATTTATGATTCGCCCTGGTGGGAAGAAGGGCATAATTCTGGAGGATATTTCTGGATTATGCCTGTGAGACAAGGAAAAGATGAAAATGATGGTGCTTGGGGTTGTTATTGTTGTGTTGAAGAAGAAATTTCAATTGATGATGTTATTGTAGAAAAATATCTGTATGAGAAATTTCTGGGACCATATTTTGATTCATCCATAAAATATACCTGCAGAGATTCTGATATTGATGATGTTATTCAATTTGACTGGTATGGATATAATTTATATTCATATGATTCAGTGAAAAAAATGGCATATGAAATGAAGAAATATTCTGAAGATGATTCGTTGAATAAAAAAACTTCAGAATTCTATAGGACTTTGGCGGATAGGTTGATTTTAATGATAGAACGTCAGCCTGGATGGGATTATATTACATTTGAAGGACCATAGAAAAAAAAGAGGAACGGAAATTGAACCGTTCCCCTTTTTTTATTCATGACCTTTGGGTAAGATCAGTTTTCTGCTAAGAGGTAAGCATTTTTTTGTATTTTTCATAATTTAGGACAGATGAATCTCGTCCGAGTTCTTCCATTTTCTTTTTTGTTTCCTCGAGAATCTCAAAAGCCAGAGGCTCGGTTGTATTTCTTCCGTGTTCCTTTTCAATGCGGTCAAGCATTTCATGATCAGGTGAAATTAAAGCCAGCTGGAACGGATCAAGGTCCAGAGTAAACATACGGCACCCGTTAGGATTCTTGAAGTAATAATCCTTCTTCATTGTGGCGTTGCTGATTGCCAGGATCTCACTGTCAGTAAGGCCGAAGTAACGGTAGCTTTCAAGAAGTCCCGGTGTTGTAGCAGATTCATCGGCAAGATAGATTTTTGTAAGACACTGCTGGGCAATGGTATCGCTTAATGAGCTCTTTGCAGCAGCTGCAACTTCCTGTGTAGCGAAGATGCAGAACACCTTCTTTTTACGCAATGTTCGGAGCCATTCCTGAAGGAAACCTGCAAAAATCGGATGCTGGAGATAAAGCCAGGCTTCATCAAGAAATAAGAAAGTAAGCGGCTGTTTTTCACCAGCAGGTAGGTTCCATAGCTTTTCAAGATATCTGAAGATATACATCAAAGCCGGAGCAACTGCCTTTTCAGAAAGACGCATAAGGCTTCCCATTTCGATAGTTACGAACTTCGACAGAGGAAGGTTTGTTTCATCTGCATCAAAGATTGGTCCGAACTGGCCGCCGGCACAGTATGGATCAAGTCCGATACGTATCGTATTGCTCCCTGTTTCCGGGTCTGAATAGGTTGCGTACTGCTGGAATGAAGTCAAAGTTCTGCAGTTCTTTTCCTTAAGGGAAATGAGCTTCAAGGTATCAGAAATAACCTTACTCATTTCAGGTGTAGTATCGATTCCTTGCTGGGCAAGAAGTCCTTCGATAAACTGCTGGCACCACATGAGGGATTCCATATATTCAGATTCAGAACATTCATCCGGAGACTTGAGTTCAGAAAGAGGCTGGAATGCTTCAGTATCTTTACCAGGTTCAACATATACTCCGCCGCCTCCTACCATAAGGGCGCGGGACGAAAGCTGCTTATCAATACAGATGATGTTTGCATCCTTATATTTTGTTGCGCTCGCCATAAGAAGGGCGAGAAGCGTAGACTTGCCGGCTCCCGTAGGACCGAAAACGAAAGTATGCCCTACATCCCGGACATTGAGATTAAGGAAGAAAGGAGTTCCGTAGCTTGTAGAACATGTACACAACGGAACTGAAGACCCGCAGGTTTCTTCCGTAAAATCGTTGTAGAGCATACCTTGCCAGGCCGAAGAGAGGGGAATGATGTTCGAGAAATTCTGAGTCGAAATCAAAGGTCGTCTGATGTTCGAATATACATTTCCCGGCATCATTCCAAGCCACGCCTGACAGTTGTTAAAAGTCTCTTCCCGAACAGAAAACCCGCATGTTCGAACTACCTGCTGCAGTTTTCTGGACTTTTCACGGGCAACCGCCAGGCTTCGGTCCCACACCATGAGGTTCGAAGTGTAGTACCCGAGGACGTACTCGCCCATGGCAATGTCGGCCTGAATCCCGCTCGCCTGGGATTCCATCTCAAGAGCCCCACGGTTTTCCTTATCGATTTCCACGTTCATTGCCATTTCGGTAAAGAGTGTCATGCCGCTTTTTCTTGCCGAATAGAATCTGT
>JAZLIM010000024.1:0-21349 GCA_045617385.1 Treponema sp.
GTTTCCTACAACACCGATTGTTGCATAGCAGCGACCGTTGATCTTTCTCATTTCACTTGAAGGCAAGCGAACGATAACGTAATCACCATCAGTACCAGCAATTGTAGCACTGGCACCAGCAGAACGTACAAGCTGTCCACCTGAACCGAGGGTAAGTTCAATATTGTGGATTGTAAATCCTACAGGAATTGCATTTAACGGAAGTGCATTTCCTACTGTTGGAGCTGCATTTTCACCAGACATAATCTTCTGGCCAACCTGCAGACCTTTAGGTGCGATGATATAGCGTTTATCACCATCAGCATAAAAAATCAAAGCGATGTTAGCAGAACGGTTTGGATCGTATTCGATTGTCTTAACTGTTCCAGGAATACCGTGCTTGTCGCGTTTGAAATCAATTTCACGATAACGTCTTTTGTGACCGCCACCCTGATGACGTACAGAAATACGACCACCCTGACCGCGTCCACCTTTAGACTTCATCCCTGACACCAAAGTTTTTTCGGGTCTATCGGTTGTCAGTTCTTCTCTTACCAGGTCAACGCGTCCGCGAGTACCTGGAGTCATTGGCTTATAAACTTTAAGAGCCATCTTAGTTCCCCTTAATTCTCAATACCGGAATTACACGCCTTCAAAGGCTGCAATTGTCTGTCCGTCAGCGATACGAACAACAGCTTTCTTGTAAGAAGCTGTTCTACCCGGTTTTCCGCGAAGGCGTTTCATTTTGCCCATAACATTCATTGTTGTGCAGTTGATAACTGTTACGTTGAACAGTTTTGAAACGGCTTCTTTAATCTGTGTTTTAGTTGCATCTGGATGAACGATGAAAACATATTTGTTCTGTTCACGAAGCAGTGATGCTTTTTCAGATACAACAGGCTCAATAAGAACGTCTGTATATGTCATTATTTAGCCTCCTTATCTTCTGCGTAGAAATCTGAAAGATTCTTGGCTGCTGTTTCAAGAAGAATGATTTTTCTTCCGTAGTACAGGTCGTGTGCACGAAGACGGTTGTAAGAAAGGAAAGAAACATTCTTGATGTTTCTTGCAGCTCTCTTGAGCATTGGATCATCATCTTTGAGGATGATTACTGTTCTTTCTTCTTTAGCGAAGTTATTAAGAATAGCTACGAGATCCTTTGTTTTTCCGCTTTCGATTGTGAAATCTTCAACAACTGTAAGTCTGTCAGCCTGAGCCTGCATAGAAAGGATTGTTTTCATAGCAAGTCTCTTTTCCTTTTTAGGAAGAGTGTAGCTGAAGTCGCGTGGTTTAGGACCAAATGTGATACCACCACCAACCATGATTGGAGACTTCTTATCACCACGGCGAGCATTACCAGTTCCCTTCTGTTTGTAAGGTTTAGCGTTGCTTCCGTGAACTTCTTTACGAGTTTTTGTACAAGCAGTTCCTACACGATCATTTGCTAATTCATTTGTAATTGCGTAATAGATTACGTCGTCATTTACTGGGAGACCGAATACTTTATCATCAAGTGTGATTGTACGCAGTTCTTTTCCAGCAGTTGAATAAACTTTCTTTTCCATAATGTTCTATTCCTCCGCCTATCTCTTTACTGCTGACTTGACAATCAGTGTGCAGCCTTTAATTCCCGGAACAGCTCCGCGAACCATGATTACTTTAAGTTCAGGATCAACTTTAACAACTTTGAGGTTCTGAACAGTAACACGTTTGAAACCCATGTGACCAGGTAATTTTGTGTTCTTGAATGTGTGTCCAGGTGTAGTACATTCGCCAGTTCCACCCGGTTCTCTGTGGAATTTTGAACCGTGAGTTGCGCGTCCACCATGGAATCCCCATCTCTTCATAACACCCTGAAAACCTTTACCTTTAGATGTAGCAGTAACATCCAGGAAGCGGCTCTTTTCAAAGAGTTCGAGACCAACTAAATCACCAACGTTTACGTCTGCTTCGAAGTTTCTGAATTCTTTCAGCTGACGTTTTGGAGTGATGTTTTCTGGGAACTGTCCGGCATATGCTTTGCTTACTTTTGATGCTTTCATGTCATCAATACCAAGCACTACTGCATCATAACCGCAGTTTTCCTTTGTCTTTTTGGCAACAACAACATTTGGTTCGACCTGGATCACGGTTACTGGTGTAAGATTACCGCTTTCGTCGAAAATCTGTGTCATGCCGACTTTTTTTGCAATCAGACCTTTCATTCTGATATCTCCTAAGAAGGAACTTAAGTTCCTTAGTTATTTTTTAAGGCCGTCGTCCCAGATCCAAGGGGACCGTACCTTCAGTTTAATTTTTTTTCAGTAACTTATATAGAAAATAAGCTTACTGTTTGTGCCTACTGTTTGATGTTTACATCAACACCGGCAGGAAGTTCAAGTTTTCTTAATGAATCCAGAACATTTTCTGAAGGATTCATAATGTCGATAAGGCGTTTGTGAGTTCTCATTTCGAACTGTTCACGTGACTTTTTGTTTACGTGTGGTGAACGAAGAACTGTTACCTTATTGATTCTTGTAGGAAGCGGGATAGGTCCTGAAACCTTTGCACCTGCTTTCTGAACAGCCTGTACGATGGCTTTAGCACTCTGATCGATCAGTTCTACATCGAATGCACGAAGTCTGACACGAATCTTTCCATTAGCCATTTACTTAACTCCTAAATAACGTAAACAAGAGGCTGCATTGCTGCAACCCCCCGTTTAATCAATTCTATTCGATTACTTTAACAACCTGTCCAGAGGCGATTGTACGTCCACCTTCACGGATAGCGAGTTTGAGACCTTCATCCATAGCGATTGGGTGAATGAGTGTACCAATAACTTTTACGTTATCACCTGGTTTTACCATGTCTGTTCCAGCATCGAGGTCGATTGTACCTGTGATGTCTGTAGTTCTGAAGTAGAACTGTGGACGGTAACCAGAGAAGAATGGAGAGTGACGTCCACCTTCTTCCTTTGAAAGAACGTAGATCTGTGCTTCGAATTTTGTGTGTGGGTTGATTGAGTTTGGCTTTGCAAGAACCTGTCCACGGAGAACATCTTTCTTTTCTACACCACGGAGGAGGATACCAACGTTATCACCAGCCATACCAGAATCAAGTGTCTTCTGGAACATTTCGATACCAGTTACTGTTGTATCAGCTGTTGGGCGGATACCAACGATCTGTACTGGATCGTTCATGTTTACAACACCACGTTCGATACGTCCAGTAACTACTGTACCACGACCAGAGATTGTAAAGATGTCTTCGATTGGCATAAGGAATGGTTTTGCTTCATCACGTTCTGGATCGTCGAACCATGTATCCATTGCTGTAAGGAGTTCTTCGATACAAGCTGTGTTAGCTGGGTCAGACTGTTCGTTAAGAGCTTTGAAAGCTGATCCCTTGATGATTGGTGTGTCGCCAGAGAATCCGTATTCCTGGAGAGTGTCTTTTACTTCTTCAACTACGAGTTCAAGAAGGTCTGGATCATCAACCATATCAACTTTGTTAAGGAATACGATGATCTTTGGTACACCTACCTGACGAGCGAGCAGAAGGTGTTCGCGTGTCTGTGGCATAACTGAGTCTGGAGCTGAAACTACGAGGATAGATCCATCCATCTGAGCAGCACCAGTAATCATGTTCTTAATGTAGTCAGCATGACCTGGACAGTCGATGTGAGCGTAGTGTCTCTTGTCTGACTGGTATTCAAGGTGACGAGTGTTGATTGTGATACCACGTTCCTTTTCTTCTGGAGCGTTATCAATTTCGTCGTATTTAAGAACCTTATCACCATACTTGTTACCACAGTATGTTGTGATAGCTGCTGAAAGTGTTGTCTTACCATGGTCTACGTGACCAATAGTACCAACGTTCATGTGAGGTTTAGTTCTGACGAACTTCTCCTTTGCCATGTTTTTCTCCTTGCCGGATTTCCTTTTAGGCCGGCATTTTTATTTTTATGTGCTGCACTTTAAGCCAGAACACTGCACCACCTACAAGGCCACACAGCGTTCGCAAACACACTTGGTTACTATTTGATAGAAAGACGATACGAGCAAAGGAATGTAATTAACGGATATCCATCAATTCGAAATATCCTTACCCGATACCACCTAACGTTATCAAGCAGTTACGTTTGACAACTGGTCTGGTTTTTCGAGTTATTGGCTGAACAGCCTCAGAAACCCCAGAACAAGTTGCTATATATAGAAAACTACCAACGGCAGTTATTCCCCAGTTTAGGGTCGTGCACACCTGAAAATCCCACCTGTTGTTCAAAAATCTGTAGAACTAACTTTACGGTTGCACCGGATCTAAATCCGCCTGAATCTCAAAGAACCCACTATCCCCAATGTTGAACATAAAGATAGGTTTGAAAACTATATAATTTTGGGAAAGAAAAATCAAGTGTGAAACTGATTTTATTTGAAAATAATGACATTTATTTACAATATGATGCTGAATAACGCATTTCGTGGGGGAAACTTCTCAAATTTCTCCAACCTCTGAAAATATACGCTATATTTAGTGCAATTTATTCGATTTTTATTGACGAATACGCTAAATTTCAGTAAATCAGTAATGGTTACTGATTTAATTTATTGAGTTTTTAAACTTTATACGATATAATCGGTGCCAAACCCTTAAAAACAAATTTTTTAATATAAAGAGGTAAACTTTATGGAATTAAGAGAAGAATGGAAAGGCTTCAATCCAGCAGGATTGTGGACTTCTGAAGTTAACGTTCGTGACTTCATCCAGGCTAACTACACACCATACGATGGTGACACAAAATTCCTTGCAGGTCCAACAGACGCTACAAAGAAACTTTTCGAAGAACTCATGAAGCTGCAGAAGGCAGAACATGACAAAAACGGTGTTCTGGACATGGATACAAATATCGTTACAGGTATTACAGCTCATGAACCAGGATACATCTGTGCAGAAGGAAAAGACCTTGAACAGGTTGTTGGTCTTCAGACAGACAAACCTCTGAAACGTGCATTCATGCCTTACGGTGGAATCAACATGGCTGTTCAGTCATGTGAAATGTACGGATACGAAGTTGATCCAGAACTGAAAAAGATCTTCACAAAATACCACAAAACACACAACGACGCTGTATTTGATGTATACACTCCAGAAATCCGTAAAGCACGTTCAGCTCACCTCCTTACAGGTCTGCCTGATACATACGGACGCGGACGTATCGTAGGTGACTACCGTCGTGTTGCTCTTTACGGTATCGACTACCTTATCAAATGTAAGGAAGCTGACAAAGCTAACGTTGGAAACGGAACAATGACTGAAGAAGTTATCCGCCTCCGCGAAGAAGTTTCTGAACAGATCAAATGTCTGAAACAGATGAAAGAAATGGCTGCTTCTTACGGTTTCGATATTTCTAAACCAGCTAAGACAGCTAAAGAAGCTTTCCAGTGGCTCTACTTCGGTTACCTGGCAGCTATCAAAACACAGAACGGTGCAGCTATGTCTGTAGGACGTATTTCTACATTCCTCGACATCTACATCGAACGTGATATCAAAAACGGTGTTCTTACAGAAGAAAAAGCTCAGGAACTCGTTGACCACATGGTAATGAAATTCCGTATGGTTCGTTTCGCCCGTATCGCTTCTTACAACCAGCTCTTCTCTGGAGACCCAGTATGGGCAACTCTCGAAGTTGGTGGTCTTGGACAGGACGGACGCCACATGGTTACAAAGAACGACTACCGTTTCCTCCACACACTGGAAAACATGTCGCCTTCTCCAGAGCCAAACATGACAGTTCTCTACTCTAAGAGACTTCCAAAGATCTTCCGCGACTACTGTGCAAAGATCTCTATCGATACATCTTCTATCCAGTACGAAAACGACGAAATCATGCGCCCAATCTGGGGTGATGACTACTCAATCTGCTGCTGTGTTTCAGCAACTCAGACTGGTAAAGAAATGCAGTTCTTCGGTGCTCGTGCCAACCTGGCAAAAGCTCTTCTTTACGCTATCAACGGTGGACGTGATGAAGGCTGTGGTCTCACACCAGGTGTACAGGTAGGACCAGAACTCGCTCCAATTACTTCTGAATACCTTGATTACGATGAAGTAATGCGCAAATACGACCAGATGCTCGAATGGCTTGCTGACCTGTACGTAAATACACTGAACGCAATCCACTACATGCACGACAAATACTACTACGAAGCAGCTGAACTTGCTCTTGAAGATACAAACCTCAAACGCACATTCGCAACAGGTATTGCCGGATTCTCTCACGTTGTTGACTCACTTTCTGCTATCAAATATGCAAAAGTTAAGGTTATCCGCGAAGACGTTGAAGTTAAAAACAAGAAAACAGGTGAAGTTATCGAAGTTGTTAAGGGAATGGCAAAAGACTTCGAAATCGAAGGTGACTTCCCACGCTACGGTCAGGATGATGACCGCGCAGACGAAATCGCTGTATGGCTTCTGAAATCTTTCATGGCAAAGATCGAAAAACACCCAACATACCGCAACGCAGAACCTTCTACATCAATCCTTACAATTACATCAAACGTTGTATACGGTAAGGCTACAGGATCTCTGCCAGACGGACGTAAAGCTGGAGAACCATTCTCACCAGGTGCTAACCCATCTTACGGTGCAGAAACAAAGGGTCTCGTAGCTTCTCTGAACTCTGTTGCTAAAGTTCCTTACAAGTACGCTCTCGACGGTATTTCTAACACACAGACAATCAACCCAACAGCTCTTGGACACGACGAAGACGAACAGGTTACAAACCTTGTAAACGTTCTGGACGGTTACTTCTCACAGGGACCACACCACCTGAACGTAAACGTATTCGGTGTTGAAAAACTTAAGGACTGTCAGGCACACCCTGAAAAACCAGAATATGCAAACTTCACAGTTCGCGTTTCAGGTTACGCAGTTCGCTTCATCAACCTTACAAAAGAACAGCAGGACGACGTTATCGCACGTACTTGCCACGCAGCTCTGTAGTCTGAAATAGACGAAGCAAACGAAGCCCCGGTCATACGACCGGGGCTTTTTGTTTTTAACGGGCTGTAGGGAAATATAATTGTCACAGGGGACAGACCTCTCTTTGGATTCAATCCAATCTGTAGAAAACGGGTCCCAGCATCGGGTATTGCGCCAGCAGTGGCGTAGGTCCTCACTTCGTTGCGGAACGCCACTGTGGCTCAATACCCTGCGTCCCGTTTTCTAAGGGCGGTATGAAGCTTAAGAGGGGTCTGTCCCCTGTGATATAAAAAAAAAGGGACCGTCTCGTTTGAGGCAGTCCCTTTTGGTTTAACCAGTCAGTTTTCAGGCTGACTAGCTATAGAAGCATTAATTACTGAATGTTGATAACAACTTCTTTCTGGTTACCATTGAAGTCAGTAATAGTAACAGTAATCTTATTACCAGCAACTGCATTGTCTGCACCTGTAATACTAAGATCAAATGTATCATCACCAGTAAGAGTTGCTGTAGCATTTACAGTATTTGCACCTGTTGGACATGTAACATTTACAGCCTTGATTGGTTCATCTGCCTTAAGGTTATATGTTTTTGAAGTTACAACTTCTGCTTTGAAAGCAGCAACTGTTACACTTGCTCCTGTAAGAGCAGCTGGCAGAGCATTTACATAAGAAGGAGCAACTTTATCTTCAACAGTATAAACAGGTGTTACGTAGTAAATACCTTTGTAAGATGCCAATACAACATATTTTACAGCACCGTATGTCATATCTGTAACAACTTTTGTAGCAACAGGTTTTACTGTTTTTTCACCACGGAGAACTGCAGTTTCTGAAAGAGAACCAGCAACACTGTTTGCATCTACATAATCTTCATAGAGACCATATTTATTAATTACAGATTTGTATGCTACATAATTTACACCACTTACACCAATTGCAGAAGAATCGAGTGTAAATGAAACTGTTGTATCATTACGTCCGATGTTAGTCTTAACTTTTGTATCGAGTACTAAAGCTGGGAGTTTTGCTTCTGCAGCGATAGCTGCTTTTATTGCTTTTTCAGCATCAACAGTTACTGAAGTAGTTCCAACAAACTTATCTTTTTCATCATAACAGAAAATGTAAAGTTTAGAAGCTGAAAGAACACCAGCAGGGGTAACTGTTACAACTTTATTTGTTGCATCTTTTGAAACAGTTGCATTAACTACATTATCAAGATAATCAGCTGTTGCAACGAATTCTGCTCTTGTTTTTCCTTTATTTGCAACAGAAATATCAGCTGAAGAAACTAAGAAGTTATAACCAGCTACAGAGTCATCAAATTCAAGAACAACAGATTCTGTTGGAAGGATTTTCTTTGATGCAGCATAAGCAGCTACAGTTGTTTTATCATTTACACCAGCTTTAAGTTTTGGATCTGCCTTTGTAGCAAATACAATATATGTAGCCTGAACATTAGTATCAACAGTTAAGTCTTCTTTAATAGAAGTGTAGTCAGCAGCTACAGTAACACCACGTTTTGTTGTGAAGGCTGTTACACCGTCTTTTGCAACACTGAATGCAACTGCATATGCTGTATCCTTTTCAAGAGCAACAGTTGGTTTAATTGTAACAACTTTACCTGCTACAGTTGCTGTAGTTGCATAAGAAGCAGTTGTAACAGAGTTAGCAACATCAGCTTTTTTATACAATTCAGCAGTTACTGTTGAACCTTCAGCAAAGTCTTTATTGAATGTAAGAACAATAGAGTCTGTAACAGCAAGTTTATCTGTTGTTACTACACTGTCATTCTTGCTTCCGTTTACAGATTTACCTTTTCCACCCCAGTTAGCAGATACGATTTCGTATGTTGCTTCAGCCTGGTATTTAATTGAGTCAGTATTTACTGTAGCTTTATCTCCAACTACTGGATATACATCAGCAGTTACTGCAGATTCAGCTTCTGTATTTACAAAGTCATTGAAGAGAATGTAAACAACATTTCCGTCAACTTTTGCTACAGCTGGTTTACCAGCAACTGTAGCATTCTTAACTTCTTTAACAGCACCGTTGAATGTAATCTTAAGAGCCTGTGTTGCAGTTACAGCTACAGCACGAGCTGTTGTTGGAATTGCAGACTGTTCAACGATTTCGTAATTAAGAGCTTTGAATGATGCATAAGAAATAGATGTAACTTTTGCTATTCCTGAAGTCTTATCTTTTGCAACTACTGTGAGTTCAAGATAAGTTTCTGTAAATTCAGCTTTTCCATCTGCAGTTTTCTTAGGATTGATTGTTACTTTCTTACCATCAACAACAATTTCTGGATCTGTAACTTTATAGTTACCATTAACTGCTGCACCTGAAGAAAGTTTAATTGCAGATACATAATCAATTTCTTTATCGAATTCAACTACGATTGGTTCTGTTTTGTTTACTTCAATTGTTTTTGTGTTAGAAATTCTTGTAACATCTGCATTGTTGAATGCTACCATGTATGGACCATCAACAAATTTTACAGAGAATTTTTTCTGTACAAGAGCATCCTGATTACGACCATCTTCTGCTACAAGTGAAGAAATTTCTACATCACCAGTAAATTCCCAGATAGAAGGAATTGGAGTTAATGTAACTGTTTTCTTGTCTTCGCTGAGAGAAACCTTATAGTTTACGTTTTCTACAAAGTTTGTTCCTGATTTGAATGCAATTGATTCAATTGCGCGGTCGAAAGTGAATGTAATTGGTGTATTCAGAGAAACTGCAGCTTCCTGTGTTTTATTACCAATGTTTGTTTCAACTATATCAACACAATCTTCTTCCAGTACTGCTGCAAAACAGAAATCCTGTGCATCAATTTCTACATTTGGAAGAAGTGTTGCAGCTGTCATACCTTTAGCAGCAACTGTACCATATACAAGGTTACCTTCCTTGAATGGTTCAAGTGTAACTACAACATCTGTTCCAACAACAGCATAAGCTGGAAGATTTTTTACTGTAAACTTTCCTTCATTGTTTGTTGTTGCTGTACCATAGAGTGTAGATTTTGATGAGTTATATACAGAAACCTTTACATTAGCACCAGCAACTTTATCGGCAACGTTGATTTCATCCTTTGCACCATTTGTTGGTCTAAGTTTAACTGTACCTTTAAGAATACCTGTGAGTGGTGTGATAACCATTGCTTCTGCAACGATTGCATATTCGTAGTCATAAGAAGCAACATCTGTGTTGAACCATCTGAGGAGGTCTTTATCAATTGTGTAACTCTGACCAACTGTTCCAACAGCAGTACCAGCAGCACCTGTTTCACCAATATCAACTGTTCCACCAAGTTCTCCTCTTGTATAAGAACCAGCAGCAGGATTTACTACACCAAGGTTAGCAATTGTCTTAAGAAGTTCTTCTTTAAGTGCATTTGCAGAAGCAAGTTTCAGATCTTCATAAGTTTTTGCATCTACAGTGATTTCAGTTGATGTTTTAGCTTCTGAGTAACCGCTTTTTGAAACGTATGCAACATATTTACCAGGTTCTACACCTGTGATTGTCCATACACCATTTGAATCTGTTGTTGCAGAGTATTTACCCATTGTAACTCTTGCACCTTCGAGGCCTTTTACAACAGCATTTGAATTGTCAACAGAAACATATTCTGTTACAACACCAGAAACTGCAGCTTTGCTGAAGTTTGTGTGAACACTATCGCCGCCTGAAACTTCGTTGCTACAAGCGATGAAAGATGCAGCAAGAGCCAATGCAACAGATGCGCTCAGGATTTTGTTCAAGATTTTCATTTTTGAAAACTCCTTGACTTTTTTATTCTTCCGGCACATACGCGCCGGCTTTTCTTCTGCCACCACCGGGCAGGCTGAAAACACATTAAAACAAACGATTAGATATTTTGTTACTTAGAGCAGTGAAACTCTAAAAACTCTCACTAAAAAATCGCTTTTTATCTGTTTTTTTTGAGTTTTCAGGCGAAAAAAGGGGACAGACCCCTCTTTGGATTCAACCAAATCTGTAGAAAACGGGGCCCAGCAACGCGATTTGAGCCATCAGTGGCGTAGGTCCTCACTTCGTTGCGGGACGCCACTGTGTCTCAAACCGCTGCGTCCCACCGTCTATGCCATACGTTTATTCTCCCAAAAGGGTCTGTCCCCGTTGGCGCAATACCCTGCGTCCCGTTTTCTAGGGTCAGTATGAGGCTTAAGAGGGGTCTGTCCCCTTTTAGTTTACAGGCGGAATTCCATGATGAAGTCGTCCATGAAGAAGCCGTTTCCTATATCGGCCTTGTCTTCGGCCGCAATGTTGAAACCAATTCTTTTATAGACTTCTACAGCGGGATTATTCCGGTTTACACGCAGGGTTATGGTGTGAAGACGGAGCTGTTCAGCATTCTGAACTACAAAACGGATCATATAGCGGGAATAATTCTTTCCACGCTCTTCTTTTAATAGATAGAACTTACTCAGATACATTTCTTCATCTTTTTTGACAAAGGCCATGAATCCTACCGTTTTTGTTCCATCCATTACAAAATAGTAGCGGTAACCGTGATAAAGGGCTTCGGAAATGGCTTCCACAGTCTGATACCGGCTTATCATGTAATCATTCTGTTCAGGCCCGATAATGGGGTCAAAATGTTCTTTTACGATTCCTGTGGCCAGCTGAGACATTCTGAGAATGCCTTCTGCATCCCCTTTTTCGAGTTTTACGAAGTTCAATGGATGAAAAGCGGGATTTTTACGGCTTACGGAAACGCCGTCTCCAAGATCATGGAATTCTGTTACGAATTCCGGGTTGGATTTAAGGAAGGAAACGTATTTCCGGATCTTTCTGAGGAGTTTTATGGTGCTGTAGTTATGAGTAAGGCTCATATCATCAACCATTCCGTGGAATGCCAGGTTATCGCTAACGATTACGCCGCCTTCTGCAAGGAATTCCTTGAATTTCTGGAAGAACTTAACATACTGGGCCTTTGCGGCATCAATGAAGATCAGGTCAAAACGGGCATTTTCCGGGAGCTTCCAGCGGAGGGCATCGTCGCAGGTGATGCTTATGCGTTCGGAAAGGCCGCAGTCAGAAATGTTCTGGACGGCCCTGGAAAAACGGTCAATATCGATTTCCACGGTTGTTACATGGACTTCCGGGGAAACGGAGGCAAAGCGGATGGCCGAATACCCGATGGCGGAACCGATTTCCAGAATACGGGTAAAATGATTTTCCCGGATAAGGCTGCACATGAAGTCTATTCCGCCGTCCTTCATGATAGGTACGTCGTTTTTTGAGGCATATTCTTTTATCTGGGAGATTTCATTCATAGAAAAGAGTGTACACCTAATCAGAAGATTATTGTATACTTTGGGAAAAAGGAGACTAAAATGGGAAAAGTATTCCAGCTTGAAAGCTTTGGTTCCGTAGACGGACCTGGCGTACGTTTTATTATTTTCTTTGCAGGCTGCCCTCTCCGCTGCCAGTATTGTCATAACCCGGATTCCTGGAACCTTTCTGCCGGAAAGGATTACACAGCAGATGAACTTCTGGACCAGGCTGAATCGTGCAGAAGCTACTGGGGCGAAAAAGGCGGAATCACTGTAAGCGGTGGTGAACCTCTTTTCCAGATTGACTTCCTTCTTGAACTGTTTACAAAAGCAAAGGAACGCGGAATCAATACCTGTATTGATACGTCAGGTTCACCATTTACAAAAGAAGGCGAATGGTTTGAAAAATTCAAGAAACTTATGGATGTAACTGACATTCTCCTTATGGATATCAAGCATATTGATGAAGAAGAACACATCAAACTGACCGGAAGAACCGGAAAAAACATCCGCGAGATGTTTGCTTACCTTGATGAAATCAAAAAGCCTATCTGGATCCGCCACGTTCTGGTTCCAGGCATTACAGACAACGATGAATATCTTACAAAAACAAGAGACTTTATCAGGACTTTGAGCAACGTTGAACGTGTGGAAGTTCTTCCTTACCACGGACTTGGTGCAATTAAGTACAAGGATCTGGGAATTGACTATGTACTTAAGGATACTCTTTCACCGGAAAAAGACCGTGTGGAAAACGCACGCAATATTCTGGAATGCTCAAAATATACCAAATGGCGTGAATAGCCTGCTGAATATATAGAAGAAAATCAAATGGGCCCTTCGACCCTTCGACAGGCTCAGGGACCGCAGGGACCATTTGATGTTTGAAAAAAAATGTCAAAAAAATCAAAATAAATCCTAAACTTTGCATAAAGCACTCCGATAGTTTGTATATAGGGTGGTGGAAACCCGTGAGGCGAACCACCGATGTGGAAATATCCACAGAAAGTGGTTTGCAAAAACCAAAAATTATGTACTAACCAAAAGGAGTGTTTTATGGTTATTAATCACAATATGAGCGCTATGTTCGCTCAGCGTTCCCAGGGAATTCAGGATCTGAATGCTCAGAAAAGCATGGAAAAGCTTTCATCTGGAATGAAAATCAACCGTGCAGGTGATGATGCATCTGGACTCGCAGTTTCTGAAAAAATGCGTTCACAGATCCGTGGTCTGAATCAGGCTTCACAGAATGCCCAGAACGGCATTTCTTTCATTCAGACAACTGAAGGATACCTTCAGGAAACAACAGACATCGTTCAGCGCATCCGC
Source organism: Treponema sp. (assembly GCA_045617385.1). GTDB lineage: Bacteria > Spirochaetota > Spirochaetia > Treponematales > Treponemataceae > Treponema_D. The sequence continues at coordinate 13,568 of JAZLIM010000024.1, forward strand.
GAACTGGCTGTTCAGTCTTCAAACGGTATTTACTCAGCTGAAGATCGTATGCAGATCCAGGTTGAAGTATCTTCACTCATCGCTGAAGTTGACCGCGTAGCTTCTGCTGCTCAGTTCAACGGCATGAATATGCTTACAGGACGTTTTGCACGCCCAACAGGTGAAAACGTTGTTACAGCTTCAATGTGGTTCCACATTGGTGCAAACATGGACCAGAGAACACAGGTTTACATTGGAACAATGTCTGCTGCAGCTCTCGGACTCCGTGATGTTGGTGACGAAACAATCATGTCTCTGGAAACTCCAGATGAAGCAAACCGCGCAATCGGAACACTGGATGAAGCTCTTAAAAAGATCAACAAACAGCGCGCTGACCTCGGTGCTTACCAGAACCGCCTTGATATGACTGTTAAGGGACTTGATATTGGTGCTGAAAACCTCCAGGCTTCTGAATCACGCATCCGTGATACAGATATGGCTGCAGAAATGGTTGAATTCACAAAAGACCAGGTTCTCTCTCAGGCTGGAACAGCAATGCTGGCTCAGGCAAATCAGTCAAGCCAGAACGTTCTTTCACTGCTCCGCTAGGATTAGTTAAAGTCGCATAAAAAAAGCTCCGCGAAAGCGGGGCTTTTTTGTTTTAACAAAACCTGAGCCAGCATTGCGGCGGGGCACTTTTCAGTTTTGCATGAAGCACAGCGGAATGCAAAACTGAGGGCGCGACACAATGCCCGTTAGTTCCTCACCAGGCGAGCGGGAGCGCCCGCTCAGGCAAATCAGTCACTTCACTGTTCCATTAACACTGGGTTACGAGCCAAATGCGCCCTTCGCCCCTTCGACAGGCTCAGGGACCGAAGGGACCTTTTGGGGAAATACAAGTTCAGTTTTGCGTGGAGCTTTGCGCCCGTGGGCCCTTCGACAGGCTCAGGGACCACGGGCGCAAGGGCTACGGGACAAGCGGCCGCACTTTGCAAGCACAGCGTTCCCCGATATAGTAAAAGTCTATGAAGCGAACAACTGGCCCGGGTTTTAATCCCAACGAAGTAATTTTCTGCCCTACAAGCGCATGCAACCTGAACTGCCGGCACTGTTTTGTGAACCGGAACGGAAGCCGCCTGAAAACGGAAGATGCGGAAAATTTCCTTGAAAGCCTTTCGGAAAGCGGAATCATTTTCAAAGTTGGATTCAGCGGCGGAGAACCTTTCCTTTGCCAGGATTTTCTTTGTTCAGTAATCCGGAAGGCCGTTTCACTGGATATGATTTTCGGGAATCTTATGACAAACGGTGTGTGGTGGAAAACCGAAGAGGAACTCAAAACCGCACTCACGAAAATCAGGGAAGCAGGATATGACGGAAAAATCGGTCTGAGCTGGGATGCTTTCCATGGTCAGTCACCTCTCAAAATTGCTTCATTCATAAAAACAGTTCACGAAGTTTTTGAAGACAAGTCTGCCGTTTCCATCTGGAGCGTTGTAGATTCGGAAAACCTGAAGCAGGATATGATCAACTGTTCAGACCGTATAGACCTGCTCTGCAGTCAGCTTGACGGCTGGTGGTCGGGTAAGGCCAACAGACACAATGGAAACGGGCGTTATGAAATTGAAGGCGACGACGGGCTTTCGGTTCCTGTTTACCGCTTCAGCCAGAGTTTCCTTCCTGAAGACAATCCTGTCTGGACCGACAGAAAATGGTTCACAGATGACTTCTGCCAGTCTACAGGCCAGGTTTTCTACGTTCATTCAAACGGGAATGTGGCTCCGTGCTGCGGCTTTGCAAATGAACTGGAAGAACTCTGCATCGGAAAAATTACAGACAGCTACGAAACCCTCATGAAAAATTCTGAATCAAACCAGATGGTTCAGCTCTGTTATGTTTCAGGGCTCGGAAGTTACTGCAGCCTGCACAAAAAAGACGGCGGCTTTACAGGAAAGACTTCGGACATGTGCATGTTCTGCGCCTACGCCTGCAAGCACCGCTGAAGTTACATATTGAATTTCATCAGGTAAGTAAGGCGGAATTCCTTTGTTCTGATTCCATAGCTGAACTTGAGGGAATTATCCATTCCGATTTTTGAAATTCGCCCGATTACCGGAGAAAAAACAAAGTCCAGCTGGAAATAGATTTTATCATTCAGAACCATATTCTGGAAAACTTCAATAAATTTGCTGTAGGAACGGAGATCAGGAAGAAGATCCCGCTTTACACTGTAATCGAAAACCAGATCATACCCGCCGAAAAATCCCACTCTTGTAAGGTACAGATTCAGAACCGGAATACCACGCTGCAGTTCATTCCCAATCAGAAGGAATCTTGAATCAAGCTCAAAGGCTGTACCGGTATCTTTTAGAAGATCCATTTTTATTTGAGCCGGAAGCCCCAGAATAAATCCGTTTTTGTCACGGAGAGGATTCAGGCGCGGAACGGCCGCTGTTCCTGAGACTGAAAAGCTGACGATAGTCGGAGAGACAAAAGATGAAGCTGCATCGCGGCGCTCAATCTGTGCCGAATCCCAGGAAGCGTAAAGCTTGTAATTGAGTTCCACTCCGCGGCGTTCGTAAGGACTGATTCCCGACTGGTGCATGTTTGAATAAAGAGCCGAAGCCGAAAGTTCCATGTATCTGTAGGCATCGGAAAGAGGAGTCCAGGCAGGAAGTTCCGGATGAATGATGGATGTAGCAAGGCTGGAATATTCTGTAGAAAAATTCCAGCGTGAGGAAATATTAATCGTGAGTTTTCGGAAAGTCATTCCAAGTGGAATCTGCCACTGGGTTCCGGCCAGAAGCTGCAGAGTGTAACTTCCGTCGGTAGTAAAGCTGAAGAACTCCCCTGCCATAAGATCTACCGGTGTGGTAGTGTTTCTGATGAATGCTGCAATGGCTCCGTCGTGAGTAAAATTCTGTTCTTCAGACTGACGGCGGCGGCTTTCTTCCGTTTCGTTGAAAACATTTGTAAAGTCCAGCTTTGCATAGTCACGGGCAACAGAAAGAGTAAGGCTTGTGTTGTTCAAAGGGTCAGACTGGGTTTTATAAGTAAGCCCGATTCCCGGCCAGATTTCAGGCCCGTTTTCAATTGAGATTTTCTTAACGGGCATCATAGGAATCCAGGTTCCGCGGAAAAGATACGGGAACGGATTATAAGCTTTCTGATTTTCAAGGGAAGCGGAATATGTAAGCGGAACTGCCGCTTCTGTTTCTGAAAGACTCCAAGAAGCTTTTGAATAAGTCAAAGCCGTTACGTCAGATTCCATAAGGTTGTTGTGGTCGAAGTTCCGTGAATAGAAGAAAAGACGGTTTCCAAAAACCGAAGGGCACCACACTCCGCCGTTCAGGTTCTGATTCTGAAGAATGATGTCATGAACTTCAAGATTTTTTCCAAGAGTAATAAGCCCGGTTTTCATAAATGAGTATGAATCGTAAGGAACATACTGGAATGAAAGTTCCACAGTTTCACGGTTCACCAGCTGGAAACCGTTTTTCAGCGGGCGCACATCACTGATTCCGTGACCGGCCTTTATGCCAAGACCCGGCACTTCTGTGTTAAGGTCGTAAAAGACCCAGCGCTTTTCGGAAATATCAGTGAGCCCCATAACTGCGGTTCCGTTGCGGTTCAGAAGGAAGAAAAGCTGGCCGTCGAAAATGCGCGTAAGTGAAAAAGGAATCTCGTCCAGAGCAAAATCCCGGGAACAGACCAGAGTGTCGGACTTAACTTCAAAACGGCTGTTTCCCGTTTCCTGGTAAACAATACGGTTCATTTCAGGAGAAAGCCTTACTTCAAGCCGCGGGATTTTGGTCTGCGTGTTGATTCCGGCAACGGCATAGAGCCCGTCTTTCATGGTGATAATGCAGGAATCGCGCAGGGAAAATTCGTCGGAGAGGAAGGAACGTTTCTGCAGGTCATAGATTCCCGTTACGTTTTCGCGGTGGTTACTGCGGTTCTTGTTTTCCATACGGCTTACAGCCAGGAAGCGGCCTGAGGAATCGGAAGAAAGTTTTGTTACTTCGTCGGCCAGGAAAAGAAGCTCACGGTTTTTACTTGTTCCTTCGGGATTATAAATTGAAACCTCGTGGTTCATGGAATCATACCATACGAGACCGTAAGGAGTAGAAACCAGATCGGTATAGAGGCTGTGAATGTCGTTATTAAAAATGCGGCTTGTTCTGGAAGCCAGAAGCCTGTCGGCTTCGGACTCTTCTGGAAGCGGAATTGATTCGATGAAATCATTCCAGACTTCGGAAAGAGAAAGGCCGTATACTTTATAGAAGATACCTGCCGTAAAGAACACAAAGTACACACGCCCAGACTCGTGCCAGAAATCAATATACTTTGTTACCCCAAAGCGGGACTGAAGGTAAGCGGCAAAGGCAATGTTTGCGGCAGATGCAAGTTCATCGCCGGGCCAGATATCACGGCTTCCGGCACAGTCAATCCAGGAAGGAAAACGGCCTTCAGACTTGGCCTGCATAAGGAGCTGAAGGTTGTAGTTGTCGTTCAGCACATTGCGCTGTTCTTCTTCGAGACTGGAAATTCCCTGGATAAATGAAAACGGAAGATTCAGGATAGTAGCCGGCTGCAGGGCATCGGAAACAAGAATGCTGGAAACTACAGTCCAGAATTTGTCGCGCATGGACTGACTGACAGCACTGAGAACTTCGTGATAGAAGGAGTCCAGAAGGATGTGGCGGTACTGAAAACTTTCCTGGTCAGGAACAGCGTCATAGATGATGATGCGGTTGTACGGAGAAGCCGAATAGACGGCAGAAAAAGAATCGGAATCAGGGGAGATTACAACAACTGTACGGAAGTCGTGTTCCGCACAGAAAAGGGTCTTTGCGTTTTCGTAAAGACGGTCTGCATTGTCACACAAAATCGAAGCAGTTGTTCCCGACTCCGCAGACCAGATAATGTCAAAATATTTTGTGCGTGAAACTTTCATCATCCGCGGCTTTGCCATGACATCGGCAAAACCGCAGAATGAAACGAAAAGAAGAATCGTTATAAGAAAACTGCGTTTTATTATTTGCAAAATTCTTCCAGGACTTTCTTGAAGATTTCAAGTCCGGCATCGATTTCTTTCCAGCTGATTGTAAGTGGAGGCAGGAAGCGTACAACGTCTGATCCGGCAGTTGTAGTACAGAGACCTTCTTCAAGGGCCTTAACTTCAATGTCGAAAGGCTTTACTGAAGGATCAATCTGAACACCGATCATGAGTCCTTTTCCGCGTACATCTTTCACAATAGGGTAACCCCAGCTCTTGATGATTTCGCGGATATAGTCACCCTTGTTTACAACGTCCTGAAGGAATCCGTCTTTGATAAGAGTGTCGATTACTACGTTTCCTGCAGCACATGCCAGAGGGTTTCCTGCAAATGTAGACTGATGGTCACCTGCAACAAATACGCCGTTTGCCTTTCCGCGGAAAAGCATGGCTCCCATTGGAACACCGCCGGCAATTCCCTTTGCCAGAGTAACAACTTCCGGATTGAATCCCAGAGCATCGCTTGCAAGGAATGTACCTGTACGTCCAATACCTGTCTGAACTTCGTCAGCCATTACAATAGCACCGGCTTTTCTTGCAGCTTCTGCGGCAGCCTGTGCCCATTCAGGATCGATAAGGTTTACTCCGCCTTCTCCCTGAATACATTCAATAAAGAGAGCTGCTGTTGTATCGTCGAAAGCTGTAGCAAGACAGTCAAAGTCATTAGCCTTGATTGTTTTGAATCCGTCAGGATAAGGTGCAAAACATTCAGGATGGAATTTGTCCTGACCTGTTGCTGTAAGAGTTGCAAGAGTTCTTCCGTGGAAAGAAGATTCCAGGGTTACGATTGTCTTGCGTTTTTCACCGCCGTTCAGCTGACCGTATTTTCTGGCCAGTTTGATTGCAGCTTCGTTTGCTTCTGCCCCGGAGTTTCCGAAGTATCCGCCTTCGAAACCTGTTACGAAAAGCAGCTTGTTTGCAAACTCAAGCCCTACGTCAGAAAAGTAGTAGTTTGAAATATGAATCTGGTTTGCAACCTGTTTTGACAGAGCTTTTACAAGAGGCTTGTAATTGTGTCCCAGACAGTTAACGCCGATACCAGACACGAAGTCGATATATTTTCTGCCGTCAGCAGAATACATAGTAGAACCTTTGCCTTTTACGAAAGTAAGGTCAAAGGAACCATAATTATTAACAATAAGTCTTTCCATACAAAATATTTTACTTTAATGGGCAAAAAATGAAAACTACAGAATGAGTAATTAAAGATTTCCTTTACTTTAGAAGATTCCGAAGCGGCGGGAAAGTTCGTTATGGACTTTACGCTTGTTGGCAGTCCAGAGCGGGGCTATAAGAAGCGATTTCGGGCCGTCTCCGGTAAGACGGTGGATCACGAAACTTTCGGGAATGAGTTCCAGCGCCCCTTCAATAAGCCCGTAATATTCTTCCTCGGAAAGTGTCCCGAAGGCCCCGGCCGCATAATCCAGGGCCAGGTCCGTGCCCTTAAGAACGTGAAGACAGCTGATCTTGATGCCGTGGGCAGTGTGCACAACACGTTCCACAGTTTTCATCATGTCTTCCCGGTTTTCCCCCGGGAGCCCGAAGATTACGTGAGCCACTATGTGAATTTCAGGGGCTGCCTTTCGTATCCGTTCCACTGCCCTTTCGTACTCTGAAGTTTCAAAACCGCGCCTTATATATCGGGCAGTATTTTCATTTACGGTCTGAAGTCCCAGTTCCAGCTGGACAAAATGATTCCGGGAAAGTTCTGCAAGGCGGGAAAGCATGTCATCTTTTATGCAGTCAGGACGGGTTGCCAGGGCAAGTCCCCGGACACCCTGGCAGGAAAGAGCTTCCTTATATTTTGCCACAAGAATTTCCGTGTCGCCGTAAGTACTGGTAAAATTCTGAAAATAAGCCAGCCAGCTTCCGTCTTTATTTTTGGCTTCCACAAGTTTTTTGGCCGCTTCAATCTGGTCCGTAACGGAGAGACTTCGGGAAGCGGCAAAATCGCCGGAACCGGAAGGGCTGCAGAAAATACAGCCTCCCGTGCCTTTTGTTCCGTCACGGGTAGGACAGGTACAGCCGGCATCAAGGGAAATCTTATAGATTTTGCACCCGAAAAGGGCCTTGTAGAAGTCAGAAACGTACATTACGGAAAATCATACAAAGAAAAAGCCCCAAAGTACAAGGAGAAGTACTTCAGGGCTTTATTTATATCTTCCGATAAACTCTGGAATCAGAATACATCGGAAAGTTAAATTCCACAAAGGCGTTTCACGCAAATTTTCAGATTTCAGTAAATTTCTTCGCTTTTTATTTCCATTTCGGGCCCCAGAATGGAGTTCACATAGCCCAGAGTATGTGGAATTACATCTTCCTGGCCCATAATCTTCATAAGGACAAGACTTTCAAGAACTACACGGCGACCTTCTTTTTTATTGCCCAGAAGAACGGAGAAAACGCCCTTGTCATATAAGAGATGGGGCAGGATGGTAAGTTTTCCGTGTTCAATACAGAAGTTCGTTCCCTTTTCGGCCATTTCGTAACCTTTCTGATAGTCGCCAGAGCTGTGGAGCCAGCTTGTAAGATTCGCAAGAATTGCAGGATAATGCTTTTCCATGTCTTCTATGGCGGTATTCTGCTTTTCAAAAACTTCCACAAGGCGAAGAAGAAGTTCAATTCCCTGATTCAGATCGGTTTTGCGTTTTTCTATAGCCAGGGCATTCAGGATGAGGAGCTCGGTAACTGAAAAATAGTGGTTTTCTATGCTGAAGGATTCGTCAAAGTCGGGAATTGAAAGCCTT
>JAZLIM010000025.1:0-8261 GCA_045617385.1 Treponema sp.
CATTGAGAGCGAAAACGGGGAAATCTATACCGGCTTTTGTATTGAAGGCTGCAGCGGTGTAATGAATCTTTGTGCTGAACGGGTTGCAGCATTGAATATGTATGTGAACAGCGGGCAGACTGTAATAAAGCGGCTGATTGCCTTTAGGAATGAAGCTCCACGGGGCGATGTGGAAGGAAGCGGAATGCCGTGCGGCGCCTGCCGAGAATTTTTGATGCAGCTTTCTTATGAAAACCGCAACATGGAAATCATGACAGATTATGAATCTCGTAAGACTGTAACACTTGGAGAATTGATGCCGGGCTGGTGGGGAACAAGCAGGGCTTTGACAGGAAAAGATTCGTAAAAATCAAACAAAGGAGAAGTGAAACTAGATGGATTGTAGTTCCCTGCGATGAAACAGGGAACATCCGAATTCTACAACTTGAATTTTCCAATTTCTGAACTGAGTTCATCAATTGATTTCATATTCTGTGTTGTAGCGTTGTTTCCTTTTTCTACGGCCTGAATAATGGTCTGAGTTCCATTAGACATTTCCGAAACGTAATTGCTCATAGTGGCGGTTGCAGAATCCAGAATACTCATTTCTTCTGAAATCTCTTTTCCTTCGGAAAGCATTTCCTGAGAACCATGTTTTACTTCGAGGGTAGATTCATCAATATTCTTGATTGCATCCAGAACCTGAATAGAGCCTTCGTTCTGCTCCTTCATGGCATTCATAACAACGTTTTCCTGTTCCTGAACAACCTTTGTCAGATCGTAGATAATATTGAACTGAGCTTCCAGCTGTTTTGTACTTGAGGCAACACCGGAAATAACTGACTGAAGATCATTCAGACTGTCTGTGATTTTCTTTCCCTGATCATTGGACTGTACAGCAAGCTTTCGGATTTCGTCGGCAACAACACTGAAACCTTTTCCGGCTTCTCCCGCATGAGCGGCTTCAATGGCGGCATTCATAGCCAGGAGGTTTGTCTGGGTGGCGATGGTCTGAATAACTTTTGACGCATCCATAAGTCCGGTGGATTCTGCCATGATTTTTTCTGAAAGGGCTACAGATTCTTTAATCTTTGTCTGTCCGATTTCACTGGCATCTCCCAGCTGTTTTGTAGACTGTTCATTTTTTTCAAGAATGCTTGTTACACTCTGAATGTTTGCAACCATTTCGCGAACAGCAGCAGAACTTTCTTCTACTGCGGCCGACTGGCTGTCGATATTCGAATTGAGACTTGTAATATTGTTCAGAATTTTGTTCATGGCAGATGACGCATTCTGTACTACAGTTGTCTGCTGTGTCATCTGATTCTGAACCTCACTGATGTTTTCAACAATCTGAGTTACAGATGAAGAGATGTCCTGCATGCTGTCTTTTGATTCTTTTGCATACTGATTTGAAGATTCAGCAGTAGTTGCGATCCCTTTTAACAGGTTTCTGTTTGTTCCATAAAATTTGTTGAAATTGAGGGCGAGAACTCCTAATTCATCTCTTGTTTTAATTTCCAGCTTGTCCTGGGTGTAATTTCCTTCTGCAAGAACTTTTGAGAAATCTACTGTGGCGTTTATGCGGTCAACAATCTGTCTTGTTGCAGTAATAAAGTCCAGGGCGGCAAAAATAATTCCAAAGATTGCCAGAGGCAGACATTTAGCAACAAGAAGCTTAGTCATATCCAGATGGCTGAATCCCGGATTCAGCAGTGGGGCTAAACAAAGGCAGGAGAGGGCTACTGTAGATGTAGAAGAAACGATTATGTATTTGAGCATAACCGGCATGAACTTATTCTTTGGAGTGAAATGAATATGCTGCATAGATTCTTCTGTGTGCTTCATCCAGTTCAGGTAGAAGAATGTATCAATCATCAGCCAAAGGCCAAAAGTACCTACTGAGAATGAGCCGGTATGAATTTCACGGCCAAAGGAAAGAGAATTGAAAGCCCGGCTGAACAAAAGTGAGAAAATAAAAGAGTTTGCAGTTGCCAGAGCAATCAGGATATAGCCTGCAATAAAATGCTTTTTGCTTGTTTTCTGGGCAGAATCAACTTTCTTGTTAAAGGTTTCGATAAGGTCTGTAAAAAATTTCAAAAAAACGAAACCGATAGCAATATAAATCAGAATATAAATTAAAACCGAAGGACGGAATATTGTTTTTATGTATTCAAATAAACTGATTTCATAAATGAATTTTGTAAAAACAGGTAGAAGAAAGAACTGTGCAACAAAATAGAGAATCAGGAATACTTTGGCGTGTACAGAATATTTTGCAAATCGATCGCCCATGTTTAAAACCTCATGTAAGTGGATATTTTGGATGTATTATACCACAAAATTCTGCGATATTGAAGAAAAATCAGTGATTTTTGGAGTTTTTGGGAATCATTTGAAAAAAAATCCCGGCTAGTTTTCACCGGCCGGGATTTATATGTGCCAAAAAATGAACTTTTTAGTCCAGTTTCATTATCATTTCAAGAACGCGTTTTACCGATGTCTTTACGTCAGTTTCAGAAAGGCGTCCGTCTTCCATGGCCTCAAGGAGTTCTTCCGGGAAACCTGCAGCCATTTTTACATCGTTACCAGCCTGAACTTCGCGCCAGTGTTCGCCACGTGTCCACCAGTCTGTGCAGACAAGCCCTTTGTAGCCCCATTCGCCGCGGAGAATATCTGTAAGGAGTTCACGGCATTCAGATGTGTGCCAGCCGTTTACGATATTGTAAGCACTCATGATTACCCAAGGATCAGCTTCCTTTACGCACTGTTCAAATGCCCGGAGGTAGATTTCGCGGGCTGCGCGTTCGCTGACGATTGAATCACTGTTCTTGCGGTTTGTTTCCTTGTTGTTGAAAGCAAAGTGTTTTGGAGTTGCGGCAATTCCCTGTGACTGAACGCCTTTTACAACTGCAGCAGCCATTGCACCTGTTACGAAAGGATCTTCTGAGTAGTATTCAAAGTTTCTTCCGCAGAGAGGACTTCTGTGGATATTCATACCAGGAGCAAGCCAGATTCCGACGTTGTTTTCTTTTACTTCTTTTGCAACTGATTCACCGTAAGCGCGGGCAAAGTCCAGATTCCATGTAGAAGCGATTGTTGTAGCACATGGCCATGCGGTTGTGAAAAGTCCGCATTCAGGAGCAATGCGCATACCGGCAGGACCGTCTGCTGTCATGATGTTTGGCACCTGGAACTTCGGATTGTTTCCCATACCGTAAGTGTTTCCGACACCAGTTGAAGGCTGTGCGCCAAGAATGCAAGCCCAGTCTTCTTTTGAAAGTGCGTTTACGAGATCATCGATTGTAATCTTTCCGTTTACAACGTCCATTAAAGTTGGGCGAGGGCATTTCCAGTTGTCAAAAATATATGCACGTGGTTCGTAGCGAACCTGAGGAGTGAGTCCTTCAAGTTTGTCCAGAGTCTTGAAGATTTCAGGACGCGGAAGAGGATCGTATTCTGAAGTCTCAAGAGTTTTGAAAGTTCCGTCAGAAAGCATGCGGCGGCTAAGTTTTCTTGGAGCAAGTTTCTGTGAAAGCTTGAGAACAACTTTGTCTTCATTAAGAACAAGTGATTTTGCGGCTGTCAGGTTTACAGAAGAATTTCCAAAGAAGATTTTGTATTCGCCTTTTTCCATTACCCATGCCGATTTTGTTACGGCGCCTTCGTCATCGTAACTTGCCATGCGTCCTGCATCAAATGCAAGTTCAAGAACACACGATTCGTTTGGAGCAAGGAGCGGAGTCTTTTTGAAAGCGGCAAGCTCAACTGCGGCTTTTTCAAGTTTTCCTTTTGGAGAAGAGTAATAAGCCTGTACGATTTCTTTTCCTGCGTAGTTTCCTGTGTTTGTTACGCGGACTGTAATACGGATTTTGTCTTCTGTAACGTCTTCGTTAAGGCTTTCGATTTTGAAAGTTGTGTAGCTCAAACCGAATCCGAATGGATAGTTTACGCGGTCCATTTTTCCCGGCACTGTGTTGAAGTAGCGGTAACCAACAAAAATGTCTTCCACGTATTCAACGCGGTCGTTGTAGTCGTGGAATGTATCTGTTGAACGATAGTCTGCAAGGTCTTTTGCGAATGTGTCCGTAAGTTTTCCGCTTGGACTTTCTGTTCCGCAGAAAATGTCGGCAGCAGCGCAGGCACCTTCAAGTCCGCCCTGTCCGATGTAGAGAACGCTTTCAATCTGAGAATCATCTTTGAACCAGCATGTGTCTACAATTCCACCAACGTTCAGAAGCACGATGATATGCTTGAAGTGTTTTTTTGCAGAAGCAACCATAGCGGCTTCTTCATTTGAAAGATAGAAATCACCTTTCTGGAAAACTGCTTCTCCAGCTTCGCCAAGTGTTGCTTCGCTTTCCCAAGGATTCTTTTCCATTGGTTCTGTGTGGATTTCTTTTCCGAGGTCGCAGAAGCGGTCCCAGCCTTCGCCAGAGAAACGGCAGATTGTTACAACTGCTGTGTCTGTAAAGTCGCTTGCGGCTTTAAGCTGTGCATCGGAAAGAGTCATTTCGCGTGTCATTCCAGGTGCAGTACCGGTTTTATGCTGTTTTGAAACTTCTTCTGCATAGAATTCGTGGAGATCTGTATAAAGCTGGATTTCTCCGGCTGCGGCCTTTTCAGAGAATGCTTCGTAAAGAGTGCGGACATATTTTGTGTATACGTCACCTGAACCACCGCCTCCTTTGATGTATTCTTCAGAGGCCTTTCCAAGAAGTACAATCTTGTTGTTTGCAGATTTCTTATTTAAAGGAAGGATTTTCGAATCATTCTTAAGAAGAATGATACCTTCACGTGCAATTTTTCTTGAAAGTTCAATGTGTGGCTTTGAACATGAAATTCTTGTACCGTCTTCTCCAAGAGGAAGACAAGGCTGATATTTGTGGCGAAACCATTTCTGTGACATAAAAAATCCTTCTTTTGAGTTTGTTTTGCTAATTGTAAAAGTTATTCAACAAAAAACAACCAATTTTTTTCGGTTTTTTTAAATAATTTTACCGAATTTAAGACACCAGAATTAAACTGTTGCCTTATAGCAAGTTTCTTTCCGGCCTTGCAACAGGACTCAGCTGGCTCTGCTATTACAAAGCTCTTCAGATGGGGGAGGCCAGCAAGGTCGTACCAATCGACAAAATGAGCGTGGTACTGACCCTGGTTCTGGCATTCATCTTTCTCCACGAACAGTTCACCTGGAAGAGTATAGTGGGCTGCGTTTTGATTACTGCCGGAACGCTTTTTATGGTTCTGTAGTTTTTGTGCAGAATCTCTTTAGATGACAGTGGCCCAGTTTGACAGTTTAAACTCCTGCAGGATATTCCGCCTTTGTTCGTTACAAAATACATGACAGTAGAAAAAATAGTAGCCACTGCATATGTTACTGCCATTGAGGCATAAGTATTCATTTGCTCTGGTATTCCTTTTGCACAAATCTGATAAAAAATATTTGAAAAAACTATAATGGCAGCTGGCCAGATAAAATTAAACATATTTGGGTTATATAAAAACAGTCTGAAAATGTAAAAGAAAAAATACATAAAAAAAGAATAGTTGCCGATTTTCTCATCAAATTGTTATTTTAAAAATGATGGATATAAAAAAGTCTGGTGAGTATTTGGTTAATAAAGTTTCTTTTCTTTCGGGAATATTCAAATCGAAGATGGATTACTGCGATGTTAGTCTTCATGATGTACTTAAGGATGAAGTATACAGAATTGATGATATTACTGAACAGGATCTTATGCTTAAAGATTTTGACAGTATATATAACAGCACCCTGACAAGTTGCGGAAGTAATCTTTTTAAACATTGGTTGTATACCATAAAAAACAGGCAGCAGGTTATTCAGATTCAAAAGGATATGCAGACTTTATGCTCTAATCCGAACTTTGAGTATATAAAACACTGTATAAATAGATATATCGGGAAGCAGAAACATAATAATTTTGTCCGTGACTTATGGAACGGCTTCAGTATTTATAATTTTATAATTAAGAATTTCTTCTATATATACTTGTTTAATATTGTATTGAATATCGTGCTGAGTATATTTTTTACAAAATACATTGCAGCTTTTATTGTACTGTTTTTTGTTCTGAATTTTATATTATTCATAGCGACCAACAAATACATCAGTCATGTTACATCTTCTATAGGTTATTTTTTATCAATCTGTTATGCCTTAAATAAAATCAATAAAAAGTCGAAATTAAATCTTTTGTATAAAACTCCGGATTATAAAAAGTTTACTAAGCTTTCTGCATATTCTGTTTTCTTTAAGGATGGACTGGGTGGTCCTTCCTCGGGAGACATAGTTTCTGCCATCCTTGATTATTTCAGAATCTTTTTTGCCATGGAACTCTTTTCATTTAAAATGGTAGAAAAAACAATTCTGAATAATCTTGAACAGGTAAGGGATATTTATCTTTATACCGGCTATATCGACTGTCTCATAAACAGTCACAATATAATCGAAAAACATAATTGCTGTCTTACAGAATTCAATGAAAAAACGAATACATCTATCAGTTTTTCAAATCTCAGAAATCCTTTTATTTCTGACTGTACAGGTCAGAGCCGTAATATAGACAAAAGCATCATCATTACTGGCTTGAATATGTCCGGCAAAACTTCATTTATGAAATCTGTAGCACTGAACCAGATTATAGCCACCAGTTTTGGTTTTGCATTTGCAGACAATTATTTAACTCAGACTGTAGATGTGGTTTCCAGTATTTGTATAAATGATCAGCTTCTGGAAGGAAAAAGCCGTTATTATGCAGAGGCAGAAAGGTTAATGGAATTGAAGAAGACAATAAACAACCACAAATGTCTCTGCGTAATAGATGAAATTTTATCAGGAACAAATTCTGAAGAACGAATTTTCGGAAGCACAAAAATCCTGAAAGATTTTGCAAAGTCAGATTCTCTTCTTATTGCGGCCACTCATGATTTACAGATTGCCGACAATATTAAAGATACATACTGTCCGGTTTATTTTGACGGTGAAACAGTAGGAAACAGAATTGTATTTGATTATGTAATAAAAGAAGGAATAGTTTCCAAAAAGAACGGATTATTGATTCTGAAATTGTTGGGATTATAAAAAAATCAGGCCTGCAGCAGGCTAAACCTGCTGCAGAAAAATCCTAATCTCTGAAGAAATTTGTCCATACTCGGTCTTCCGGCATTTTTGGAAGGCCGTATTTTTCTTTTCCGAGATTTATACTCTTGATGAGGAAGCTTGCGTTCCGGGCAAGTGTTCTTGCAGTCTGCATTCCTTCATCATCTTTTACGGCTTCACCTGCTTCCCAGCCGTGGCTGTTGTTCCAGTACTGGCTTGAAACCACCGGCATTCCGCAGTTTGTAAAGAATTTATTCAGAACGTCAAAGCTTGAAGTTGCACCGCTACGGCGGGCACAGACAAAAGAGGCTCCGATTTTCATAGTCTTATCAAAATGAGTGCTGTAGAAAAGGCGCTGCATCAGAGCCTGCACCGAAGCATTTGGAGCTGCATAATAAACAGGAGAGCCTACAATCATTCCGTCGGCAGTTTCAAGTTTTGCTGCAACTTCGTTTACAAGATCATTGAACACACATTTATTCAGTTCGCGGCATTTTTCGCAGGCAATACATCCCTGGACTGCTTTTGTCCCGATGTTGATGATTTCAGTTTCGATTTCTTCTTCTGCAAATACTTTTTCCATTTCGTGTAAAGCAAGCAATGTGTTGCTGTTATGGCGAGGGCTGCCGTTAATCAATAAAACTTTCATAGAATGCTCCCGAATAATTTTCTTAATTATAAATGATATGGAAGAAAGTGGAAGATTATTAACAAAAGATTATGTACAATAAATACAATAATACGTTTTTATCAAAACTAAAAAACATACTCCCGGTCACAATCACGGCCAAGCAGGAACGCTAGCTAGCGTCGCTAATATGAAGCGCGGATAGGAAACTATCCAGCCGCGCTTCATAATTTCCTGCTGGCACGTGTTGTTCCCTTGCGTATGTTTTTAGGCTTTATAAAATATACATTCTAGGAATAACACATGAATAAAATTGCATCAGTTTTTAATGAAAATACAAAGTGGAAAAGTCTTTTTCTTTCTATATTGATGATGGCAATTGGGTACGGACTTCATAAAGGAATTGTAGATAATTACCTTGCAGAAGTAGTTGGAATGAAAGAATTCGACCGCGGAGCAACAGAGTTTTTCCGCGAGCTTCCGGGTTTTATGCTTATTTTCATTCTTGCCATTTTCTATAAATTCTCCGCC
>JAZLIM010000026.1:0-4114 GCA_045617385.1 Treponema sp.
TCTCTTGTAACTGGTTCAAAGTAAAGTTTGTCTGATGTATCGTAGTCTGTAGATACAGTTTCTGGGTTACAGTTTACGATCATTGTTTCGTAGCCCATTCCTTTAAGCTGCATTGCTGCATGACAACAACAGTAGTTGAATTCGATACCCTGACCAATTCTGTTTGGACCACCACCCAGAATCATGATTTTCTTTTTGTTGTCTGTTGCTTTTGATGTATCTGGAGCATTGTATGTTGAGTAGTAGTAGTTAGCGTTTTCTACGCCAGAAACTGGAACTGCAAGCCATGCTTCTTTAATTCCAAGTGCATTGCGGCGGTCGCGGATAGCTTTTTCAGAAACTTTAAGGATTTTTGAAAGGTATTTATCAGAGAATCCGTCTTTTTTAGCCTGAATAAGAAGTTCGTCAGCTGGAACAGAACCTGGAGTTTTAAGCATTTCTTCTTCCAAATCAACAAGTTCTTTCATCTGCTGCAGGAAGTATTCTTTTACAGCTGTAATCTGGTTCAGTTTTTCAAGACTTACACCTTTACGGATTGCTTCATACAACTGGAAGTAGCGTTCTGAGCTTGCAGTTTTGAGCATTTCGCAAAGTTCATCAGCTGATTTTTTGTTGAAGTCTTTTGCAAAACCAAGACCTGGGCGTCCGTTTTCCAAACCACGGATAGCTTTCTGGAAAGTTTCTTTGAATGTCTTACCGATAGACATAACTTCACCAACAGCTTTCATAGAAGTTCCAAGAGAATCTTCTACACCACGGAATTTTTCAAAGGCCCAGCGTGCAAACTTAAGTACAACGTAGTCTCCGTCTGGAGCTCCGCCCGGAGTATATTTTTCCAGAGTTCCGTCGCGCCAGTATGGGATTTCATCCAAAGTCATACCAGAAGCAAGTTTTGCAGAAATGAGGGCGATTGGGAAACCTGTGGCTTTAGAAGCCAGGGCAGAAGAGCGTGATGTACGTGGGTTGATTTCGATGATTACTACGCGGCCTGTTTTTGGGTTGTGTGCGAACTGAACGTTTGTACCACCAATAACACCGATTGATTCAACAATCTTGAAAGCGTCTTTCTTAAGACGTTCTTCAAGTTCTTTGTCGATTGTCATGAATGGAGCTGAACAGAAAGAGTCACCTGTGTGAACACCAACAGCGTCAATGTTTTCGATGAAACAGATTGCAATCATCTGATTCTTGGCATCGCGAACAACTTCAACTTCAAGTTCTTCCCAACCAAGAATTGATTCTTCGATCAGACACTGATGTGTCATAGAAAGGTCCAGACCGTTTGAAACGATTGTGCGGAGTTCTTCAACGTTGTAACAGAAACCGCCGCCCTGTCCACCCATTGTGTAAGCAGGTCTTACAACCAGTGGGAAGCCGATTTCTTCGGCGATTTTTTCTGCACCTTCAACTGTGTGACAGATTCCTGAGCGTGGTGTGTCGATGCCCAGAGATTTCATTGTTTCCTTGAAGATTTCGCGGTCTTCACCACGTTCAATGGCGTCAAGGTTTACACCAATAACTTTTACACCGTATTTATCAAGAACACCGGCTTTGTTCAGTTCCATAGCCATGTTCAGACCAGTCTGTCCACCAAGGTTTGGCAGAAGAGCATCAGGACGTTCTTTTTCGATAATCTGGCTCAAACGTTCAACGTTGAGTGGTTCAATATAAGTTGCATCTGCCATAACTGGGTCAGTCATGATAGTAGCAGGGTTTGAGTTTACAAGGACGATTTTGTATCCCTGTTCGCGAAGGGCCTTACAAGCCTGTGTTCCTGAATAGTCGAATTCACATGCCTGACCGATTACAATCGGGCCGGAACCAATGATAAGAACTTTGTTGATGTCTGTTCTCTTTGCCATAAATGTTACCCCTTAAGATAAAAAAAAACTGAACCCGTAAAAACGAATTCAGTTGTTATTTACAATAGTTAATGAAATAAAAATAGCAGTACCCACAAGCGGCATTTTATGCGACTCAATATGTTTTACTACGTCTTCGTATTTCATACTGAGGCTTAATATTATAGAAAAAACGGCTCAAATTCAAGATACTGGGAACGATTTCAAGCGTTTTCTAAGGATTTCAAAGCTTATGCCTTTATAATCCAAGCGCTTCGTCGGCAAGACCTGCAAGGCGGCCGGCTTCTTTTGCCAGCTCCTTGGTAGTTCCCGCTTTGATAAGCGAAAGTTTCTGCTCGGCTTTCTTTTCGTTTCTGATTTCCAGAAGTTCGTAGGCAAAGGCCAGCATGTCGGCTGCGTCTTCTTCCTTGATTTTGATAGTCTCTGCAATGTCCGAAGGCTTCTGTTTGCAAAGGTTTTCAAGAGTCGTGTATTTTTTCAGAAGGGCAAGGGCACGCTTTTCGCCAACGCCCGGCAGCTCCAGAAAAATGGAAACCACGTTTTCTTTTGTACGGAGCCTCTGGTTCCGGCTTGTGGCAAAGCGGTGGGTCTCGTCACGGACGCGTTGCAAAAGCCTGAGTGCATCTGACCGCTTTGGAAGACAGATCGGCTCACTTGTGTGCGGGCGCCAGATTTCTTCATCACGTTTTGCAAGACCTGCAATCGGGATATCAAGACCATGGGCTTTGATTACAGCATCAACCGCATTTACCTGACCGATACCACCATCTATTAAAAGCAGGTCAGGCATGTCGGCGCCTTCGTTCAGAAGCCTTGTGTAGCGGCGGGTTACGGCTTCGCGCATGGAAGCAAAGTCATCTATTAAACCGTCAGTGGTTTTAAGGCGGAAGTAGCGGTAATTCTTTTTGTCCGGGTTTCCGTTGTAAAAGCTGATAAGGGATGCAACCGGCCATTTTCCGCCGATATGGGCAATATCAAAACCTTCAATGCGGATCGGAAGGCGGTCCAGGTTCAGGCGGTCTTTAAGTTCTTCCATGGCAGGTGTGTCGCCCCGTTCGCGGAGTCGGCGGATAATGTCTTCGTGGGCGTTCTGGGTTGCCATCTGGATGGCGGCCTTGTGGCGCGGTGCCGACGGAATGTCATCGGTAACAAGGATAATCTGCGAGTCTACGCCGTATGTGTCGTGGAGCCAGCGGTTTACGTCTCCGCGGGCATCTTCCGGGGCTTCGGCAGGTGGTACCCTGAGCCTGTCGAAGGGCACCACCGCCGCCTCGGGAGACTCCGCCGCCGCAGCGTCCGTGGTGGCTTCGGCGGGCTCAACCACCGGTTTAGGCAGCATTGCGCTTGTGCTTACGTATATATATGGAGGAATCTGATCCGGCGAGTTGTAGTAGGCATTCATGAACTCGGCAACCAGTTCATCATCCTCATTCAGGCTGATTTCGCGGAAATTGTTGCGTCCTAAAAGTTTTCCGTTACGGATTTTCAGCACGGTAAAGCTTACAAGTTCGCCTTCGCGCCAGTAAGCGATGTAGTCCGAGTCATTTTCGTCGAAACTTTCTACTATATTCTGGTTGTGCAGTACGTTCAGAGCGTTTATGCCGTCACGAAGACGGGCTGCTTTTTCAAAGTTCAGTTCATCTGCGGCCGCCCGCATTTCAGTTTTAAGGCGTTCTATAGCGGCATCATCTTTTCCCTCAAGTAGGGAAATAATTTCGCCGAAATATTCAGTGTAGGACTCTTTTGTAATTTTTTTACAGCACGGTGCTTTGCACTGTCCCATGTGGTAATAAAGACATGGTGAAGATCTGATTTTGAAAGTCCTGCAGCGGCGCATAGGATAAAGCTTGAAGATTGTTTCAAGAAATGTATCCAGTGCGTAAACGTCGGGAAAAGGTCCGAAATACTGGGATCCGTCGTGATGAACGGTTCTTGTACGGTAAATCCGCGGGAATTCTTCATTTGTGATTCTGATTACAGGATAACTTTTTCCGTCTTTAAGACAGATGTTGTAGCGGGGGCTGTATTTCTTGATCAGGTTATTTTCAAGAATCAGCGCTTCGTACTCATTTGCTGTAACGATGTATTCAATGCTTACGGCATTGGCAATCAGAAGCTGGGTTTTTATGTTTTTCTGACCTGAAAAATATGAAGACAGACGATTTTTCAGCACTTTTGCCTTGCCGACATAAATGACGGTACCTTCGGCATTACGCCACAGGTATACGCCTGCAGAATGGGGGGCTTTCAGA
>JAZLIM010000027.1:0-5278 GCA_045617385.1 Treponema sp.
AAATTCCTTAAGTTCGTTGATGCCCTTAACGACCGCGACGTATTGTGCCATGAAAAAGGAGTTCACCAGGCGGTAACGGAATTCCGCATGGTAAAAGACGAATACGAAATTGAATGCACCCGTGAAGCCTGCCGTGTTGGCGACAAGATCATCGACAAAATTGAAAAGATGATCAGAAACGGAAAAATCAAAACCGAAATGGATGTAGCTCTGCTTATAGAAAAAGAACTGCGTCTGAACGGTTGCGAACGTGCCGGCTTTGACACTCTCGCTGCAGGTCCTGCAAGAAGTTTCGCAATCCACGCATTTCCGGGCTACACTG
This sequence comes from Treponema sp., assembly GCA_045617385.1. Classification (GTDB taxonomy): domain Bacteria; phylum Spirochaetota; class Spirochaetia; order Treponematales; family Treponemataceae; genus Treponema_D. Next base: position 323 of record JAZLIM010000027.1, read on the forward strand.
ATGCGGCCTGGCCGGGAGAAGGGCTTTCCATTCTGGACTTCGGTGTTGTTTACAACGGCTACACAAGTGACACAACACTGACTGTGGCCAAAGGGAAACTTTCAAAAGAACAGGAAGAACAGCTGAATCTTGTAGAAAAGGCTTACACAGAATGTGTAAAACTTTATAAGCCAGGAGCTTCAATCAAGCAGGCGGCGGAAAAAGCCGACAAGATTTTTGCACAGGCTAAAAGAAAGATGCCGCACACTCTGGGCCACGGAATTGGGCTTGAAATTCATGAGTACCCGAGAGTCAGTTCAAGAAACGACGAAAAGATCCTCTTCCAGCCTGGCATGATTCTGACCTGTGAACCAGGGCTTTACGACGAAACTTTGGGTGGAGTCCGCTGGGAAAACGATGTTCTGATTACAGAAACAGGAAACGAAGTCTTAAGCAATTCAAGAATCATTCGTTTATAAAAAAAGGCGTCCTGAAAAAGGACGCCTTTTCAATTACAGCTTATTCAGAACTTCGTCGGCACTGTCATTAAGTGCCTTGGCCAGATCCTGGTCAGGAAGATCCGCTGTAAGTTTTTTCAAGTCACTTATTACCTTGCGGGCAAGTTCATTTCCTGTAAGGGATTCAGCTTCCTTCTTAAGGGAATCATAATCCACTTCGTTTTCAAGAATACCAGACTTAAGAAGATTTTCTACTGTCTTTACAAGTCCCGGTTTTCCGCTCATTTTTCCGATTATGTAATCCATAAGCATGCGGGTTTTGCTTGAAAGGAATTCTGTTCTCTGTTCGGCTGGAAGACTGTCGCTTAAAGAACGAAGTTTTGAGAAAAGCCCGAGTTCTGTACGGTATTTTTCAGAAACCTTATTGTCTTCAATAATCTTTACGATGTTAGGAAGGAATTCTTTTGCGTTTTCAAAAGCCCTGGTTACAGGCGATTCAGAAGGAAGTGCAGATGATTCCTGTGGCTCTGAAACAGGCTCTTCAGCATAATTCGGAATAATATTGTCAAAAGGATCCTTCATTTCAAAAGGAGCGTCAAATTCAGGTTCTTCAAAATTAGGAACTGCAGGATTTTCGTCACCACGGGAAGCGTTCTGGTAAACTTCACTTCCAGGATCTGAGAAGACTGAAGGTTCATAATTTTCAGGAAGAGCTTCCTGAACTGCCTGTACAGCTTCTTCTGCCCTGCTCAAAGCCTGCTCAGCTTTTTCCTGCACTTCAGAAACTGCCTCGTTCAGAGTTTCAACGGCATCGTCAATCTTATCTACAAGACGAGGATCCATTCTTGGCTCTGTATCTTCACGGAGCATATCAAGAGCATCATTTCTTGTAAGAGGTGCAGAATCATTTAAGAAATTGGAAATATCTTCATCTGTTGTTTCCTGTGGAGGTTCCCGGCGTTTTCTTGCAGGCTCAGGTTCCCATTCAAACGGTTCCGGTTCAGGTTCCGGCTCTTTTCTTGGAGCCTTCCGCTTTGAAGGAGCTTCAGCATCATTATTGAATTCTTCTATATCATCCAGACTTGAAATGCCATCATCATTAAGAACGGCTTCAATCTTTTCGTCCGGATTTACATCCATTTCCTCTTCTTCTTCAACTTCATCTTCCATGATTTCTTCTGTATCGTGCATGATGTCGTCAAAGGCACTGAGTTCTTCGTCCACTGAAAGTTCTGCCAGAAGAGGAACTGATTCCTTAAGTTCGATTTCTTCTTCGTCCTCATCAATAGGAACCGGAAGTCCCATCTGGTCGAAATCAAAGTCTTCTTCCTGCTTTTCTGCCAGTTCAGGAAAATCAATATCCATAGGATTGAAAGGCATCTGGGCAAGACGCTGTTCTTCATTAAGCTTGCTGATATAGTCAGGAATTCCTTCCTGAAGATTCCGGTTCTTTATTTCAAGAAGACGTTTGTATTCCTTCTTTCCGAAAATATTTTCAACGTTCATCTCACAGGCTTTCTTATAAGACTCAAGAGCCTTGTCGATATCACCGTCAAGTTCGTTGATTCTTCCAAGCAGGTTGAATGCTGCCGGATTCAGAGGGCGCTGTTCAATATATTTTTCTGCATAAGCGCGGGCCTTTTCGTTATCACCAAGCTGAACGAAACGTCTTGCAGCTTCAAGCCAGTGGTGATGGTATTTCGGATTCAATTCTGCAATCTTTTTGAATATTCCCAGAGCTTCCTGTTCCTTTCCGCCAAGAATCAGACACTGAGCCTGTGCATCCAGAACTGAAGTGTCGCTTGGAAATTCAATAAGAAGACTTTTAAGTTCATTCTGGGCTTTTGCATACTCTCCTGCTGAAAGCATAATGTGGGTAAAAAATTTTCTCTGCTTTTCAGTTTTCAATCCCAGCGAATAAGCTCTGTTTGCCCATACGGCAGCCTCTTCAAACTGGAAGCCTTTTTCAAAGCTGTTGGCCTTATCCAGAATAAGCCCCGGATCATCAGGATGAAAGCGTTCTGCCTTTTCGTATGCATTCTGGGCACCTTCATAGTCGTAGCGCTTTACACAGACCTTTCCAAGAAGCGCATGAAGATTTCCGTCGGTTGGATACAGCTGAACTGCTTTCTGAGTAATATCATATGCACGGATTGTTTTTGTACATTTCAGAAGAAGATTTACCTCATCACAGATTGCTTCTATCCAGCCCGGCTTTGCCTTAAGAGCCTGTTCGTAGCATTTGATTGCTTCAGGATAATTCTTTTCAGATTCATAGGCATGACCAAGATTGAAGTGAAGGATCGGATGATTCGGGTCTGTCTGAAGACCGCGGCGGTAAGCCTGAACGGCTCTCGGGAAATTCTTTTTGATTGCATAGATTGCACCAAGATGATTGTATGCCAGAACGTCCGAAGGGTTTTCGCTTACAACGCTTTCAAAGCAGTCGATGGCATCGTCATAATTTCCCATATCCTTGTAGGTGAACCCAAGGGTGTAGTTGATCATTGCAGTCTTTGTGTTTTCATCCAGAGCTTTTTCAAGAACATCGATTGCCTTTTCGTAATTCTTGAGGCGTCTGTAAATTCCTCCAAGACTGTTCATTGCATCTATATCGTGTGGTGAGTAAGTCAGAATATTTTCGTAGTACGGAATAGCTTTGGCATCTTCTCCGCTCTTTACGTAAAGTGAACCGAGGGCATTATGAATTTCAATACTGTCCGGTGAAGTTTTCAAAAGAGTTTTATAAAGTCTTGCTGCAAGACCGTAGTCTCTGGCAAGCATGGCACTCTGTGCTCTTCCTAAAATCATTTTATCCATAGTCTATATCCTTCTTCAGGTTCCTTATATTTTACCTTGCTTTTGGTCTTGCAAAAACTTCTTTCGAAAGTTCTCCGCTTACGTTTTCATTTACCCGTGACCATGAAGCCACTGCGAAATAATATATAGTTCCGTTTTCAAGACCGGTAAGAGTTACGCTTGTTGTATTTCCAACATTGATTGGTGAAGGTCCTTCCACTGCAACGCGGCCGAGATATTCACCCGGACGGTTTCCGTAATAAACGTAATAACCGCCTGCTGTTTCATCAACAGAATAATTCCACTTGAGGGTAACGCATCCGTCTCCTGCCACAGCAGTTACGCTGAAAGGTGGAAGCGGCAGAGGAAGTTCCGTATAGTTCAGTTTGATTTCTGTTACCGATGGAGTATGGTCGCCGTTTCCGTCAGGATAAAGATCACATGCCACCTGGAAGTACAGTCCTGAAATATCTTTCAGTTCTTCTCCGCTTTCAATACTTTTCCATTCAGGATAAGTATCTGTCCAGTTATAGCGGTTGTCGCCGGAACGAACGTACAGATTTATTGCTGTCTGTTCAGGAATGCTCATTTCCACATCTACCGAATTGAGAACTGAGCCTGCACTTACCATTACAGGACGGCTTCTGAAGTATCCGCCAGACCTTACATATTTCATGTGTTCGATTGAACCTGCATTTTCTGCATTCTGATAATCAGGAAGAGAGAATGCTGCTTTTCTGATTCTGAAGTCATCGATTTTTCCTGTATATGATGAACAGAGATCAAATGCGGCTGGAACACCAAGAACAACAAGGGAAACGTCCCCTCCTTCGTGCCCCGTAGAAGTAATGAACTTAAGATCCTCGACGTGTCCATTTACCATATATTCAAGAAGTCCTGTTTCGGCATCAAAGCTTAAAACATGATGTGCCCACAGATTCGGAACTACTGTTTTTGATCCTTCAAGAATCAGTTCTGAATTTCCTGAATAGAACGAATCAAATATATTTGAGAGCGACCACTTCAGGTGACCGTTTTCAAAATTGGCGTTTATCATCTGATACACAATGTGGTTATCGATTGTAAGTGAAGAATGCCACTGGAAGATGCTTTCACCGTTTTCAGTAATTGAAGGATTAAGCCAGAATTCAATTGTAAAGGAACCGAAAAGTCCTTCGCTTCCAAAGAACGAACCCGGTTCACCTTTAAGGGTGATTCCTCCGTTATCACGGCAGAGCCCTGCTCTTTTTCCAAGTTCAGTACCTTCCACACTGCGGATTTCGTTTTTCAGAATTGAATAATTTCCGAATGCCACCGGATTGAGTGTATCTTCAAAGTTCAGAATCAGGTCTGTATCGATATCAGAACGGAAAGCATTTGTTTCCAGTTCCAGAGCCTGGTAACCGTAGCGGCCTTCTCCTGTAGTAATATTTCTGGAAACTTCCAGCTGGGGCCACCCGTTTTTACCGCCCAGTCTGACTTCCTTTGCGAAAAGACCTGTGCACAGTATCCCCATACAAGCGCACACAATTCCCGATTTTCTGATATAATTTTTCATATCCCTATGTCTGACAAAACCATTCGCGAACAGTTACACGAAACAGCTCTGAAAGCCCCCCATTCTGCAGGCGTATACCTGTGGCGTAATGCCGAAGGTACCGTCATTTATGTCGGCAAGGCAAAAGTGCTGAAAAATCGTCTGTCTTCATATTTTTCAGGT
>JAZLIM010000028.1:0-5818 GCA_045617385.1 Treponema sp.
GGTCTTGAAATGCTTAAAGCAGCCGGTGTTGATGTTCCAAACCTTTGCAGCCTGACAGTTGAACAGTTTGAAGCAAATAAATCTGCAATTACAGACGAAACAATCCTTAAACGTGTACGCCACGTAGTAACAGAAAACAAACGCGTTCTTGACGCCGTTGAAGCCCTTAAAAAGGATGACCTGGAAGCTCTTGGAAAACTTCTTTATGAATCTCATGAATCACTTAAAAATGATTACGAAGTTTCTTGTGAAGAACTGGATACTCTGGTTTCTATGGCTTCAGAAATGGACGGATGTATCGGCGCACGTATGACAGGTGCCGGATTCGGCGGCTGTGCAATCGCTCTAGTAAAAGCAAACCGTGCTGATGCCTTCATGGGCAAAATGAACGTAGCTTATACAAAAGCTATCGGTCATGACGGAGGATTCTTCTCATGTTCAAGCGGTGACGGAGTGAAAACAGTTTAATATGTACTGCGCACTTTCTTTTGATGACGGACCAAATACTACAACAACACTTCACATGCTTGAAGTTTTGAAAAAGCATGGCGTAAAAGGTTCGTTTTTTGTAATAGGGCAGAATATAAACCCTGAATCAGAAAAGGCAATGAAAGCCTGTGTAGAATATGGCTGTGATATCCAGAATCATTCATGGACACATTCGTTCATGTCAAAGCTTTCGGCTGAAGAAATCCGGGGCGAAATTGCCAGAACTACAGAGATAATCGAAAAGGTTGCAGGAAAGACTCCTGAATTTTTCCGTCCTCCATATATCGATGTAAGCGAAACTATGTATCAGAACATTAAGCTTCCTTTCATCTGTGGAATGGGCTGTGAAGACTGGGAACCTTCTGTTACTGCAGACCAGCGCTACAACAAAATGCTGGAAATGGCAGCAGACGGAACAATTTTCCTGCTTCACGATAGTGAAGGAAACGAAGCCACAGTTGAAGCTGTAGACCGCATCATTCCTGTGCTTAAGGAAAAGGGCTTTGAATTCGTGACTGTTCCGGAACTCTTCAAGAAGCTTGGTGTAGATCCTTCAAGGGAATATGCTTTGTGGAGAAACATTCTTTCTGATCCGGAAGGAAAGCCTTCGGAACTTCAGAATAAATAAAAGTTGACGATTTAAATATTTATTAATATATTTTAAGTAAGCCAACAAGATAGAGGCTGAAAAACATTTCTATGATCTTGTGCTCCGACTCTGAATAGTTAGACAGAGGGGTGCATCAGGTAAGTCTGCTCGCAATGGGCAGGCGGGGTTCATTGTCAATATGGCGATGAGTCGCGTGCCGTGAACGGTGTTACCGTTGTGGGTTTTTACTCACTCGTGATGTTCACGTACGAATTACTTGATTTAAGGAGTTACAAGATGCCTGAGATTAAATTATTTCCCGCTCGAACTTTTTATTCCCTTTACTCAGTTGATTTTGGTTTCGCTGCGAAATCAAATAAACCTGGTCATAACATCAATGAATGTCTTGACTCAGCCAGAGAAACTGTTGCTCTTCTTGAAAATGTAAAGATTCTGCCTCCTAAAGTAAAAAAACTTTACAAAGCTCTTAGGTCTAAAGAAACAAATACTTTTAAAAATTTAACAGCAGATCTGGTAGATGACGGTTTCGTGTCAATCGAATCTCAATATGATGAAATCAAAAACATTTCTAAAGATGATGACACGGAAAGAAATCTCCATAATCTGGAAGATGTTATTACAAATAATATTCAGGTTATGTTTCTTGTTACCGGAGATCACATAGATGCCCAGTGTGTTCAGGCTATTCGTAAAGTCCTGAAAACAATCGGAAGAGAGGATTTTCTCTTTGTTCTTATTCAATTTGAATCGTTGAAAGCCTCAGTTCTTCTTCAGAAGGAAGCAGATTATATTTTCGAAATCCAGGATCTGACAGGAGGCCCAAACGCAAACATTCCAAAAAAAATTAAAGGAAGAAGTTTTTGTTCAGGGACAGTTGGGGACAATGCCCTTCATACAGAAGGGTATGTTTATGCTGTTAATGAAAATCATCTTTTCATGAAAACAAAACGTTTTGGTGATGTTTACGTTCCTTTTTCATCGATATCGTTCTCTGACAGAAAACGGATTTCTCCTGGAACAAAAATCGAATGTGACCTTAGGAAAGATATGCGCCGTAATATTGTCAATGGAGAACAAACCTGGGCTGCAATTCCTTCTACAGTAGTTATCTGCTTTAGGGAGGAAAACTGTGCTTAGGTATTTTGAAATAAGAAAGTTTAATGATGAATTGTACCGTCTGATTCGAAGTTCAGGATTGAAGCATTCTGAAATATACAGGCGGGGAGGACTGGTGAAAACTACGTTTTCTGATGTAATAAAAGGAAAATCGCTTCCCCATAGGGAAACTGTTTTCAGGCTTATTATTGGCCTTCATTGTACTCCGGAAGAAGCAGACTATCTTCTTTCGTTATGTGGAATGGCTTTTATGGATGGTCAATTTGATCAGATAATCAGGAATTCTTTGCTGCAGGAAAACTCAGACTGCACTTCAGTAAACCTGGAATTGATGAAAGCTGTGGGCTACTGTCTGGATGATCTTGATATCAGTTTTAGACAAAAAAAGAAAGCTGGCTGAAAATGTCCGTCCAGCTGATGTACTTACACGAAAACAAAGTGATTTTAATATGAGTAATGTACAAAACTGGGTGGGAGTTTTGTATTAAGAAACACTTTCAGTTTCGAAAGAGAAACAAGGAGTTGATTATGGATTTTATGTTGTTTGATCAGATTGCTGATGAGTTGTGTAGTGGAATCCGGAAAAATAATGAAAAGATAATTACAACAATAAAAAATCAATACAGAAATCTTGATGAAGAATTCTGGGAGGAATTATGGAAAAACGTAATTATCTATTATGACATCACTAAACTGGGGAATTATGAAGGATTCCCAGACTCCGATTATGTTGATTCTGAAGGTAATTCGTTGCTTCATTATGCAGCTGAATCAAATTTCGTTCAGAATGTTTTTTTTCTTTTGGAAAAAGGATGTGATAAAAATTCTGAAAATAAGAATGGAATTACTCCTTTTTGCCTGGCCTGCTCAATAAATTCCAGAATGGAAATAATACAGGCTTTAAAAACGGATAACACTCCTTCAGATAAAATAAATGAAGTTTTTGTTGAAGCCGCCGCCTTCAATGAGAATCCTGAGGTCCTTTCGTTTTTAAGAATAAAAGGGGCAGATCTTGAATTCAGGAATCAGGAAGGTTATACCGCTTTATTAAAAGCTGCGAGATATCAGATTAACCCTGACGTAATAAAACGTTTGGTTGATATTGGAGCTGACATAGATGCTGAAACTCCAGATGGCCAGAAATGCATTCATCTTTGTACTTTCAATGAAAATCCTGAAATCGCATTCTTTTTTCTGAGGATATTCGGGCTGTATGATTGTGATATCCACGGGAATACTCCTATGGATTATGCTTTTTCAAAAGACTGTAGAAAAGAAATAACTGAAGCTTTTTTGAATAAGCAGCTGGAAGAAAACATCATAAATGCCTGTAGAAATCCAGATAACCGGATAATCAGGCTGATGGTAGATCGTGGACTGGATGTAAATTTCAGGTTCTCGGATGGCTTGTATTTAATCCATTATGCAGCAATGTATGCTGCCAGACCTGACCGGATTTATTATTTGCTCTCTCTTGGTGCTATCCCAGATGTTGAGGATTCTTTCGGAAGAAATGTTCTGCATTATGCTACATATACAGGGAATAAACTGGTTTTTGAAAAATTAATCGGGGATCCGTTTTTTTCAAGACTTTCCACACGCAAAGATATAAATGGCTATTCTCCTGTTGATATCTGCTAATTTTTTTTGGAGAAAAAATGAAAAAGAAATTTATGGAAACAGTAGTTGTTTGCTTGATGATTAACAGCACAATTGGATTTAGTTTTCTATCTGGACTATTTGTTGGGAAAAATTTGAAAAAAGAATCTGTAAGAAAAGAAAGTGTCAGGGAAATAGAAGAACTTTCACCAGGACTGATCCGAAATAAGAAGAATCGTTTGATTCATATATAAATTGAAAGGAGGAAAATATGGGAATATTTTCAGAATTATTCGACGTTATCACGAAGCCGCGTACAGCCAATTCAAAGGTTCATATCGGTACAGTTGATAAAAGAACAGGTGAATACAAAAATTATGAATCTTCTCCAATGCCTGAATTACGGGCTGAAATAGCGGTAAAACGAATGAATCGGGAAATTGACAGAAGAATCCTGAGAGGGGAAATAAAGAAAAATGAGCGACCTGAAATTTGGGTAGAGAGAAACTCTGGGGAAGGAAGGAAAAGAAAATGACAAGAAAAGAAAGAGATCTGCTTGTATACGAAACAGAACACAACCGGTATGTGAATGCGATAAAGGAAACCCCATTTCTGAAGAGAAGTTTTGATGATCACGTAGAACTTTTTTCGGAAAGGGTAGAAAAAACAATTGATTATATTTCGAAAGGGGTCGAAATTATTGGAATCCAAATGGAAAAAACTTTGCCAGTTCTGGAAGCAATCGAATATGCGGCTGAAGAAGTAAATGAACTCTTTGGGGCGAATTAAATCTCATTCCAGACTTTTACAAATCCTGCCATTACAGTGAAATTGTCTTTGCCTTTTGATGCAGTTTCCCGTCTGTTGGAACCGAAAAGACCGCCTTCTGTACAGGCTGTGCAGTCTTCGCAGACCGTGATGTTTTCAGAAAGAACTCCGGCTTTTTCAAGAACGGAAAGATTTGCTTTTTCAAGGGAAAGCCTGAAGAGCGGGCCGTTTCCGTTGTTCCATACGAATGCGGGAAGTTTTCGGAATGAAGGATTTTCAGGATTTCCGTCCAGAATCAAAGGCTCCGTGCACTCAGGAGTGAAATTTTCAGAAAAGAAACGGGCCCGGTTCTCGTCAACTATGTAGCAGCAGTCATGAATATGCGGACCAAGGATAACAAGAAAGTCTTCTGCTCGGGCTCCGTAATTCTTTTCTGCAAGTTTTATTGCTTCAGAAACAATTCCGGTTCCTTTCCACCCGGAATGAACAATTCCGAAAACTTCAGTTACAGGGTCGTAAAGAAAAATCGGCATGCAGTCTGCAATGGTGATTGTAGGAACAAGGAGCGGATTTTTTGTGATTATTCCGTCTCCGATTTTTTCTTTTGTGTCTTCTGTAGTCTTTATGTCGTATACGATTTTAGTATGGTCAAGCTGAACCGGAACAACAGTGTGTGTGGAATCAGGGATTATTTTGGAGAAATTGTTCTGTCTGTTTGGATTTGTCTCGTTCCAGCGGAAACGCATTGAACCTGCTCTGCAGAGTGTCATGCCCCAGCGGGCACCCCTGGACTGGCCCTCAGGATTTTGTGATCCTAAGGCGTCGCCGGACTTTTCTCCAGGATTTAAGTTCCCCGAAAGCGGGTCGCCGGACCGCCCTTCAAGACTCAAATCAAAGGGCAGGGTAAAGAAATCATCTTCAGGATTTATAAAATCTGCAATGCGGATTCTTTTCATGAAGCTTTAGTCCTGGCCGTTATATTCTGTGTAAGCGTAAGCATTGTGATTGTGAATACTTTCTTCGTTTTCGGCTTCTACGCTGAACCATTCAAATGGTTTTTCAAGAGGAAAGTTACGTACTGCAAGATAAACTTCGCGGACTACATCTTCTACAAAGCGCGGGTTGTCGTATGCGTGTTCTGTTACAAACTTTTCATCCTGACGTTTCAGAACAGAATAAAGTGGACCGGAAGCAGATTCTTCAATTACACGGATAATATCTTCCATCCAGAAAAAG
>JAZLIM010000029.1:0-13471 GCA_045617385.1 Treponema sp.
TAATGATTGCTTCAACAGCAATTTCCAATAATCTGATTTTAGTCACAAGAAACATCTCTGATTATCAATACATCAAAGAAGTTTCAAATCTTATGCTGGAAAACTGGTTTGACTAACCAGCTCCCAATTCCTATAGCTTCAGCCTCATTCAAACCAGTTTTCAACCATAAAGAAAGAATTATTCATCTCCCCAGTCAAAATCTTCAGGATGACGGACATCGGGCTCTATTGTTCTTGGAACATTAAAAATAGCATCGATTTCTTCATTAGTTGTGGCAGCCAACCAGTCGCTGGCCTTCTCCCGCCATTCCATCAGCTTATCCATAAAAATCCGGTTTTCCTCTAATTTCATTTTTTCAGCCACTTTCTACCTCCATTCTTCACTATCAAACTCGCAATCAAAATCCAGAACAGAACAATTGGAACCGCGTAATACCATTTCTTTGGTTTGCCGTTTTCCCAAAGGCCTTCACTTTTTGCACGGCATTCTTCCATTACTTCCGGCGGAATAAGTTTGATTGTCCATGCAACCATTACCGGCAGCAAAAGCAGATCATCCAGATAACCGATTACAGGAATAAAATCCGGAATCAGGTCGATTGGGGAAAGAGCATAAGCCACCGTGAGGGCTGCAAGAATTTTTGCGGCAAAGGGTGTCTTTTCATGCTTCAATGCAAGGAAGACTGCGGGAATATCTGTTTTAAGTTTCTTTGCGCGTTCTTTTAAGTTCATACGTTATTCTACCAATTAAAGTACTTCTTGAAACCAGTTGTCCAAAAGCAATCGCTTCACTATTCTCATTTTAATGTCTAAAACAATTGAAAAAGATTTAACATCAGGCTCTCTTTCCAGGGGAATATTTTTCTACAGCCTGCCGCTTATGTTCTCCAATATCCTGCAGATTTTATTTAACATTGCAGACATTGCCGTAGCCGGGCGTTTTGCAGGACCTCTGGCTTTAGGGGCTGTAGGCTCTACTTCACATCTTTTATTTCTCTTTACCGGTATCCTGATGGGTCTTGGCGGCGGAGTCAATGTAATCGTTGCATTTTATATTGGAGCAAGATCTAAAGAATCCTTAGACCAGTCCGTTCATTCTTCTTTCCTCATTTCTATAATTGCAGGGCTTTTATTAATGTTCACTGGCCTCATTTTTGCAAACCCTGTTCTTACGTTAATAAAAACAAAACCGGAACTTCTGGAAGGCGCCGTTCTCTATTTCAAAATTTACATGCTTGGCATTCCGGGTGTCGCCATCTTCAATTATGGGAACGCAGTCCTGAGTGCTGCCGGAGATACAAAGCGCCCGTTATTCTTTTTAACTACTGCAGGGATTATTAACGTAATTCTGAATCTTATTTTTGTAATTTCCTTTAACATGTCCTGTGCCGGAGTTGCCCTGGCAAGCACTATTTCTCAATACGTTTCTTCCCTGCTGGTAATGGCTGCTCTTTTCAAAGGATTAGGGAACATTAAATTCTCTTTCAGAAAACTTTCCCTGAACCGCGAGATTTCCATAAAACTTCTTAAAATTGGAATTCCTGCCGGGCTCCAGAATGCAATTTTCTCTGTAGCAAATACTTTTATTCAGGTGGGTGTAAATTCCTTTGATGCCGTAATGGTTGCAGGAACTGCCGCCTGCTCAAATCTGGACAACATTGTTTACAGCACCATGAACGGATTTTACACCGCCTGTGCCACATTCATCGGCCAGAACTATGGCGCCGGGAAAAAAGACAGAATCATAAAGAGCATGGTCATTGCAAATGTTTATGCTTTTGTAATTGGTGCCGCTGAAAGTACACTTATGTATATTTTCGGGCACCAGTGTTTTGCACTTTTCACAACAGACCCTGCAGTCATAGAAGCCGGCATGCTGCGCTTTGGCATAATGTTCTTTTCGCTGCCGGTTGCCTCTTTCATGGACAACACAATCGCTGCAAACCGCGGGCTTGGAAAAACTTTCGTTCCTTCCATTATCGTTCTGCTCGGTTCCTGCCTTTTCAGAATTGCATGGATTTACACAGTATTCGCATACTTCAAGACAATTCCTTCATTATTCCTGCTTTACATTTTCAGCTGGATAATTACCGCCGCTGCAGAAATGATTTACTTTTTCAGAGAGTACAGGAAAATCTTTGCCGTTAGCGATGGGAGCCCCTTGCCGACCGCAGCGCAGCGAGGACGGTGAGCGTTAGCGAAGGGCGGACGTAGCGACCCCAAGTTACGGTTTTCCTTCTTTTTTTTTAGCCAATTATATAATATACATCCGATTATATTATATAATTGAAGCTGACGTTTATTATTAATTGAAAACAGACGCAAGGGGATTGAAATGAAATTTGCATATTCAGAAATAGAAGCCCAGGTTTACCCGAACTTCAAAGGCGGAGAAAAGAATCTTACAGCCAAAATGTTCTTTGACGGACAGAACCGTATTCTTCACGGAAGTCTTGAAGTTGGCGGAACAATCGGTCTTCATTGTCATGATACTTCAAGTGAAGTTATTTACATCTTAAGCGGCGACGGCAAAGTGCTCATAGACGACGGTATAGAATACTTAAAGCCTGGCGACGCTCACTACTGCCCAAAAGGACACACTCACAGTCTTCAGAACAATTCTCAGACTGAACCTCTTGTATTCTTTGCAGTAGTTCCTGAGCAGAAATAGAAACGGAAGCCTTATGACAAAACAGGAAGCCCTTTCACTTTTCAATCAGATGCATCCGGATTTTTTCTCACAGAGTTCCATCGTGAACATGGATGAAACTGAAATCATGGAAGAGCAGATTTTTGAGCTTGCACATTTTGACAAATCCGCTTTGAACATTCCTGTACCCGAAAACATAACCTTCGGCTGGTACCAGGACGATGCTGAAAAGCTGCTTAAAGCTGTAGCGGAAGTTGAAGAAGAGTGGGCTCAGTTCGATATCTTCAAAACAGTTGATCGGGTTTTCTGTGCCATGGCCCGTGTTCCTGATCCGGAAAAGCCCGGTCGTTTTAAAAATGAAATCGCAAGCTTCTGCGTTGTGGAAGATATGGGAACTCATGAACTTGGCGGGCGCAAAATCAAAATCGGCGGGCCCGGTTGTGTCGGCACAGTGCCTGCTTTCAGGCGGAAAGGTATTGGGCTGAAGATGGTTCAGGAAGCTACTCAGATCTTAAAGGAAGAAGGATTCGAGTTAAGCTGGATTCACTGGACCGGAGTGGGACACTGGTACGCACGTTTAGGTTACCTGCAGGTTTTCCAGTGGAATAAAAACGGAATCATATAAGAATCCGGCAGATTATTGCCGCCAGAGTACCCGAAAATAAAAACGGAACAAAAGGGAGCTTCTTCAAAGGGCTCCCTTTTATTTTTGCAGTCAGAAATGTAAGGGCTGCAGCGATGCATGCTACACCAAGACCTGCCAGAGCCCATAAAACATTTCCAGAAGCCATACCGCAGAAAAGTGAAAACTTTACATCGCCCATTCCAAGGTCAGCCTTGATAACAAATCGGGTCAAAAGGAAAACTGCAAAAATGACAGCGCAGGAAATTAAGGCCGGGAGAAAAGCTTCAAAACAGAAAAACGCCGCGGCAAGTCCAATCACCAGAGTTCCAAAATAAGCGTTCCACGGATTAATTTTCAAAGTACGGAAATCTTCCAGAGCACATGGAAAACCGAAGAGTATGAAAATTACCAGGGAAAAAAGTTTAAAACGTAAATCCAAATTCTCTCTCCGAAAAACTCTGCCAGGACTTAAAGTCCCAAACGAGTTTGAATATACCTAACACTTTCACGATATTCCTCGTCTGAGTGAAGATGTTCAATAATCATCGGCATATCTTCTGTATGAGCAGTTGCAAGACGGGTATAGAGTTCAATGTTCAGACCGCCCTGCCCGCATTTGCATTCTTCTGCCTGCCATGTGTAAAGCTCTTTATTTTTGATGTCTTTCAGGTGGCAGCTTAAAATGAGGCCGTCAAGTTTTGTGAAAACATCAGTCATGAAATCTTCCTGGCAGAAATAGCGTTCCGGAGAATTCATCATGTTCACAATATCCATGTGAACACCGGCTCCGTCGCGGTTGATGTCAGAAAGCAGATCCAGATACTGGTCAGGCCCGGTAGGAATCATCCATGGCATTGGTTCAAGAGCATACTTTGTTTTTACAGGACGGACTGCATCGATAATTTCCTGAACGCTGGCAACTGTTTTTTTCCAGGCTTCTACAGAAAAATTTTCTTTATATCCGCCGTCCCATGTTTCGCCGGCAATAGCACCTGCAACATTTACACAGCAGCGTGCTTCAATCTCTTCGGCCAGTTCCAGCTGGCGAATAGCATATTTTGTCATTTCGGCTTTTTCTGCAGGATCGGCGCTGTTTACGTTTCGCCATACTCCCACTTCTGCAATGACAATATCATTTTCTTTTGCAGCGGCAACATAGTCTTTTACAAGACCTTTGTCTGCGTTACAGTCCAAAGGAAATACAACGCTCCCAAGTCCAAGTTCCTTGTGAGCCTTTACCCATTTTTCTGCATCGTCATAAATCAATCCGCTGGAAATTCCAAGTCTCATAAAAGTCCTCCTTTTTATTTAATCCGTTCAGAATCACTTATAAATAAAGTTTGTCCAAACGGAAATTGTCACACTGATTCGATTTTGCTAACGCAAAATCTTTATAAAAAAACCTGATTCTAAATCCGTGTGACATTTTTCTTTCAGCTAATCAAACCATTTACTCATTTTAATATGTTCTTCTCGAAAATCCTAATTTAAAAAAGCCCTGACTTTTTCCAGATGCTTCAACCCGGTAGCACGGCCCATCTGGTAAACTCTTTCAAGCTCTGCAGGATCATGTTCTGTGCGGCTGATTCCCACATCAACTTCCGGAGCAATTACCAGACATTTTCCGGCAGCTTCCTGTTCAAACACAAAGGCCTTTTCTTCTTCGTACATTATGTGACGGCGGCCCATGGCTTTTACGATTTCAGGATTTTTTCTGAGAATGATTTTCATAAGGGCTGCCATTGATGAAGGCTCTTTTACATAATCACGGGTGCGGGTAAGAATGACAATGTTCTTCTCATAGCCAAGTTCCATGAACTGTTTCAGAGGAATGGAACTTGTAATTCCGCCGTCAAGATATCGTTTGCCTTCAATTTCTACCGGAGTAGAAACCAGCGGAAGACTTGCAGATGCACGCATCCACTTCAGGTCTTCTTCATTTCCATCCGGGATTTCATGAAACAAAGCTTTCCCTGTTTCCAGTTCCGAAACTACAACATAAAACTTCAAAGGATTTTCACGGTAAGTTTTTACATCGAAAAGATCATACTTGAACGGAATATCTTCGTAACAGAATTTGGCATCGTAAAGATCACCGGAACGGAGGAGACTTCGGAAAGTTCCGTAATGGCTGTCACGCGAAAAACGTTTGTTGTAACGGACAGCACGTCCGGGCTGCTTCGATTTGTAATTACATCCAAAAGTAGCTCCGGCACTTACTCCAACAATTCCGTCAAAGTCGATACCGTTTTCCATAAAAACATCGGTAACACCGCAGGTGAACATTCCCCGCATTGCGCCGCCTTCAAGAACCAATCCATTTTTCATATCACGTTTCCTTTTTTGATACTTATATTCTAACGCTAAGTTTTGAGTTTTTCTCGTTTTTTTATTATATTCAAATCATGAAAAGATTATTTTACTTGATTTTTGCAGCCTTCTTTCTGTTCATCTCCTGTGAATCATTGGAGGATCTTCTGTCACCTGCAGTAGTTTCTGATGAATACAACCAGATGAACTTTTATACAACGAAGAGAGTTTTTACAGACGAACACAACCCAGAGTTTCCCGACGGCCATAAGTACATCTTTGTGCGGCTTTATTCGCCGGTCTACAAAGAAACTGTTTCTGCAGAAAACCTGCTGAAGTTTCTTATTGGAACAACCCGGGTTTCCGACATTGAAGCAAGCCACGCCTCTATCGGGTTCAACCTGGAAGACTCCTTTGCAGGCTACACCTCTTACAAGATTGAAGACTACCAGCTGAACTTTGAAGAATGTACTGACATTACAACTAATCCGTACATGATCAAAGCAAATCCTGATCAGTCTCTTCAGATCACCTACGCTCTGAAGGTTTCCAGGGAAGAATACGATAACGCCATGAAAATGGTAAACGATTATCTTTCAAATCCCGACGCCCATTATTCCATTCCAAAGAATTTTCTGATTGCGGGAAAAAGCATCCAGCGTAAGTTCTTTCTTGAAGAAGATAAACAGTCGCTGAAAGATCAGGGAAGCGAATATTATTCGGGTGATGAAGATTCCGAAGAAAAAGATTTTGTCTGCTCTTCTTTTGTTGCCTACGTTCTTGTGAACAATGTAAAAAGCATACAGAACTTTTTTTACGACTGCGGTCTGAATTACAATCTGATTACGCCGAGCGATCTTGCAGAATTCCCGGGAATGATTGAAATCTGCCGTTCCACCTGGACCGACTGCGATTATTCAGGAATTACACTGGAATAAAAGAACTCCACAATATGCAGAGTGAATGTTACAATTAATTGTATAGAAAAGTTCGGAGGAATTATGTTCGGAAAAAAAGACAAAGAAGAAAAACCAAAAAGTCCCTGGGACTCAGTAATGAATGATGAAGAAGAAGTTGTGGAATCTTCGGCATCAGCAGAATGCAATATTGATTTTGTTCACCAGTGGAAAGAACTTGTAGGAAAACGCCTCATTCATAAAGACTACTGTATTGTTGTCCTGATTGTTTCGGCTGAAGAACTTTCAAAGAAAAAGAAGAACGGCCACTGCCAGCACGAATACACTATTCTTCATAAAGGCCAGTGCAACGTCATCACCGACGACGACCTTGCAGAGAACTGGGATCTTATGGACTAGTAAGAAGCTTCTCCGGTGGTTTCGGCCCTTCGACAGGCTCAGGGACCTCGGGGCACTGACCGCACCACGGGGCCACTGACAACAACACGTTGACATTGACCGCACCACGGGGTCATTGAGCCTGTCGAAATGCCCCGTCGTTTAATCCACCCTGTTCCTTTATTCCGTAAGAAAGTTTCTGAACTTTCCCGTTCCCCCGGCTTCCTTTCTGCTGTAAACAAAAAGACCTGCGCGAACCCCGCAGAAATGGTCCAGCAGGAAGTAAAGCTTGTGTGAGTTACCAAGCTTCTTCCAGTTCTCTTCGCTTTCTCCCGGCATTTCTGTTTCCCCTTCGCGAGAAACTTTTTTCCACCAGAAAGTTACTTCATCCTTCAGGCCCGTAAAATCAAACTCCATGCGGATTTTGCAAAGGCTTCCGTTTAATTCAATCTCATCAGTAAACAGGTCCGGCTCGCAGTTGTTCCGGTTTGGCTGCACCTTCCCTTCCGGATAGTTTGTTTCACCGCGGACAACAAAGCACTTTCCGTTTTTCTTAGTAAGCCCTGCAAAAGCATAACAGCTTTCAAAAGCAGCAAGGCCCATTATGTCTCCGTCCTTCAGCTCTGATGCATCAAGAGTAACGCTTACTGCCGGAGTTTCCCCTTCCACTCTCTGGGTCAGAACATTCCGGCAGGAAACCATATTGGAACTTATTCCGCCTGTTCTGATGCAAAGAGCTTTGCCTTCCACATGCCAGTTTTCATTGCACGGAATATGGTTCCATTCCCAGCAGGATTTCAGCACAGGATTTTTTTCCGCATAATCAAAATCGTCAGAAGACGAAAGAGGTTCATATTCGTAGCCCGGATTATAATCAGTAACTTCAAGAACTTTTGGAGCCTTTCCGTTAATTCCAAAAACAGGGAAGTTCTGTTCCCAGGAAACCGGAACAAGACACGGCATGCGCCCCTGGGCCCCGTGATCCTGAAAAAGCATTGCGTACCATTTTCCGTCGGGAGTTTCTACAAGTCCGCCCTGCGCTACTCCCGCGCCAAAGTCTCCCATGTCATCGCAAAGAACATCTTTCCCGCTCCACGGGCCTTCAAGACTTTCAGCAGTAAACACCGCCTGAGTTCTCATGCTGTCTTTCGGCCAGTGAATCAGACAGAGAACATACTTTCCGTTTATTTTATAAAGATGGCTTCCCTCATACCCAAGGGGAATTTCATCACTGTCACGGACAATCACTTTATCAAGTCCGCCTTCTTCCGGCCCGGAAAGTTCTGCGTTCAGTTCCGTAATTCTGATTTCCCGGTTCCCGTGAACAACGTAGGCTTTGCCGTCATCATTAAAGAAGAGTCCCGGGTCGTAATAGAATCCCGAAATTTTCCGGCACTCCCAGGGGCCTTCTGGTTTTTCAGAAGTATAGAGATAAGAACAATGTGTATCGTTTGCTATGTGAAGAACATAAAATCTGCCCTGGAAATATTTAAGCGATGCAGCCCACATTCCGCTTCCGTAAATGTTGCCGCCTTCCATCCGGGCAGCAGGGTAATCATCCAGAACATCATAAACGTGCCCTGCGTATTCCCAGTCTGCAAGATTGTAGGAGCGGAGTATTACAGCACCCGGCATAAAGTGCATTGTTGTTGAAACCATGTAGAAGGCATTCCCCACCCTGATTACATCAGGATCGGGAAAATCAGCATAAATAACCGGATTTACTGCATTTTTAAGGCTTTTTGTCATACAAAATCTCCTGTTCTGGATTTCAACAGATTCCTATTACAATTCCTGTGATGATTATAAGGGCACAGATTACTTTGTGGAGAATGTCTTTTTCTTTGAAGACGTATTTTCCCGCAATGATTGCCACAATTACGCTGCTCTGCTTGATCAGGGTCATGACTGTAAGCTGGCTTTCAGGAATTCCGTTTGCAATGAAAAGAACCTTGTCCATGGCAATAAGGCCCACCGCCAGAAGATAAATCCATGGATTCTTCCAGACAGACCGCGTAATTTTTGCTTTTGTTACCAGAGCATAGACTGCATAATAGCTGACCATGAAAAGAGTATACCAGAACTGAAGCTGGCTGGAGTTCATTTCCTTCATCAGAATCTTGTCTAAAAGGCCTGAAACTGCATTCAGAATGCATGACAAAAAGGCCAGAAATATGAAAAATGACGTATTTTGTACAGACAAAACCGCCTTTTCTTCGGTTTTCTTCTTGAACGGATTGAACTTCAGGAACAGAAGACCTGCACTTACAAAGCACAGCCCGATTCCTTTATTCAGAGTGATTGTTTCTCCAAGAACAAGAACTCCTAAAAGGGATGCAAACAGAACACGGGAAAGATCCAGAACACCTACAAGACTTACAGGCAGCTGTTTTACAGCCTTAAAGCCTGCAATCCAGGCTACAAAAATCACAAAGGCTTTTACCGCCACCCAGAGATACTGGCGCCCTGTTAATCCCATTGCATCTGGAATCTGTGGAGTAGCAATTATGAGAGAAATAAATGTGTAAATCAGCAGGACTTCGGTTACCGTGTTCTTTTCAAGAGCTTTTTTCTTGAATATTTCCCGGGAACCTTTGATGAGCCCATATATCAATGTCAGAAACATCCACATGATTTCATTATACCGAAAACCACAATTTATGGGGCATAACGGGAAAAAAAATTTAAAAAGTCCAGCATTTTGGGTTGAGATTTTAGAGATTATTCTGTAACCTTATGGTGACCACTTTTTTTTATTTGAGTATGACCGTGAACAGACTAAAAGTATTGTGGACTGTCGTTCTTTTAAGAGTTGATAGATTCAAAGAACATCAGTCTCACAAAAAAGACATTGATTACCTTGACTTCAAAGGCCGCTACATGAAGCAGTATGTGCTTACACTTACACTTATTGCTTTCCTTGGGTCTGCAATCTGGGTATTCAAAGACATTTTCATGCTCGGATCCTCTTTTGTATTAATTGATATTATCTGCCGTTTTTCAGGTATTGTCTGGTTTCCGGCATTAATTCATTTTTACAAGAAAATGCCCCGAAAGACATGGGTATTTTCAATGCTTATCATTCAGACCATAGTTATTGCAAATCTCTTCCTTAATTATTTCAACTGTAAGGTTTCTGAATTAACCGGAGAAGGCTGGATTTCTTATTACGTATTCTTCTTTGCTTTGTCCCTGGCTGCCGATTTCCAGTGGCCTCTGCATTCTTCAATTCTTGCAATGACTCTGGAAATTATTTTCACCGCTTCCCAGTTCGGAGGACCTATTACTTATTCCGGTAATATTGTCAGACCGCTTTCTACAGGTGTTGTTCTTTACGTGGGAATGATTTTCGTTTCAGTAACACTCAGAGAATGCATCTACAAGCTTTATCTTTCAGACAAGAGAATTTCACAGGCTCTGAAGATCGACATGCTTTCTCAGGCATTCAACAGAAACATCATTGCAGACATTGCTCCAAACGATGAACTGGAACATCAGTCTACAATCATGCTTCTTGATATCGACTGCTTCAAGGAAATCAATGACACAAACGGGCACATTGCCGGTGATGAAGCTATCAGATTTGCTGCCCGCTCACTTAAACAGATCTGCCGCAAAGACATAGACACTCTCATCCGTTACGGCGGTGATGAATTCGTAATTGTTTACCGGGGCCAGATTGATGAAAAGGCACGCTACGAACAGCTGCAGAAAATCCTTGCCTCTCCAGAAAACAAGTGCAATATCACATTCTCTGCAGGATCTTACTGCTGTAAGCCTGGAGAAAGAAACTTCTATTTCGCCATTAAAAAAGCAGACAAAGCTTTGTACCACTCAAAGCAGAACGGAAAAAATCAGCTTACTCTTTTCAGCGAATTATAATCAGAGGGATTTATGAAAAAGACTATTATTGGCTGCAGTGCCGGAATCATCTGCAGCCTTATTCTTGCATTTGGAATGGGAAACATCATGCATTCCCAGAGAACAGTTTCCGTAAGAGGCCTTTCCGAAAAAGAAGTTGATGCCGACCTTGCAGTCTGGAAGCTGAGTTTTTCAACCGGCAGCAATGACATGAAAGACTTACAGAATCAGATTATCCGCGAAACAAAACTTGCAGAAGCTTTCCTTGAAACTCACGGTCTTAATGCATCAGACTACACAGTTCTTTCTCCTGAAATCAACGATGCAACAGTAAACATGTACTCTGATCCTGGCAGAAGAAATTATGATTATGTTGGAAAGCAGACAATCCTGATCCGCAGTTCAAACGTTCAGGGAGTAAAAGCCGCTGCCCAGGACACAATCCAGCTTCTTGGACAGGGAGTTTCCGTAAGTTCCGACTGGGACGGCAAAGTTCAGTACTACTTCAACGGACTTAACACCATAAAGCCGGAAATGATTGCTGAAGCAACTGAGAATGCCCGTAAAGCCGCAGAACAGTTTGCCCGTGACAGCAAAAGCAAGGTTGGAAAAATCCAGAGCGCTTCTCAGGGGCTTTTTTCCATTGAAGATGCAGCTCCTGGTCTTGAATACAAAAAAAATGTCCGTGTAGTTACTACAGTAGTCTATTCTCTGATAGACTAGTAGCATGCGAACACTTCCAGATTTACCGGTCAGTCCTTACATTCCGCAAATTGCAGATACTCTCAAGAAATCTCCATCCCGTTTTCTGATTCTTACAGCCGAAACGGGAGCCGGTAAATCAACCGTTATTCCTGCAGGCCTCCCCGACTTTTTTGACGGTAAGATCCTTATGACGGAACCACGGAGAATTGCCGCACTCTCCATTGCAGAAAGAGTTTCAGACATTCTTGATGAGCCGTGCGGAAAAACCTGCGGTTACAAAATCCACCTGGAAAACAGAACTTCCAAAGATACAAAGATCGAAGTTGTAACAGAAGCCGTTCTTTCCCGTACTCTGCAGAACGATCCTTCTCTTGAAGGCTACTCTGTAATCCTTCTTGATGAATTCCACGAACGTTCCCTCACCACCGACCTGAATCTGGCCTTCCTGAAGGAAGCAATGGAACTCCGTGATGATCTTTACGTTATCATCATGTCTGCCACAATCGAAACAAAAACTCTTGCAGAATATCTTTCCTCCGGAAACCCGGAGACTGTTCCACTTATGGAAATTCCGGGCCGCACATTTCCTGTAGAAGTTGAATACAAACCCGGAACCGATATGGTGCGGGCAATAAAAGAGGAGCTGGCCACCTTCCCGGATTCCACCTCTTTACAGGGCACTAAGGGGGCCGCCGCAAAAGGGGGACAGCCCCCTGTTATTCTTGCTTTCCTTCCAGGCATCAGGGAAATCCGCAGAACGGAAAACGAACTCCGCGAATCTCTTTCTTCCGGCTCTCAGGTTGAAATCCATGTGCTCCACTCAAGCGTTTCTCTTTCCGACCAGAAAAAGATTTTTGCTCCCCTTGAACCGGGAACTGCCCGTGTAATCATCTCTTCTGCCATTGCAGAAACTTCCCTTACAGTCCCGGGCGTAACTAGTGTAATCGATTCAGGACTTTCCCGCGTGAACCGTCTGAACATCGCACTTGGGATGGAAACTCTTGTTACTGAAAGCGAAAGTGAATTCAGTGCCGAACAGCGCAAAGGCCGTGCAGGCCGTACCATGAGCGGGCGCTGCGTTCGGCTCTGGAACAAAAACGAACCGCGGCAGAAATCCATGCTTCCGGAAATTTTAAGAAGTGACATTACCCAGCTGGTTCTGGAATGCGCTGCCTGGGGAAAGAATCTTCTGGAAGCAGATGGATTCTTCCTGGACAGCCCGTCTGCCGCGGGAATAAAGACTTCGGCTGAACTCCTTCAGAACATGCAGTTTCTGGACAAAGACTTAAGAATAACTTCACGCGGCCGGAGTGCCCTTGAAGCGGGAGTTTCGCCACGCCTTGCAAACCTGATTCTTTTTGCCGCGGAAAATCCGGACCTTTCGGATGAAGCAGTAAACCTTATTCTGAAATACTCAAACTATGCAGACTCTAAACCGGAAATGCAAAAACGCTTCTGTGATGACATCCGGCAGAAGATCAAGCATGCCCGGGAAACAGCACTGAACCAGAGGGGACAGACCCCTCCTGCCTCTGCCGCCACCCCGCAGGGCACTAATGAGTTTTCCTCCGCCCTTCAGGGCACCAAAGGGGGACCGACCCCCGGGAAGGCTGCCCTGCTTTTTGCAGGCTTTTCCGACCGCCTTGCAAAGAAAGTCCACGATTCCTCTGAAAACGGGTCATCTTCAGCCGGCCGAATTTCCTACCAGTTCCCCAACGGCCATACCGCAGTTCTTGCCAAAGACCTGACATTCAGCCAGGCTCCTGAATGGCTCATAGCTCCGGAAGTTCTTGCTACCGCTTCAGGCGGTACAATTTTCAGCTGGGAAGCTCTTACGGAACAGCAAGCTGAAGACCTTGTCAGCCCTCTGGTTTACGAAGAAACAGACTGCTTTTTTAACCGGGATAACACCAGAATAAGCAAATTTGTATATACAAAATACGGGAAAATCATACTTTCCGAAAAACGCCTTCCTGTTACAAAGGAAGATTCAGCCCTTGCCTGGTGTTCCCAGATCCGTAATAA
>JAZLIM010000030.1:0-3852 GCA_045617385.1 Treponema sp.
TGTAACAATGATTCCAGGTCCTGTTGTATCGTAGATGATGTCATCGCTTACAGAATTCTGGTTACGGAGTCCTGTGTTATCAAAGAGAACTACGTGAACTGTCTGTTTTCCCTGTGTTTCCGGATGAGGAATCTTTACTCCAGAAATAACGAATGTTTCATCTTCTGTAGAAATGCGAGGTGTACTGAGTGTAATGCAGTTTCCGTTTACAGTTGCCGGAAGTGATGTTCCGTTTACTGTTACGGTTGCAGTGCTTTCAATAAGAGAATTTCCGGCCGGTTCATCATTTCTTTCTGCGGCCATGTTTGAAGCAGCGTCAACCACGTAGAACTTAAGGATACCTGATGTTGTATCGTGGGCCTTGATTTCAACTTTCAGAGTTGAATCTTTTGTAGCTGAAGTGTTGTCTGAAGTTCCGTCAATGCTTGAAGCAAGAGCAATGTCACATACAGAAGAAATTGCAGGTGGATTGCTGTCTGAGAAGATTGAAGCCTGGCAGAAGTTTTCTGTTACATTTCCTGCGGCATCCTTTGCCAGAACTGCAACTGTCTTTGTTCCGTCTTCTGCAGGGAGCATTACGTTTTCAATCTTGTAAGCGGTTTCTGTTCTTGGTCTTTTGAAGACGATATAAGATTCTTCGTCTTCTGTTTCTGCAGCGGTTACTGTATAGTCTGTTCCCTGAGCAAGAACTGTTTCACCTGCTGTTACCTTAAGGGCAGATTCCTTAAGTGAAACTCCCTTAACTGTAAGCTTTCTGATTCCTGTGTTTGAAGCATCTTTTTCTGTTGTATCATCTGCGGTAAATGTAAGGTAAACGTTACGTGTATTTGTTGTAACTGTGTTGTATTCTGTTGTTCCGAAAATCTTACCGTGAATTTCAAGCCCTGAAACTGCAGGCTTTGCTTTATCCTGAACTACATGCAGGATATCAGATTCTGTGCTGTTTCCAAGGTTATCTACTGCAACGATTTTGTAATTTCCTTCCGGAAGTTTAATTTCGTTAATGCCTGCAGCATAAGAACCTGTTTCAACGGTTCTGTCTGCGGCGTCTTTTACTTCGAATGCATAGGCACCTGAATCGAAGCCTTCACATTCATTCTTGAGCTGAACATTGAACTTGAAGTTTTCTTCACCAAGTCCGTAGTAATAATTTCCGGCAGAAACTCCTGTTACGGATCCGGTTGTTCCCTTTTCCATAGCTTTGTCTGCAAAGCTGCTCTCTGCCTTGAATGGAGTTGATTCAGAAACGAATGTATATGATGCACCGTCGTCCACAATGATTCCAGGTCCTGTTGTATCCTGGATAACTGTAATCTTTGTATATGAAGAAGATGCGTTAAGTGCGTAGTCTACTGTATAGAGGAAGTGATCCTGCTTTGATTCATTTGCAGTCTCACCGGCTTTTAATGTTACAGCCTTAGTTCCTTCTGAGGTTGCCTGCATTCCAGGGAGTGTTCCGTTTGATGCTGTAAGGGCAGTCTTAAGAGATTCTTCAGTATAAGCTTCTTCAGGAACAAGGAAGCCTGCAACACCTGAAGAAGTTTCGGTGGCAGCGGCGGTTCCTGAGTCTACAGCAGAGAGAACCAGCTGCAGAGAAGTGTTTCTTGTATAGAAGGTATTTGCTCCGCCGGCAGAAACTCCTGTAAGCGGATAGATTCCTGAACCGCTTGAAGGTCCTGAAACTGTAGGGCTTTCAGGATTTACTGTATCGTAGTAAATGTTCAGAGGAATCTTTGTTACGTTTGAAGTATTTCCAATGTCGTCGTAAATACGTGAATAGAATGTCATGGCACCCTGTTCGGTAATTGAATCAATAAGGGATGACATGTCATAAGAAGCCACACCTGTATTATCGATGATCTGTTTTGTAGAGAAGTTATTTTCAGAGTTTCCGAATGCCCATGAAAGAGAAGCTCCTGTTCCCGGGTTCATGAATTTCTGGTGAACCGGAGTTGGAACGTCATTTACAATTGTTGTATCTGTGAATGGATTTGCTGCATCAGCCTTGAAAGAAAGCTGTCTGATTGTTGTAGCATTGAACCATTCGTTCAGTGTGTTTGTAGAAGCAGATTTGATCTTATGGGCCTGAGAAGCCATATCAGGAGCCTGTGTATCTTTTACAACATACAGAGCGTAAGGTGTGTTAACGCCGGAGTTACCGGTAATATCCTGTGCATAGATTTCAAGCTTGATAAGTCCGTCCGGAATATTTTCTGGAAGATGGTAGCTGAAGGCGTATCCGTCGCCAGGGTCTTTATACTTATCTCCTGGTTCGGTTTCTTCAAAGTTCTTGGCACCGTTATAGTATTTCAGGGCATTGTAACTTCTGTCTGTTGTATCTTCGTAAAGCAGGCCTGTTCCCGGAGTTCCGTCTGCATTAAGCAGATGGCGTGCGCTTACCGAGAACTTTTCGATATCCTGGTCGGTAGCGTTAGGGCTTCGAGTTCCGTTTGCATCGATTGTATCCTTAATAACTACAAGAAGGTCAACGCTGTCTTTAATACGGTGGGCAAAAGGTTTATTCAGTTCATCGTCGGCCCAGTCTGCAATATTTGTGCTGTCCTTAGGAATGTTTGAAGTAACACTGTCGCCTTCCATGTAAGCCGGGAAGTCAGACCATGTATTTTTTGTTTCATCAATTTTTCCGCCAGCAGTAAGAATTTCTCGAGGGAAACCACCAGTAATTTCTGTAAAGACCGGAATACCTTCGTCTTCACTCTGACCAACTGTATAATAGAAGTTGATTGGTTCTGTAAGTTCGTATCCGTCTGAATCTTTTACTTCGTTTGAAATTGTGATTGTGATTTCGGCAAATTTCGGAAGTTTTTTTTCTTTATTTGGAGAAATTGTAATAATGCGCTTGTTTCCTTCTGCCGGAACAGGAAGTTCGAAATAGTTATAAACGTCAGCTTCTGGGATCTGATTTCCGTTTGTATCAAGAATGGAAAGCTGAATCATGTCCTTATTCCAGTCGTAGAAATATTCCTTTCCGCCTGAAAGAGGATCATCCTTAAGATAAATATTATTTCCGTTCAGATCCTTATCAAATTCTCCGCTGGCAGTTTTACAGTTTACAAACGAAGCAAAGTCCATATCCTTTGTAAAGGCCAGTGTAACACGCTGGTTACGTACAACGTTTGTGGCTTCATTTTTTGGGTATGTATTACGTGAATAAAGGAGGGCACGTACGGCTGAAACCGGAACAATAACAATGTCATCACGTTTTGTGAGAATTGTACATTTTGTTGAAGGACTTTTCGGGTCATCAAACTTTACTTCACTTTCGGGAAGTTTTTTCAGACCATACCCATCTGTTGCGAAATACTTTTCATCAAAAATCAGGTTGGTTGTGTTACGGTCAGATTTTACATATTCAGTAGAGAAAGCTGCCCATTCGTAAAAACCGTATGCCGGGTTTGCAATGGCCGAAACTTCAAAAGGAACGTTTACCTTCTGTGTTGTTTCTCCTTTTGGAGTTGTTTCACCATGAGTGGCGTTTGCAAAGCGAACATATACTTTGATTTTTTCAGCAGTTGCAACCTTTACTTCTTCTTCTACGTTATTGAACAGGTCGCCGCTCATCCATGAACTACAGGCTGTAAACCCAAGAGCAAGAACGACTGCAAAAAGTGCTGCTGTAATTTTTCCGGATTTTCTCATTTATTTTCCCTCTTTAGAGTTTGTTTTTTCTCTTTTTTTCAGTGAACGAACACTGATGGCACCGATTACCATTCCGCTTATTGCGGCAAGGATTCCGATTCCCAGACCTTTTTTATTCTTCTTTTCTTCTGCTGCAACTTCAGGAAGTTCTGGTTCTTCCGAAAGAACAGCAGGAATATTTTCTGCTTTTGG
>JAZLIM010000031.1:0-43059 GCA_045617385.1 Treponema sp.
TTTTTGCTTTAATGGAAATATTCTGACTTGTGTAATTGCAGCATTTTATTTTTGCTGTGTAGGTATTGTTATCTTCTATCATTTGACAAGAAGAAAACAAAAATGCCAATAAAATTGACCCGATAATAATTACTTTTTTCATAATCTTTCTCCTTTCTTAAATATAACATTTTGTTTTTAGTAATGTAACTACCACTCGTTCATTTGGTTTAAATCGTTAACTTGGTGTGAAAATAACCGATAAACTGATAAAGGAGTACTTATTTATGTTTGAATCATTAAAAGCCGGTGGAATCCTTATGATTCCAATCATCATCTGCGGAATTTGTTCTGTGTTCATCATCATTGAACGCTGCTATTATTTTATTACTATTAAAAAGCGTGATGCCCGCCTTATGTATGGAATCAACAGTTCTCTTAAAGCCGGCAATTTTGAAGCTGCTGCTGTTGCATGCGCCGAAGCTGATACTCCAGCAAGTCAGGTAATCAAAAAGGCTATCGACTGCCGCCGCTGGGAAGAAAAAGATCTTAACACAGCTGTTGAATCTGAAATGAATCTTGTTGTTCCTAAATTCGAACACCTGATTACTCCTCTCGGCACAATCGCAAACATTGCAACTCTCCTTGGGCTTCTTGGAACTGTAACGGGTAATATCAAGGCTTTCGGTGTTCTTGGTGCCGGAGGTTCCATGGGTGACCCAACTCTCCTTGCAAGTTCAATTGCTGAAGCTCTTGTTACAACAGTTGCCGGTCTTTCTGTTTCTATTCCTTCTCTTATTTTCCACAACTTTTTCTGTTCACGTGTTAACCACAGAATCGTTGAAATGGAAGCCAATGTTACTTCAGTTCTGCTTATGCTGGCAGGCCGCATCTAACTAACGATTGGTAGTAAAAACTAACGAGAGGTAGTTATGAAAATCAAGAATCGAAGTTCAAGAATTCAGGCCACGATTGATATGACTCCAATGCTGGACATTGTTTTCCAGCTGATTCTTTTCTTTCTGGTTTCTACAACTTTTGCAATCGTTCCGGGAATCAAACTGAATCTTCCTCAGAGTACAACTGCTGAAGGAACAAGCAGCAAGGGAATTACTATATACGTTTCGGAAAATCATGATCTGTATTTCAATGACACTCAGGTTTCTATGGACAGCCTTGGAAAGGAACTTGTTATGTATGATACAGAAGAAACAAAGAAGATTGATTTCCCTGTTTCTCTTGAAGCAGACCGTGAAGTAACAAACGGAACAATTGTTGAACTTTTTGATGTAATCCGTGAAAGCGGATACAGCGTAATCAATTTAAGAACACGGTCAAAATAAAATGTTCAAAACACCACTATTTGGAAAAGACAGTTCTCCTTCGTATACAGCTCCAAGATTGTCGGGCATTTGTACAGCAATTCTGTGTTTTATTTTTACACTGATTGTGTTCATTGTTCCTCCGCCTGCAAAGAAGCCAAAATATGAAACCGTAAGAATTGTTCTGGATACAACTCCTGTAAAGAAAACCATCTCAGAGGAATCTGCCTCCTCAAGCGGTTCCCCTGCAATACAGGAAGAAACACCTGCTGTTTCAGAAACTCCTGCAGCCCAGGAAGCACCAGCTCCCGCTCCGGTAAAAAAACCGGAACCTGCTGTAAAACCGGTTGAACCTGCTCCAAAGCAGGAAGTGATGAAAAAATCAGAACCAAAGCCGGCTCCTAAAAAAACAGAAACCCAGGCGGCCTCTAAACCGGCCCCGGCTCCGGCAAAAACTGAAGCACCCAAGAAAGAAGAGCCAAAATACACAAAACGTACAGACACTGCATTGAAAAAGTCTGTTGAAGAGGTTATGGCCGAAAATCAGGCTGCTAAAGCTTCAAAAAGCACAACTGCCAGTTCAGATCCATGGGCTCAGTTTGATGATGCTCCATTTGAGGCTGCAGAACAGAAAACCACTCAAAATGTTCAAAAAAGAGTTGAAAATGCACTTTCTGGAAGTGCGGCCACAAAAGCCGAAAAAGCAACACAAAGCTCTTCTTCTACAGAAAGCAGCAGTTCTGCGTCAAATGTACAGACATCTGCCGATTCCGGAACAACAAGTGCTCTGGCAAAAATCGGGGATACTAAGTTCGTAACCAGATCATATTCCGGAAGCAATTCCACTTCCGCAATCAAAACCGGATCCAATTCTTCCGGCGATGTTTCTGTAGAAATGACGGACGGTTCCAGCCGAATGCTTATCAAACCACGAAAACCTTCAATTTCCATATCACAGGAAAATGCAGGTTTGATTGGAGATAATACTACTGTTCTGATTTACTTTACGGTTCTTTCTGACGGATCTGTTCCGGAAAATTCCATTCAGATTTCGCCGAAGATTCTTCCTTCTGAAATTGTTGAAGAAATCGTTTTCCAGCTTTCTTACTGGAAATTCGAACCTGGAAGAACAAATTCAAATGCTTCTTTTGATTTCACAATTCTCAAGAAGTAGCACTATCTGTAACGGTTTTTTCCCGGTAAAAGGCACATGTAAAGGCGAATCCCAGAATCAGCCCCAGAAGCATTGAAAGCATGAATAACGGGAAACCTGGGCCTACAAAGGCTACACAGGTAAGAATGCTTGGAAAAGCAAAAGAAAGACAGTGAGTTCCGGAATAACCGGCCAGGGCACCACAAATTCCCCCGGAAATACAGCCCCAAAGCATTGGTTTTACCCGGGGCAGGTTTATGCTGTATAAAGCAGGTTCAGTAACTCCAAGGCAGGCTGTAAAACCGCTCTGTACGGCTATCTGCTTAATTTTTGTGTCTTTACTCTGCAAAGCTACTGCAAAAGCGGCTCCTGCCTGCCCGTAAACAGCTCCTCCCAGAAGAGGCATGATTACATCAAACCCCTGGGTTGCAATATTGTTCAATGCAACGGGAACTATAGGCCAATGGGCGCCAACGGCAACCATAGGCTGGATCAGGAAGCCCATAAAGGCGCCGGCGACTACCGGATTCCAGTCATATATAACGAAAAACAGTTTTGTAAGCCCTGAGCCGATCCAGGTGCCTAAAGGCCCGAAAACAAGGAAAACAAACGGAAGCACAATCAGCATGCAAAGAATCGGTTTAGTGAATCCTTTGATGATTTCAGGCAGAAAGCGGTCAAAAGGCTTTTCTACATACTTCAGGAACCAGACTCCAAGAAGAACAGGTATTACACTTGAATGATAGACTGCGCAGGGAACTGTAAAACACAAAAACGGGAAAGTCTGGCCGTTTTCAAGCATTCCAAGCATTTCCGGGTACAGCATTGCAGCTGGAATCATCAGGGAAACGAAAAGATCTGTTTTCCACTGTTTTGAAGCTGTAACTGCCAGAAAAACCGGAAGGAAGTAAAAGAATCCGTCAGAAACCGCGTAAAAGATTCGGTAGACCCCATTTTCCACAGAAAGAAGATTAAAAGACACCAGAAGCATAAGAATACTCTTAATTATACTTGCTGCGGTAATCAGGTTGATTACAGGAAGAAAAATACCGGATAGAGTATCTACAATCAGCTTTCCAAAGTTTCCCGCTTTATTTTCCATATCTTTTCCTCATTTTAAGAAGCTATTTCTTTTCTGCAATTTCCCGGTGTTCTTTCTGCAATTCACGGAATAAAAATACCGGTGTCCACAGGGCATTGTATTCTGTAAGCATTGCTTTGTATAAAACAGAAGAAATCCCTGTTTTACGGTACTTTTCAAGAAAAGCATTCAGATCTTCACCGTCAAAGCCGGCAAACAGCAGCATTTCTCCTTCAGGAGCCTTTTTTTCCGGAATATCGTATTCCGGAACAGATTCAGGCACTCCTATGGCTTTGCAGAGAAAACCAACTGTTTTATGCATGTCTTTTTCGAGTACAGGAATGAATCTGGCACCCATAAACTGAGAGATTGCCATTACAACAGCCTTTTTTGCTTCAGGGAGACCAAACCCCAGAATTTTTCTTGTCTTCATACGCTTTACCCGAATTTACCGAGAAAACCAAGAATTCTCAAGAATGGGCTTACTAACAACCGATTGGTAACTTTTTGAGTTAACTAACAACCGTTCATAAATTTGACTTTTGTTTCACATGAAACATTTTTGGGTGTTTTCATCTGTTCTGGTCACTGTTTCACGTGGAACATTTTCTTTTCTTTCGGAATGCGGGTTTTTCGTTTCACGTGAAACGGAAATGTTTTTACCCCACCCTACCCTATTGTTTCACGTGGAACACTATTTTTCATTATTCATATCCGTTTGTGTTTCACATGAAACATTTCAATCATTCCATCAAAATTGTTTCATGTGAAACATTCTTTGAAGAGCTTTACGTTCTTTATGATTTTGTGCTTTTCTTTCTGCTTTCAAATATGCTTATTTGTTTCACGTGAAACTGTTTCTTTTTTTATTGTTAAAGGATTTTTATGATTTGTTTCACGTGGAACATTCAGTATGAATCTTTCCAGAATATGATTTCCTCCTCCCAATGTTTCACATGAAACATTTCCCGACTTTGTAAAACCGTTCTCTGTGTTTCACGTGAAACAGAATAAAAACTTGGTGTGAATAAAAAACTATGCCTAGTGTTTCACATGAAACATTTGAATGTGGATAAGTTGTTGAATCAGTGGATAAGTGAAATTTTGTCAGTTAGCAGAAAGTACAAAGTTATCCACATTTTGTGGATTGATTGTGGATAAGTTTCACGTGAAACAGAAATGCTATATTGATGTTAAAAAGAAAAAGCCGGCCGAAAAAATCGAGCCAGCTTTTGCCTGATGGTATAAACCCTACTATTGTCGTTTTTTAACTAATAGTTTTCCCTTAGGATTTTAATTATTAAGGAAATGAATTAATTTGTCAACGTAAATTTCCAAAAAAATCCATTTTTATTCTTTTGAAACGTGTAATTCCTTATATTACAAAGAATTACACGTTTCTTAAGCGTTTTTATTCTTCTGAAGGCTGTTCTTCAGGAGTTTCTTCCTGTTTTTCTTCTTTTTCAGCCTTTGAAGTCTTCTTTTCTTCTGCAGAAACTTTATCAACTCCAACCAGGAAGTCAGGTTCAGAAATCTTTACGATCTTAACACCCTTAGATCCTGTTCCCTGCTGGTTGATTGTGTCTGCTCTTACACGGAGAGTTTTTCCCTGACTTGTCATGCAGACAATTTCGTCTTTGTCCTTACATGTAAGAAGTCCGATAATTTCTCCACGGTCATCTGTACCGCCAAAGATTTTCTGTCCGCCGGTTCCGCGTCCGTGTGGATTGAAGTCTTCAAAGCTTACGCGTTTTCCGTAGCCCTTTTCTGTAAGAAGAAGAATTGCTTCACCTTCAGTTACTTTGATTGCTCCGGCAATTTCATCACCTTCAGAAAGTTTCATACCCTTGATACCAGTTGAGGCACGTCCCAT
Organism: Treponema sp.; assembly: GCA_045617385.1. GTDB lineage: Bacteria > Spirochaetota > Spirochaetia > Treponematales > Treponemataceae > Treponema_D. The sequence goes on from JAZLIM010000031.1 coordinate 5,409, forward strand.
TTCACGAACACCGTCTTCACTGAAGCGCAGTGCTTTACCACGGCGTGTAACCAGAAGAACTTCAGACTTACCATCGGTAGGAATAGCACTGATAAGTTTATCGCCGTCTTTAAGCTTAAGTCCGATAATACCGCGAGTCTTGGCATTTCCAAATTCGCTTGTCTGAACTTTCTTAACAACACCGGCAGCTGTAGTCATGAACAGATACTGGTCTTCACTGAATTCTCTCAGAGCAACAACTGTTGTAATTTCTTCGTCGGCTCCAATCTGAATCATAGACTTGATATGTGTACCGCGGCTGTTCTTTGTTGCTTCAGGAATTTCGTGAACTTTAACCCAGTAAGCTTTTCCGATACTTGTAATGAAAAGAATGTGGTCATGAGTTGAACCGATGAAGAGCTGGCTGATGTAGTCGTCTTCAACAAGAGTTGTACCGTTGCTTCCGGTTCCTCCCCTGCCCTGCTTTTTGTATTGAGTAACAGAAACACGTTTCAGATAACCAAGCTTAGAAATCATAACAACCATGTCTTCTTCTTTGATCATGTCTTCAACGTTAACTGTTTCAACTTCACCTGAAACAATTTCTGTTTTTCTGTCATCGCCGTATTTTTCAACGAGCTTGTTAGTTTCTTCTTTTACGAGATTAAGAATCTTTTCGTGATGAGCAAGAAGATCTTCAAGATAAGCAATAAGAGCCTTAACATCACCCAACTGTTTTTTGAGTTCATCAATACGCAGGTTTGTGAGAACACCAAGACGAAGGTCTACGATAGCCTGGCTCTGTTCTTCATCAAAACCGAATCTGGCTTCAAGTCTTGTCTTAGCTTCAGGTTCATCTCTACTTGAACGGATGATCTGGATTACTTCATCAACACAGTCAACGGCTGTAATCTTAGCTTCAAGAATGTGTTCTTCATGTTTTGCTTTTTTAAGGTCGAACTGTGTGCGGCGTGTAATTACTTCATCACGATGATCAACAAAGCACTGGATAAGCTGTTTCAGATTCAGAACCTGAGGACGGCCTTTAACAAGAGCCAGGTTGATGATTCCGTAAGAAGACTGAAGAGCTGTTTTTGCAAAAAGCTGATTCAGAACAATCTTTGCTACAACTCCGCGTTTAAGACCAACTTCAATACGAACGTCGTCTCCATGAGAACCATCGTTTACACGTTCAATTCCATCAATGATTTTCTGACCGGCAAGTTCACCAATTTTTGTAACCAGGTCTGTTGTACGTGTCTGGTAAGGAATTTCTGTAAATACGATTGTTTCCTTCCCCTTTGTATCAACTTCAATTTCGAACTTGGCACGGAGCATAAGTTTTCCGCGTCCGGTCTTGTAAGCATCCTTGATTCCTTTACGGCCAAAAATTGTACCGCCTGTCGGGAAGTCAGGACCCTTAACATTTTTCATAAGGTCATCAATTGAGATTTCAGGATTGTCGATATAAGCACCGATTGCAGCTCCGATTTCACGAAGATTGTGTGGAGGCATGTTTGTGGCCATACCAACGGCAATACCTGTAGAACCGTTACAGAGAAGGAACGGAAAAGCTCCAGGAAGAACTGTAGGTTCCTTTCTTGTATCATCAAAGTTAGGAATAAAATCTACTGTATCTTTTTTGATGTCCTCAACCATTTCTTCGGCAATCTTGGACATCTTTGCTTCGGTGTAACGGTAAGCGGCTGCAGGTGAACCGTCGATACCTCCGAAGTTACCCTGCTTTGTAACAGGCATGTAACGGAGAGAAAAAGCCTGTCCAAGACGAACCATGGCATCATAAACAGAAGCGTCTCCATGTGGATGGTAACGACCAAGTACGTCACCGACTACAGTGGCACACTTTTTTGTCTTTCCACCTGATGTAAGATTTTCTTCTGCCATAGCATAAAGGATACGGCGGTGTACAGGTTTAAGACCGTCACGAACATCAGGAAGTGCACGTTCTACAATTACTGACATTGAATAGTCAATAAATGATTTCTGCATTTCATGCTCAATAGGAGCAGTTAAAACATAACCACCTTCAGGTGTCTGTCTTTCTTCGTATTTTATATTTTCAATCATAATTAATTCCTAACGAATGGTAGTAAAAAGACTAAACGTCCAGAGTTGCATAAACTGCATTTTCTTCAATGAACTGGCGACGAGGATCAACATCATCACCCATAAGAACAGAGAAGACTCTGTCTGCTTCAGCAGCATCAGTAATTCTTACCTGTTTCATTTTACGGTTTTCCGGAGCCATAGTTGTGTCGCGGAGTTCTTCCCATTCCATTTCACCAAGACCTTTGTAACGCTGTACTTCGGCCTTGTCGCGGTTTTCACCAAGTTCTTCAAGAGCACGGTCTCTTTCTTCGTCACTGAAAACAAACTTGCGGTATTTTGCTTTTTTGTATTCAACGCGGTAAAGAGGTGGCATGGCAATATATACATGTCCGTTTTCAATAAGCTGAGGCATGTAACGGAAGAAGAATGTCATAAGCAGAGTTGAGATATGAGCACCATCGACATCGGCATCGGCCATGATGATGATTTTGTGATAGCGGAGTTTTTCAATGTTGAAGTTCTTTCCGATACCTGTTCCAAGGGAAGCAATAACCGGCTGAAGTTTTTCGTTGTTGATTACTTTGTGAGCTTCAACTTTTTCAACGTTAAGCATTTTACCCCAAAGAGGAAGAATAGCCTGTGTCTTTGGATTGCGACCCTGTTTGGCCGAACCACCGGCCGAGTCTCCTTCGACGATGTATACTTCACATTCTTCAGGATGTCTTGAAGAACAGTCTGCAAGTTTTCCAGGAAGCCCGAAAGAATCCATTCCGTCTTTGCGGCTTGTTTCTTCCATCTTCTTTTTCTTAAGACGGAGAAGAGCTTCGTTTACGGCCTTCTCAAGAATCTGGTTACAGATCTGTGGGTTCTGTTCAAACCACAGTGTAAGCTTTTCCTTAACAAGAGAATCTACAACTGTGCGGACTTCTGTATTTCCAAGCTTCTGTTTAGTCTGACCTTCGAACTGTGGTTCAGGAACTTTTACAGAAACAACTGCAGTAAGTCCCGAAAGGATATCTTCATTCTTGAGTTTTTCAAGTTTGATTTCTTTTCCTTTTGGAGCGTTCTTTGCCTTTTCAACTTTGTTACCGTTAAGTTTCTTGTTGATCTTTTCGTTCTTTTCAAGAGCTTTATTCAGAACAAAAGTGATGGCAGATTTGAAACCGTCAAGGTGAGTACCACCTTCACGAGTGTTGATGTCGTTTACGTATGAGAAAAGTTTTTCTTCATAACCGTCATTGAACTGCATTGAAACATCAGCAATGATGTCATTCTGTTCACCTGTTACAAAGATAGGTTCTTCAGGAATTACCTTTTTTCCCTGGTTCAGGAATTTTGTATATTCGTTGATACCGCCTTCAAATTTCAGAACAAGTTCTTTTGGAGTTTCAAGGCGTTCATCACGGAAAGTAATCTGGATTCCAGGATTCAGGAAGGCAAGTTCGCGAAGACGGTCCAGAAGAACATCAAAGTCATAAACAATTGTTTCAGTAAAAATTGTTGCGTCACTCTTCCAGCGGATTGTAGTACCGGTTTTGTCAGAAGTTCCGATTTCCTTAACACCTTCTTTGTTAGGAACACCTCTGGCAAATTTTTCCATGTACTTTTTGCCGTCACGGCAGACTGTAGCTTCAAGCCAGTCGGAAAGAGCGTTTACACAGGAAACACCTACACCGTGAAGACCACCGGAAACCTTATAGTTTGATTTATCGAATTTACCACCGGCATGGAGACGTGTAAGAACAAGTTCAAGAGCACTGATTCCTTCAGTCGGATGAATATCTACAGGAATACCACGACCGTCGTCTTCAACACGACATATGTCGTCTTTTTCAAGAGCAACTGTGATATTATGACAGAAACCCGCCATTGCTTCGTCGATACAGTTATCAACTACTTCATATACAAGATGATGCAACCCGTTTGGACCAGTAGATCCAATGTACATACCTGGTCTTTTTCTAACCGGTTCAAGCCCTTTTAAAACAGTGATATTACCAGAGCCGTAATTTTCTGCCATGACTTTTTCCTTTGATTTAAGTAAAAAATTTTAAGCGCTAAAATAGCATTGTATTGTACCATTTTGGAAAAACTTGTTCAAACTAACGAGTATTAATTATAAGAAGAAATCTGTTCAAAAAATCACATTGAAAAAATATCCTTTCAACGAATATAATGTAATTTATGAGTGAAAAAATGTACGAAGCTGCCCTGGAATATACACTGAACGAGCTTCATAAAGAGTTAAAAAACGACGGAAAAGAACAGGATTTCAATCTCTGGTACAACATGAAATTTGTTTCAGAAACAATTGATGAAATTACAGTTTCTGTAGCTTCTGATTTCATGAAAATGCAGATGAATTCCAAAGGTGTTTTTAAAACTGTTCAGGAAAAACTCAGAAAAATTACAGGCCAGAATCAGATTACACTCAATATCACAGTAAACGAAGAAACAATTCAGGAAATCGTTGAAGAACCTGAAGTAAAACCTTCCAAAATTCCAGAAAAAACAAATACGGAACCTGAAAAAAAAGCAAAAAAGAAGAATACAACTCTCCGCGAAGAAATGAGTTTTGAAAACTTCATTCCGGGAGAAAACAGTAACTTTGCATATAAAGCCTCACAGGAAGTTGCAAAGCATCCTGGACATTATAAGAATCCTCTTTTCCTTTATGGAGGATCAGGTCTTGGAAAAACTCACCTTATGCAGGCAATCGGAAATTATATTTATCAGAACAACGAAGAAGATCTGAAGATCTCTTACACGACAGCTGAAAATATAATGAACGAATATACAAACTCACTGAACGATAAAAAAATGGAAAGCTTCCAGAAAAAATGGAGAAACGTTGATGTTTTCCTTCTTGATGACATTCAGTTTTTGAACGGAAAAGAAGGACTTCAGGGACAGATCTTCTACATCTTTGAAGCACTCCATGCAAAAAATGCTCAGATGGTTTTTACATGTGACCGCCCGATTTCCGAAGTAAAAGGAATGACAGAAAGACTTGTAAGCCGTCTTAAGAGCGGACTTCTTGTAGATCTTAATCCACCAGATTACGAAACACGAATTGCTATTCTTCAGAAAAAACTGCAGCTTCAGAACAAAACAGTTTCACCGGAAGTAATTGATTACATTGCAAAAAATATTGAATCAAACGTTCGTGAACTTGAAGGTGCCCTTAACAGAATTGTTGAATACGCAGACCTGGTTGAAAAAAACGTAACAATCGAAATTGCAAAAGACCAGCTTAAAGATATGATCAGTAATACTTCTACTGGTCACATCACAATCGATGTAATCCAGAAAGTAATCTGTGATAACTACAACATTCTTATCTCAGACATCAAGAGTAAAAAAAGAGACAAGAAGTTTTCTTTCCCAAGACAGATTGCTGTTTATATTTCTCATCAGCTTACAGAAAATACTTACACTGAAATTGGAAATGAATTCGGCGGTAAAGATCATTCAACAATCATGCACGCATGTGAAAAAATAGAAGAACTGCTTAAAACTGATTCTTCATTGAATGCAAAGATTCAGGCTTTTATCAGGGAGATCAAAGACTACAAAAAGTAAAAGAATTTGTGCATAATATATGGGATTTATGTGGATAAGTTATTCATAAGTCTTCTTAATGTGGATATGTGGATAAAATGTGTAAAAAGGAACTTGAGTTTTTAACAATGTAAATCAATATATTATATGTAGTTAGAGGTGTTATCCACTTTAGGAACACCCTTATTATTAGTATTATTAAATTTATAAATTTAAATAATAAATAAAAAATTGGATAAGTTATTCTTCCGTAAACGAAGAAGAGGAGTCATAAATGAAATTTACATTTGACCGTGATGCAATGATCAAAGAAATCGCAATTGCACAGGAAATCATTACAAATAAAAGTCCTGTTTCAATTCTTTCCAATATCCTTCTGATTGCTGAAAACAATTCCCTTACAATCAAAGCAACAGATCCAACAGTAAAATTTGTTACAGTTATTCCGGTAGAAATTCAGGAAGAAGGTAGAACAACAGTTTACTGTGACAAGTTCATGAGCATCATTTCAAAGCTTCCAAACGGAGATGTTGAATTCATTCATGATGACCTCAAAGTTACAATCAACTCAATGACTACAAAATATCATGCAACTCTTAACAGCCAGGCTTCAGATAAATTCCCTGAACTTGGAAGTTCAGAAAATCTTCCTTTCTTCGAACTGCCTGCAAAAGAATTAAAAGAAATGATCCGTCAGACAATCTTTGCTGTTTCTGAAGATCACACAAGAATTTTCCTTACTGGAATTTATTTCCTGAAGAATGAACAGAACCTGACAATGGTTGCAACAGACGGACACAGACTTTCTACAATCGATAAACCAATTGCAAACAACGTTCCTGATTTCCAGCCGGCAATCATTCCTACAAAAATCTTAAGCTGTGTTATGAAACATGCTTCTGATGAAGGAAACATCAAAGTTGCAGTTGTTGAAAAATCAATTTTCATTAAATTCGGAAATTATGAATTCTCATCAAATCTGATTGATGGTCTTTATCCAAACTACAAGAAAGTAATTCCAGAAAGTCTTACATCTTCATTTGCAGTTTACAAAGCAGACCTGAAAGCTGCCCTTGAAAGAACAACAATCATGGTTGATAAAACTGTAAGCAGAATTCTTTTCAAAGTTTCTTCAGGAGTTTTAAAGATTGTTACTCCTGAATCAGCAAACGGAAATGCTTCTGATGAAATTCCTTGCCGCTATGATGGTCCGGATGTAGTTGTTGGTCTTAACTACAACTTTGTTACAGATCCTCTTAAGGTAATTGATTCAGAATACGTTGTATTTGAATTTACTCCTGATGAAGGTGACGGTCCTGAAAAGAAAATTACAAAAACTGTAATCATGCATTCAGATCCAGTTGCAGATTATTCACACATCATCATGCCGATGAATAACTAACATCCGGTAGTATTTTGGAAAATTTTTTCGCCCTTCGCTTCGCGAAGTGAGGGGTAATTGAATATGCCATTCTTAACTGTTTCATTTTACAATTTCCGTAATTTGCAGAATAAAAGGATAGACCTCGCCGCCCGCGAGGTTTATTTTGTAGGAGAAAACGGGCAGGGGAAAAGCAACCTGCTGGAATCTCTTTACTATTCGGCTTACGGGATTTCTTTCCGCACACACACAGATTCTCAGATAACCACCCACGGTCAGAAAGATTTCAGTGTGACCGCGCTTTATCAGAAAAGTGAAAATGATACGCAGCAGGTAAGGGTGATTCTGGAAAACAACAAAAAAAGAATTGAAAAAAACGGGAAGAAAATTAACGACCGTAAGGAACTGATTAATACAATCCCGTGCATTCTGTTCTGTCACGATGATATGAGATTCGCCACCGGCGATCCGGAAGACCGTCGCTTTTTTATAGACCAGTCGCTGACTCTTTACGATTCGATTTATATAGACGACCTGCGGAACTATAAGAAAATTCTGAAAAGCCGGAATACGATTCTTAAAGAAAAACGTTACGACCTTCTGGAAGTTTACGACCAGCAGCTTGTAAATTTTGGTCTGGTGGTGCAGGCAAAACGCAAGAAAGCGGTTTTCCAGTTCAACCAGATTTTCGGAAAGCTCTTTGAAGAAATCACGGGAATCGCAAATCTGAAAATCAGCTATGAGCCAAGCTGGAAAGAAATTCCTGAGGAGATTACAAGCCGTACTCCGGAGCCGCAGGAAATTCTTTCGTACATAAGAGCACATCATGATTACGACAAAGCCATGGAAACAACTATGTCGGGCCCACACCGCGACAAGATTTCTTTTATCCTGGACGGAAAGAATTTCATTCAGTCGGCTTCTACCGGCCAGTGCCGTCTGATCTCACTTATTTTAAGAGTGGCCCAGGCAGTGTATTATACAAGGACAACGAGAATGAAACCGGTTCTGCTCATGGACGATGTTCTTCTGGAACTGGATCCGGCAAAACGAACAAAGCTCACAGCTCTGCTTCCGGAATACGATCAGCTGTTCTGTACTTTTCTTCCCGGTGAACCTTACGAAAACTACATGCGCGAAACTACAAAAGTTTACGACGTAAAAAACGGAGACTGGAATGAACGGAATGATTGACTGTAATGAAATGATCACAAAGGTTTTCAGAAACATTGAAGCCGGTGATGTTGAAAATGCCCGTAACATTTCATCCGTATGGAACAAGGTTGTCCGCAGTATAAAGAATAACCGCGATGAACTTTACGGCGAAAAAATCGCTTCGCATTCGGAAGTAGTAGATATAAAAAACGGTCAGCTTCTTATTGAAACAGATCACCCGGGCTGGAACCAGGCAATCCAGATGTATTCAAAGTACATCATCAAAGGGTTCAAAATGAATGCGCCGGAACTGAAAGTGGATTCTCTTGTTTTCAGACTGAAAGGGTCGGGAACGGTTCTGTGCACTTCCTATGAAGAAGAACTGGAAAAGGCTACCCGCAGGTACGACGAAAAGCTGGCTGAAAGTGAAAAACAGATGAACAGTTTTTACGAAAAATCGGGCGCCTCCGGCGCAAAACAGGAACAGGAAACGCCCGCCCTCCCGCCGGATTTCCTGGCCAGACTCAAGAGTCTGGAAGACAGTGTGTTGACCAATTCAAAAAATTAATGCTAAACTTTCATACTCTATTTTTATTAAGTAAAAATAGGCGAAAAAACGAAATCTTTTTTTATTAAATATATAAGGAGCTTAAAATGGCAAAAGGTAAAAGAACATATCAGCCAAGTAAAGTAAAACGCAATAGAAAATTCGGTTTCCGTGCTCGTATGGCAACTAAGGGTGGACGCAAAGTTCTGGCCCGCCGCCGTGCAAAGGGACGCGCAAAACTTTCAGCCTCAGACGAAAAGAAAAAATACTAGAATCTAGGGATGGAAACAGATTTTAATAAAACAGGCTTTTTTACACGTGAAGAACGTATAAAAAAGCCTGAAACATTTAAAACACTGTTTAAAAACGGAAAAAAGGTAAGTATTCCGGGAGCACGACTTTTCTATAAAGAAAACGGACTCGGAATAAACAGAATTGGTTTTCCTTTAAATCGTGGCTACGGTAACGCGGTTCAGAGGAACTTATCAAAACGTTACAGCCGGGAAGTCTATCGTTTATTTAAATCACACCTGAACACCGGATATGACATGCTTCTGCAGATTTATCCAGGAAATGATTCGTTCAGCACGCGGTGTGAACAATTTCGAACATTGTGTCAAAAAGCAGAGTTATTGAAGGATTAAAGAAGGCCTTGTCAGGTCTTTTTATTCTTCTTATCAGAGCTTACCAGAATTGTATTTCTCCATTGTTTCCGCCGAGTTGCAGATACACTCCGACGTGTTCTGCCTATGCCCTGGAGGCAATCAGAAAGTATGGTCCCGGGAAAGGTCTGTTTCTTGCTATTAAACGAATATTAAGATGCAATCCATTTCATGAGGGCGGATACGATCCAGTCCCATAAAATTTGACATACATCAACTTACTCCGGCTGTTACAAAAATGGAGTAAAAAATGGACAAAAATACTGTCATCGCAATAGCTCTTTCGACTATTGTAATTATTGGTTCTTATATTATTCTGCCAAAGTTTTTCCCTGGAATGTATGGTGCTCAGGGTGTAAACGAAACTGCAGTTACTGAAACAGAAACACAGAATACAGAAGAACAGATTCTTGATCTGAATCAGGGTGAAGTTGCTTATGCAGAAGCAGCAGAAACTTCTGAAACAGTAGAAGAAGAAACAATCTCTATCAGCACAAACAAAGCTGACATCGTTCTTTCAAACAAGGGCGGTACAATCCTCAGTTACAAACTTAAAGAATATGAAGATTCCGATACAAACGAAGGCGTTCAGATTTCTGACAACGTTTCGGACTTCAATAAAACTTGTGCCGTTGCATTCGGCGGTGCAGATTCAGCAATTTTCAATGACAACATGGTTGTTGAAAAACTGGATGATAAAACAATCCTTTTCAAAAAGAACATTACAGTCATGAAAGACGGAAATCCAAGAACTTTTTCTTTCGGAAAGAAATATTCGTTCATGGATGATGAAAACGTATTCAAGCTTGACGTAATGCTTCACTCAAATGAAGACCTGGCTTTCCTGAACAACAGCGGAGTTTCTTACAGCCTCAGAACAGCACCACAGATTGGACCACACTTCAATCCAAAGGCCAACAGATACGAAAACCGCCAGTTCATTTCTTTCAACGGAAAGAAAGTTAAACGCCAGATTCTTGGACAGAAAGATTTCAGACAGTGGAACAAACAGAACGATTTTATCTGGACTGCAATTGCCGGAAAATACTTCACAGAAATCGTTGTTCCTGCAAATCCTTCTTCTATTTCAGGAGCATGGTTCAATACAAGAATTGAAACAAACAATTACTCAAATGCACAGGCAATTGTTGAACGTGCTTCACTTTCCGGCACAGACGTTTCAGATACTTACTATATGTACTTCGGTCCACGTGATGAAAAATCCCTGAAACGTTACAACAGCGTAAAGAATGACCGCGGCGAAGCAGCCAACGGCTGGGGAATCGGCGGTTACAAACTTACAGAAGTTCTGCAGACAAGCGGATGGCTTGGATGGCTGGAAAAAATCCTTCAGATCTGTCTTGAACTGATTTTCAGAGTAGTTAAAAACTGGGGTGTTGCTATCATCATCCTGACAATCCTTCTTAAGATTGCTCTTTTCCCTCTGTCAAAGAAACAGTCTATGGGAACTCTCAAAATGCAGGAACTTCAGCCAAAGATTCAGGCTCTTCAGGAAAAATACAAGAATGACCAGCAGAAACAGCAGGCTGAAATGGCAAAGCTTTACAAGGAAGCTAACTACAATCCTGCAAGCGGATGTCTGCCAATGGTATTCCAGTTCCTTATCCTTTTTGCAATGTACAACCTGTTCAACTACAAGTTCGAATTCCGCGGAGCTACATTCATTCCAAAATGGATTCCTGACCTTTCTTCAGGAGACAGTGTTCTGACATTCCCATTCACAATTCCTTTCCTGGGCTGGAACCAGCTGAGACTTCTTCCAATCATTTACACTGTTACACAGCTTTTCTTCGGAAAAATTACACAGTACGGTGGTGCTTCTGCAGGTAATGCACAGAACGCAGGTTCAATGAAGTTCATGATGTACGGTATGCCAATCCTGTTCTTCTTTATGTTCTACAATGCACCGTCGGGACTTCTGCTTTACTGGACTGTTTCAAACGTGTTCCAGATGGGTCAGCAGATTGCAATCAACAAAATGATGGCAACAAAGAAAGCTGAAATGGCTTCTTCAAAAAATGCAAAGCCGGTTCAGAAAACACTGCCACCAAAGTCAAAGAGAAAGTAATAGAAATAGGGGTAAAACTATGACTTACGAATATGAAGCAAAAACAGAAAAAGAAGCCATTGAAATGGCTGCAAATGATTTGAGTCTTGAAAGAGACCAGTTCGATGTAGAAATTCTTGAAACACAGAAGAAATCTATTTTCAATAAAGGGTACGTAAAAATTCGTGTTCACACACTGAACGATGTTCCTACTGCAAAAAAAGATTCTTTTGATAAAGATTACGATGAAACACCAAGAGTAAAGATCAATCCTGTTCCACAGGATGAATTCGAAGAAAAACTCACAGTATTCATCAAAGAAGTAATCGAAAAGATGGGATACGACATCAAAGTAGAAATTACTTACCGTGAAGAAAAGAAGCTTGGAATCAAACTGGAATCTTCTTTCTCTTCAATCCTTATTGGACGTAAAGGAAAGAACCTGGATGCTCTTCAGCTTCTGGCAAACATCTACGCAGGCCGCCTTGGACACGAAGATGTTCGCGTAATTCTGGATACAGAAAACTACCGCATTCGCCGCGAAGAATCACTCGTAAGACTTGCTTACAATACTGCTGACAAAGTTCGTTCAACAAGAAATTCAATTCTTCTTGAACCTATGAATCCGTTCGAAAGAAGACTGATTCATACAACACTTAATGATATTCCTGATGTTGAAACAAAGAGTGAGGGAGACGGTTTATATAAACAGGTTAGAGTTTTATATAAAGGAATCCGCTAATGAATAAAACAAAGATTGCTCTTCTTGGAGTAATTCTTATGAGTTCGGCAATTGCCTACGCTCAAGACTCATTTTCAGAAGCAGTTCCGGAAGAATTCCGGAACAGACTCCTGGAAACAGGAAGTGTCCTTAACATCAATGAAGAATCAGACGACGAATATCATGTTCTTCCGGAATGTGATTACACTAATCTGATTCGTGCAAACCGCGTTCAGAAAACAACAGTTCCTTTTGTTGCAGAACAGATGTATTACATAACAAAAGAAGAACTTGGGAAACGGTTGAACAAGGAACCGGTTTTTGATGTTACAGACGCAGCAGAAATTTTTTCTTCAGTTTCAAAAATGACGGGAATGAAATATTTCTCGACAACCAGAAAAAAGGAAATGGTTCTTTATAAGGACGTTCACTTTGTTTCTGATCCTGAAAAAAAAGAAGAAGTGCCTGATTACGAAATTTCCGAAACTGACGGGCTGCAATACTTTGCACAGCTGCATGATGCTTCTTTCGGACCGAATATCTATCAGATGGACTATAACCAGTCTGAAAAGGCTTTGTATGTTCGTGTAACAAATAAAGACGCTATGGGTTTCGGATTTATAAAAGCAGTTAATCCTGAAAATCTGATTCTCAGTTATCTGATTGTTGACTGTGGAGACAGTTTTCTGGTTTATCTTGCTACAGATGTAAACATGAAAAAATTTCCGGGAATGAGAAAACAGGTTTCTGATTCTCTTGTTTCCAGATTAACAGCAGTTTATAACTGGTTCCTTGATCAGTTTTAGGCTGTATAATTAAAAAAGGAGTTTCGGAAATGAAAAAACTTTTATCTTGCTTGTTATTCGGCTTGTTAATTTTATCTGGCGGCAGTTGTTCAGCAAAAGGAAAAAAAGCTGCTGCAGGGAGTAGTAATATGGACGCACTGAAAGGAAAAGAAGGTGTTTTCGCAGTAATGGAAACAGAAAAAGGAAAGATGGTTCTTGAACTTTTTTACAAGGACACTCCTCTTACTGTTATCAACTTTGTAGGACTTGCAGAAGGTACTCTGGATGCAGCCAAAGGTAAACCATTCTATGACGGTCTCAAGTTCCACCGTGTAATTGCTGACTTCATGATTCAGGGTGGAGATCCAAAAGGTAACGGAACAGGTGGTCCTGGTTACAAGTTCCCTGACGAATGGTGTGACAAATATTCATTCGATGGTCCTGGATACCTTGCTATGGCAAACTCAGGTCCAAACACAAACGGAAGCCAGTTCTTCATTACACACGTTCCAACTGACTGGCTCAACGGAAAACACACAATCTTTGGAAAAATCCTGGAAGGTCAGGATGTAGTTGATACTGTTTCTCAGGGAGATACAATCATTTCTCTGAAGATTATCCGCCAGGGAAGTGAAGCAGAAAAGTTCACTGCAACACAGAAAGATTTTGACCAGGCAATTTTTGACGTAGCAAAGAGAGCTCAGGAAGCAAAAGAAAAGGCTATGGCAAAAGTTATCGAAGGCTGTGAAAAAGACGGAAACGGAATCTACTACCAGATTCTGAAAAAAGGAAACGGAAAGAAAGTAGGTAAGGGAAAGAACGTAACTGTTGGTTACAAAGGATACCTTACAGACGGTCAGATTTTCGATGCATCAAAAGAATTCCACCCACAGGGTCACGAAGCCCTGGAATTCAAAACAGCAGGCGGACAGATGATTCCTGGATTCGACATCATGGTTCAGGATATGGAATATGGTGAAACACGTAAGATGGTTCTTCCACCTGAAACAGCTTATGGTTCACAGGGAATCCCAGGAGTAATTCCTGGCGGTGCTTACATCTGTTTCGATGTTGTTGTTCTCAAGTAATCAATTTTAAGAAGGAAAAATAAAATGGCAGATAAAGAATTGTGTCCTTGTGGTTCTGGAAAAGCATACGATGAATGCTGTGAACCAATCATTAAAGGAAAAGTAAAAGCTCCTACAGCGGAAGCATGTATGAGAGCCCGCTACACTTCATACGTAAAACACGAAATTGACTTCATCATCAATTCATGTGAAGAAGGTGAAGGAATTGCAGAAATCGACAGACAGGCAACAGAAGACTGGAGCCGTCAGTCACAGTGGAACGGACTTAAAATTATCCGCACAGAAAAAGGTACAGAAGCTGATGATGAAGGAATCGTTGAATTCACAGCTGACTACACACTGAAACAGATGCACGATGTTCACCACGAAATTTCTGGTTTCAAGAAAGTAAACGGTGAATGGAAATACGTTGCAGGAAACGTTATTCCAACAACAGTTGTACGTGAAGGTGCAAAAGTTGGACGCAACGATCCATGTCCTTGTGGTTCTGGAAAGAAATACAAGAAATGCTGCGGCCGCTAATTAAATAGCGCTGAAAATAACGCCCGGTCTTTTGACCGGGTTTTTTTTGTTTAAAATGCTCTTTGACAATTTTAGAAATAATGTCATAATGATAATATGAAAGTTGTTACCGGTTTTCACGCAATAGAAGAAAAAGTTCTTTCACTGGCCAAGTCAAAATCAAATCCAAAAGATTATCAGATTTTTTACAGCAAGGCGGGTCCTCGTGTAAAAAAGATTATTGAAGAAGCCCGGAAAAACGGTGTTACTGTAACACAGTGTGAAGACAAAGTTCTGGATTCAAAAGTTTCGGAACTTGATGAAACTCTCCAGGATCACCGTGGAATTGTTCTTGAAGTTTCCGGCGATTCAGGAAAGCAGAAGAACCTGGTGGACTTTGACGAATGGCTCAAAGTAAACGGCGGGGCAGAAAAATCTACTGTAGTGATTCTGGACCGCGTTACAGATCCACATAACGTTGGTGCAATTATCAGAAGCTGCGACCAGTTCGGTGCTGCCCTGGTAGTTATTCCGGAAAACAATTCCAGCAAAGATATTGGAAGCGAGGTTATTTCCCGTTCAAGCGCAGGGGCTTCGGCATGGGTTCCGGTTTCGATTGTAAATAACCTTGTGCGTGCAGTAGAAAAACTGAAGGAAACAGGCTTCTGGGTTTATGGCGCTGACGCAGGCGGAGAAAATCTTACAAAAATCAAGTTTTCTGACAAGACAGTTCTTGTTATGGGCAGCGAAGGCACCGGCATGACACGTCTTCTGGAAGAAAAGTGTGATACAATAGTTTCAATACCCACATGCGGAAAAATCGACAGTCTTAATGTGTCGGTTGCAGCCGGTGTGTTGTTATATGCAATTTATGCAGGAGGACAATAATGTCACGACAGGATGATATAGCTGCAAAAGCAGTTCGCAAGTCCACACTTACATCATTGAAAGTAAAAAAACAGGCAAGACTTAAAAAACTGAAGAAAGATTACGAAGAAGAAGTTCGTAATATAAACATTCAGTATGCAAAAGATCCGGAACGTCTTAAGGCAAAATATGCTGCTGAAGATTATGCAAAAAACGAAAGAGCAAAGAAACGTGCTCAGAAGAAAATCGATGCAGAAAAGAAAGTAATCGAAATTGATGAAAACAAAAGACAGTTTACTTTTGCAGAAGAGCTCTGTTCTTCAATCATCCAGGGAATTGGTGTTCTGTTTGCAATCGTTTCCCTCGTTCTTTTCGATACACTTGCAATCATGGGGCTGGAAAATCTTAAAGGCCTTTCGATTGTGATTTATACATTCTTTGGCGCTTCAATGATTTTAATGTACATGACTTCGGTTATGCACCACGCATTAAGAAATTATACAGCAAGGGAAGTTTTCAAAAGACTTTCGCACTGTTTCTGTTTTGTACTTATCGGTTGGGGTTACACAGCTTATGCTCTTACAAAAGTTCAGGGCGTAATCGGATGGGTTCTGTTCGGAATTGTATGGGCAATTGCCGTAGTTGGCGTTGTTCTTTTTGCAGTATTCGGAACAAAACTTGATAAACCTGCAATGATTCTTTACATCGTTACAGGTTTTTCCGGAATCTTCGTTTCGGTAATTCTCCACAGAATTCTTCCTGAAGTATCATTCAGATTCCTGGTTACAGCGGCTGCATTCTATATTGTGGCTCTGGTATTCTACAGCCTTAGAAAAGTGAAGTTCATGCACTTCATTGGAAACTGTATTATGCTGGCCGGAAGTATTTTCCTGTTCCTTTCACTTTTCTTTTTGAACGCTTAGTAAATATAAACGGACAAAAAAAAGACTGCCTTTAAAAAGGGCAGTCTTTTTTTTTCAAATGGGCCCTTCGACCCTTCGACAGGCTCAGGGACCGCATTCTCAGGGACCATTTGATTTAACGTTCATTAATAAACAAGAGTTTCATCCAGCGTAAGAAGTTTTGAAAGCGGTACTTCAAAGCTTTTTTTCTTTCCTTCGGTGGAAATGATGTTCAGTTTAATTTTACATTCCCCGATTTCTGAAGTGGCTTCTTCGCCATAGAATGAGCCGACCGTTTCAAGATATTCATCAACATCCATCTGTTCATCGTTGAAAACCGGAGCAAGGAGAAGGTCCAGGAAAGTGAGAATGTCCGGGTCGGCTGAGCCGTAGAACTTCTGAAGAACGGAAGAGGAAACTGTAACAAATACGTCTTTCTTATCACAGACAAGGAGTCCGGAAGAGAACAGAAAAGAGTTTCCCGGATCTTTCATTTCTACATGGAGCCCGGAAATAGTTGGATTTGAAACAGAAACTTCGCGGAAGCCGCTGTTCATGAAACTCTGGCGGATTTCCAGGGAATCAAACAGGAATGTTTTGTCATTTCCGGAAAAAGAGCGGACCATCTTTTCAAAATAAGAACCGCACTCACCGGAAAAGGAAACGTTTACACTTCCGTCTTTGCAGGCGGTAAGTGTAATTTCAGATTTACAGGAAATAAGGCTTCCGAGAAGAAGGAGGGAAGCCAGAATAGGTAGAAGTTTTTTCATTCAGTTCCTTAGCGGATCTTGAAGAAAAGTCCGCACAACACAATTGTAATCAGAATCTGCATCATCACGAACTTCAGGAGAACCTGTGTCGGAGACCAGTCTCTGTTTTTTCTCATGTGATCATGGAGCGGGAATCTGATGTTTTCGAAAATGTGAATCTTGAAGAAACGCAAAAGGAAAACTTTCAGAAGGCCCATTCCGCCGTTTACAAAAATTATCGAAGAGGTTGCAAGAATCAGGAATGGATTTCCGCTGACCATTACACAGGCTCCGATAAAATAACCAAGAGCACGGCTACCGGCGTCTCCCATAAGACATTTGCTAGGGAAGGCATTATGCCAGAGATAGCCCATTACAACTCCGCAGAGAGTGAACAGCATTGCACCCCAGCCGGCACCGTCATCGATGTGAGGAACCAGAAGGTAAGATGCGATATCTGTGTGTCCCAGAACGAAGTAGAACACCGCTCCTAAAGTAAACAACGCAACAAGCACTAAAGTTGCAGATAATCCGTCAACTCCGTCAGTACAGTTTGTAGTGTTGATTGAAGTCCAGATCATGATTACACAGATAAGGATATAGATTACAGGATTTACTGAAACCGGATGTGTAACAAAAGGAAGCCAGAAACGGACTGTTTCATCAGGAGAAGCATTCTTTTTGTAGTAGTAGAGAATGAATGCAGTTGCTACGGCAATCAAAAGGTCCAGAAGAGCCTTTCTGTATTCGCCCCAGCTTGTAACGCTTCTGTCATCAAGGAAGCCTGTAAGCATTGTAATCCAGGTAAGAGCCAGAACGAGCATCTGTGGAACTTTCAGTGGAAGAACAAGAAAACAGATGATTACAAAAAGCGAAATGAAAATTGAACCGGTTCCGGTTGGTTTTCCTTTTGCTGCTTCAGCATTGATTGTGAATTCGCGGCCGCGGTCATGAGGCATGAAGCGGTAGAATTTTGGAATCAGTCCGCAGGCAAGAAAGAATCCGGCATAAACGCCGGCTGAAATAATTACTGTGTAAGAAGTAAGAAGTCTGGCTGGTCCCCAGAACTGCTGGAGATACTGGCCCAAATAGTAGATCATAGTTTGTTTTTTCCTTTATTTATTTATCGGTAACAATTTTAGTAGTTATGATGAGTCATTCCTGTAAATACCATTGTAACGTTGTGTTCATCACAATAGTCTATGAATTCCTGATCATTCGGATTTCCGCCTGTCTGAATGATTGCACTGATTCCCCGGTCAATCATTTCTTTAACAGGGTCGCAAAGTTCAATCACTGAATCGCACACAAGAATATCTCCGATTTTTCCGTCTTCTTCGTTATGCATTTTTGCAGTCTGTTTTGCTTCGTACAAAGAGTTCTGCAGAGATTTTATGCGGGAACTGAAGCCCGAGCTTATGGCTGCAACAGAATTGTCTTTAACTATAAGGCTGGTGTAAGAGTGAGCACTCATGGAAAGAATCATACCAAAAGCCATTTCATCAGCAAGGTGCTGGGTCGGGCGGGTTTTTGTAGGAACGATCCATTTTTCGTAAGGCTTTGAGTCTTCCGACTGAACAATAACACCGCCATCCAGGTTTACGGCCTGTGTGATGTGGTAGGCTGAACGTGTAGCCAGAACAAGGCGGATGCTGCTCTTATCGGCAAAAATATTCCGGGCTTCTTCTGTAAAGCCGGGAGCAACGATACCTGAAAAGTCATATTTCACGATTTCACTTGCAGCTTCTGCATCAATAACGGCAGAGCAGGCAAGACACGAATGATTTATGGAATCCAGATCGTTACTGAGACTTTTACGGAAAGAATCAAGAACATTTGTATCAAGACCGGCTCCGATAATCAGGTTGTATTTTACAAGAACAGTAAATACGGTGCCTGTAAGCGGAGAGAACTGAGTTACGTACGGATATCCGTCGCAGTTTGTACTTTTTACTGAAGACTGGGTTTTGAGATACTCATAAACAGCACTTACACGGTTCCAGGCGAAAGTTGTATCAACGATGATTTTGTGAGTCAGTTCACGGCCCTGCAGTTTTCTGAAACCGCCAAGACCAATGTCACTGTCGGTAAGTTTATAAAGAGCGGCAGTCTGGTGTGGGTTTGCACCGTAATGAAGCTCGTACATCTTTGCAAATGGAAGAGTCAGATATTTGTGGTACGAAGTTTTACTGAAAGGTGAATAATTCAGGATGGCGTTGGCATTGGCTGAATCGAAAGCAGAAACCATGTTCAAAGCTTTTCCTGAAAGGTAAAGACGGAATGAATTCTGGACGCTGTCTGTGCGTAGCTGAATTATAGCTTCTTTGTAATCTTCCGGGTCTGTAAGAATAAGAACGTTGCGGTAATTTATGGTTGAGTTTCTGATAAGCGAAGTAAGGTATGTGTTGAGTCCATTCTCAGAGCCTTTTTCTGGAATGGTTTCGAAAGTAAATTCCTGGGGGAAAATATTCACACAGATCAGAAATACATTGTTTTCGAAATCATTGGTTTCGAAAGGAGAATCAGATTCAGGATCAAGACGGGTGGCAAGGACCTTATTCATCAGTTCTGAACTCTGAGACATGTTTCTTGGCCCGTTATCAAAAGCCGGTTCAGTCTTTACAGGAATATCATTATTCTTAAGAAGTTCAGCGGTTTTACCGTTGGAATAAATTGTCCAGTCATTTTTATTCAGATACTGAGCCAGTTCAAGGATTCCTTCAGTATTTTCTGTATAAAGTACGGCTTTTTTGCTCATATAATAGATTTTAACGTAAAAAAAAGCATACTTCAATCAAAAGCCGTGGTGTGCTAAAATAAGGACATTATGAAACTTACAGCAAAAAAAGCAGTTCTTTCCGGAAATATTACAGTTCCGGGTTCAAAAAGTCATACAATTCGTGCACTTATTCTGGCCTCTATGGCCGAAGGTGTATCACATATCAAAAATCCGCTTCCAAGCAATGACTGTCTTTCAACAGCAAAGGCCATGAATCTGATCGGTGCAAAATGTGAATATCCTACAGATTCAGCTGAACTGATGTGGACAGTTGAAGGTGCCGGAAAAAATCTGAAGATGCCGGATGAAGGCACAATCGATGTTGGAAACTCAGGTTCGCTTATGTACTTCTTTTCGCCGGTTCTTTCTACTCTGAACGGAAAGGTTACTTTTACAGGCGATGAATCAATCTGCTCACGCCCGGTAGGACATCTTCTGGATGCACTTACACAGCTTGGCGGAAAAGCAGAAAGTGCAAATAACAACAAACCGCCTTTCACAGTACAGGGACCAATTTGTACAGACAATGTACTTAAAACAGACGGAAAACTTTCCCAGTATATTTCCGGAATCATGATGGCCACTCTGCGCATGAACGGAACAATGAAAATGGAACTGGCAACTCCGCAGGAAACTCCTTACCTGACAATGACCAAAATCTGGATGGACCAGGTGACAGGTGAACCAAGCCATGTTTCAATTTCGCCAGATTTCAAAAATGTGAAAGTAGAAGGACCTGCAGAATACAAAGGTTTTGATACAACAATTCCTTCAGACTGGGAAGGCGTTGCATTCCCTCTGATCGCAGCTCTCATTACTGACAGTGAAATTTCAATCGACAACGTGGACACAGGCGAAAGCCAGGGCGACAAAGCAATCGTTGATGTTTTGAAATCAGTTGGAGCTGATATTCATTACGAAGGAACAAGCCTGATTGTCCGCGGCGGAAAAAAACTCAGCACAAAAGATCTTCCGGGCGGAAAACTTGTTGTAGACATGGCTTCTTTCCCGGACGCAATCTGTGCTCTTGCAGTAATCGCATGTTTCATTGACGGAGTTGTAGAACTTACAAACGTTGAAATCTGCCGCAAAAAAGAAACTGACCGCGTTGTTGCAATGTGCAGCGAACTTACAAAGCTTGGTGCAAAAGTTGAAGACGCCGGCGAATCAATGTTCATTTACGGAAGCGAATGCAAAATGCATGGCGGTGCTGTGGAAAGCTATAAAGATCACCGCATTGTTATGAGTCTTGCATGCTGCGGACTTGGGCTTGAAGAAGGCGAAGAAGTGGAAGTAGCTGACGCTGAATGGTGCAGCGTAACATTCCCGAACTTTGTGGAAGCCATGAACGGACTTAAAGCCGGTTTCACAACAAAATAAAAAGGTCTAAATTCATCTTCCGAAATGCCGAAAATTTCGATATGAGAAAGAAATTTTTAGTCAAAACGATGCTTGTTCTGTTTTCTGCACTTCTTTTTGCAGAAACAAACGCTTTTGATATTCCGGATTCAGCTCAGATCCGTTCGGGTTTGAGGGAATCCTGGTTTGAAGCATCCCTTACAACTGTAAGAAACAACAAACCTCAGATATACCGCAATAAAGTGGGAGAGGAATTCCAGGTAAGACTTGAAGAAGCCGAAACCACTTTCAACGTTTTTGTTTCGCCAAAAATGACAATGCTCGTGGATGTGTATTCCGATCAGGGAACTTACACAAAAGAGCAGGAAGTATACCCGGGCGACGCCGCAGGCAGCTGGGTTTTAATCAGAAACAAGAAAGACGGAAAACCAATCAGAATCCGCTACTATTTCCTTCCGGACAGCGACGTTTATATTCAGTTCTCACCGTACAACAGAACTTCTGTCTGTGACCTTGTAATCTTCGGGAATTACGCAGTAAAGAACGTACCGACCGGTGTTCCGTTCGAAAAATTCTATGAGGCTTCCTTCAACGAAGTTCAGCAGATTACACGGAAAAATGTTCCATGGGCTTATGTAAAATGCAGACCGGAAA
Organism: Treponema sp.; assembly: GCA_045617385.1. Lineage (GTDB taxonomy): Bacteria > Spirochaetota > Spirochaetia > Treponematales > Treponemataceae > Treponema_D. The sequence continues at coordinate 27,237 of JAZLIM010000031.1, forward strand.
TGTATCACAGTGTGCTTCAGATGAGTCAGGTAATCCGCGAAAAACTTCCGGAAATCATGTTCAACCCTGATGCCATGTATGATGAAAACGGCCGCCTGGTGGATTTTGCTACAGGTCGGGAAATTCCAGTGGAACCTGAAGAAACACACAAACTGCTTTCGTCTGCAGGTTTCCTTAAGTGGATTGCAGACGGCCTTGTTGAACCTGTAGCAGGCGGAAAACTGAAACGTTATCCGCTTCTGGCTCAGACCGTGGAATATAAGGAAACCGGATACCAGGGCGTTCTTTCCCAGAAGTATTCCCTTTCCTTTGCCCTGGATTTTGTACGTAATTTGAGTTCAGCAGTTCTCAGTGTAAATACAGGAACAATTTACAAATTCAACGAATCCGGAGTAGATGTTACTCTTGAACCTTTTGCTTCAGGAATGACAGAAAAAGGAATTGTAAACACAGTGACTTTTGTGAAGGATTCAGGTTACAGCGTGAACGTAATCAAATCTCTGCTTTACGTTCTTGCAAATCTTGAACCGGGAACAATTTATTTCAGTGCCCTTAGAGAAACAGATTACAGAACACCGGAAGTAAAAGTGTTCAACAATAATCTGGTGCTTATGCCTTACTTTGAAACAAACGGTGTTTTCAACTGTTTCGTATATATGAACGGAAAAGAAATGTCGCTGGAAGATTTCATTCTTCGTTATGGTGACTGTTTTGTTTACCTGACAAGAGTACGTTCTAGCGATATGTTCTTTCCTGACTGATTTAATCTATGCGTAGAATTTTATTTACTTTGATTTTTCTCATTTCACTGTTTCCTGTTTTTGCACAGGAAACAGTGTCGTCTTTGTACAATGACGTTGTTTCCGCTTACAACAGCGGTTTTTTACCCGGATGTGTAGACAAAGCTTCAAGTCTTGAAAACCAGTATCCGGAATCAGTTTTTCTCCCGAAGGTTCTTCTGAAAAAAGGCGAATGCTATGTCCGCATGGGGCAGGCCAAGAATGCAGTAGAAGCTCTGGAAAAAGTTATCCCCCAGCTTTACATCGGAAACAAAGATCTGGCAGAAAGCTATTACTGGAAGGGAAGGGCACACTATCTTCTGGGGCAGGGAAAGGAAGCTGAATACGCTTTCAAAAAATGTTGCAGTGCCCTGACCGGCGCCGACGGAAAAAAATACTACAACAGTTCGGTTATGTATCTTGGAAGAATCTGTTACGACAGAAAAGATTACAAAGGCGCCGTTCCGGATTTCGAATACGTTGTGGGGAACGGAAAAAGTTTTGACCAGAAAGATTACAACGAAGCTGTTCAGAAACTGGCACAGTGTTATAACCGTTCGGGGAATTTTGAAAAGACAATTCAGCTGGAAGAAAAAATCAGAAAGCTTGCCGAAACGGAAACGGGAAAAGATTTTAACAGAAAGATACTTGAAGTCCTTTCCGAAAAAAAACTTGAAGCAGAAATTTCTCTTGGAAAAAAACCTGTACCAGTGGAGAACAAAAATTATCTGGCGCTGGAAAAAGCACGCCGCCTTATGGAAGGCGGAACAGAAAATTTTGAAAAACCTTCTGCCGGGCTGATTCAGAATGCAAAGGAAACAGAAGTAATCCTTTCTGATATTCAGATTCAGGATGACATAAAAAACTTCCGCGCTTCATTTGAAGAAACAAAAATCAAGACAGACCTTACTCTGAAAAAATATGACGATGTAATTTCTGCGTACGAAAAAATGGAAAACCCGTCTGACGGAATCAGATACATGGCAGCCCTTTCGTATTATGCAGAAAAGAAATTCGAAGAGGCATGTAAAGTTCTTGAAGAAACAGAAAACAAAAACCGCGAGAGTCAGAGAGTTCTTGCCGCTTCTTATTTTAAGCTTGGAAGATTTTCTGAAGCGGGAACAATATACAAAGAGATTTCGGAAAACGGAAATTACGCATTGTGCCTTTACCGTCAGAAAAAATACGGCGAAGCATACAGTGCAGCCTCCATCCTTCAGGATGCCCGTTCAATCTGGATAGCTTCATCTTCGGCTTTTGCACTCAAAGATTACAAAGCCGCCTCGGCCGGTTATGCAAAACTTTCCGGTTCAAAAGAACTTTCAGAAAAAACAAAATCGGAAGCCGCTTTTTATAAAGGCGTTTCAGATTACATGCTTTCCGATTATGACGCAGCCCTTAAGGCTCTGGATGCATACCTTGCAACTTCAGAAAACCGCTTCCGTTCCGAAAGCCTTTACTACAAAACAAGAAGCTGCCTTATGCAGCAGAATTTTGCAGAAGCAGAAACAAACTGCAGAAAATATCTGGAAACAATTTCTGACAAAAACAAGAAGCTGCAGACTTCACTTCTTCTGGCTTCCATACTTGCTATGGGCGGAAAGGCTGATGCTTCTTCGGATGAATATTACAAGGCTTACCGGAATCTTCCGGAATCAGACAGAAAAGAATATGCACTTTATCGTTCGGCAGAAGTTTATTATTCGGCAAATGATTACGAAAAAGCTGCAAAGAAATATGAGGAATATTCAAAGAACTATCAGAACGGAAGTTATGCCGATGCAGCCCTTTATCATCAGTTCAGTTCCTATGCAAGGATGAAGGACTATAAAAAAGCTTACCGTTCAGGAAAAGAATATGTTCAGGCTTTCCCGGAAAGTATGTTCACAAATGAAGTTCTGAATCTTCTGGTAAAAATCAGTTACAGCGAAGAACGTTATGCAGATGCATATTCAGAAGCTTTGAAACTGAAAAGCCGTCTTGAATATAAAGACCGGGAGCTGGAAAAAATAATTTCAGTTTGTGAAAAAATCCAGAAGGGAGAAAGCGTTGAAATGGTAAAGGCAGTTTCTGCTTACGAAGAAGCCGGTGGAAAAAATACACCGGAAGGACGAAAGCTTGGAACTGAACTTGCTGAACTGTACAACAGAAATGATGAAACACGCCGGCAGTCTGTAAAGCTTGCAGAAGAACTTCTTGCCGGACAGAAAAAGAACATTCAGGAAGAACACGCGGAAGCTGCCAGAAATGCACTTCTTCTTGCTGAATATTTCTACAGCGAAGAAAACAAAACTCAGGCGGCGGAAAATTATCTTCTGGCAGCGGAGTATTTCAGGATGGAAAACAACGGCGATAAAGCAGCACTTTGTTTGTACACAGCCGCGGAATGTTTTGTACATCTTGAAAAACCGGCAGACGCCCGGGAAACAGCAAAGCTTCTTGAAAAGCTTTACCCTGAAAGCAGATACGCAAATGCGGTCTGGAAAATTGTAAAATAAACGGAAGGTGAATATATGAAAAAATTGATTACAGGTGCAGCATTAATCTGTTCGGCTTTCTTTCTTTTTGCGGCTGAAAAAGACAGCATCTATCTGCCGGATCTTACAACGGTAATTGAAGGAGAAAGTTCGGTTCCGAACCCTGATGAAGATTTTACTCTTTCAGCAGAGTTTTCTCTGCCGGTTGGAACAGGAGAGCTTGAACCGGAACTTCCGTCTTTTGAAATTTCCGAAGGAGACGAAGCTCTTTACGATACAGAAAACTCTTCCGAAAAACTTGTATTCGCCGAAGGGAAAGTAGGCGCCGGTTACCCTGGAAATTTTATAGGAGACTTTTCTGTTTACCGCGTAACCGGAAACGATCCTTTCAAAATCAGTTTCAATTATGACGGTGCCGAAGGTTATTCCGGAAAATCATATTCGGAAGGATTCAATGACCGCAACATGAAAATTGGTGCGGAAAAAACTTTTTCCGGAAACAACATGAAGTGGAAAGTTTCAGGAAAATACACTGCAATTGAAAACGGACTGCAGGGAAAAGTTTCTGAACTGACAACTCTTAAGCAGCAGGATATTGGAACTGGAGCCGAATATTCGTGGATTCTCCCGAACGGTTTCCTTTTTGATTCTTCTCTGGACCTGGGCCTGTACAACCGCTTTGCGGATACTCTCTCTTCTGCATCACTTCCTCTGTGGCTTAATGACGTTTCCGTGTTCAGCCTTACACCAACGGTAAAAATTTCATGGAACAGCATGAATTACAAAAATCCTGAAAAACGCAGTTTTGACGCTAACGGTGTTACTTCATTCTTCAAGGCTTCGTACTGGATGGACAGAGACTGGAACGGTCACCTGATAGATTCAGAAAACAGAACACTGAACCGCGGTGAATTCAAAGCCGGAGTTTCATGGAAAAACGATACAGCTAAATTCTTTGGGGAAGCCGGGGTAGTTCTTGGCGACCAGATTGGCGACAACTATGTTCTGGTTCCGTTTACTCTTGGTATGAACGCACAGCTTCCCGTATATTTTTCGAACAGAAAAATCCGCATGGATATTTCAGGCGGTATGGATACAATCCGTTCGGATGTTGGGGAACTGGAAGAAGCCCACAGATTCAGCGTGCTTTCGTTCATGCCACAGGAAACTTCCGACTGGTTCGGAATTGCGGATATCAACATTCCTGTAAAGACTTCTGTAACTTTGAATCTGAACGGCGAATACAGGAAAACCGCTCTTAACAACTTCTGCTGGGAACCTGTTTATGAATCACCATTCCTGGTTTCAGGGGGCTACAAATTCGCCACCTTCGACCGCCAGCTGATCAAAACCCACGAGAAGGTTTCATTTACCTACAAGATTTTCACACTCAGTGCCGGCTGGCTTTCCTTCTGGGATTTTGTTCCTGCAGGATACGACAAGCAGAGCATAACACTGAATCTTTCATTCCAGAGCCTAAATTCCCTCTGGGGTGTTTCGCTTAATTCATATATGGGCATAGTCACAAACGATTACACCCCGAAAATCGACATTGAAGCCTATATTCGTGTAACTCCGCAGGTACGAATTGCAGTAAATATTGCAGATACGATAAAATTAGTAACAGGCGAGTGTCGTGATTATGCAGGACAGTATATTGACCGTGGTGGTTCTGCAACAATGCTCGTAAAATTCTTCTTCTAAAACAGAAGAAATTCAAATTTGTTTGTAACCTTTGCAGTTCAGCATTGTTGTATGTGTAGAAGGTCAGGAGAAATATGGAAACATCACAGATTAATGCCGGTAATCCTTCTGATTTCAAAAAGATTTATGACGAATGCATGCAGCTCCTGTTCCGGATTTCCTATCGTGTAGTAAATGACGACGAAGTAGCCGAGGACCTGGCTCATGATTCTTTAATTAAAGCAAACGAAAAATCGCTGGTTTTCCCGTCGCTCGATGATGCCAAATACTGGCTCATCAGAGTTGTGAAGAATGCTTCCCTGAACTACGTAAAACGTAAGGACAGGGAACACAAGGCATACGAAAAAGTGCTCTATGAAGACCACAGAAAGTTCGACAGCGGCGAAGTAGATTTGCTTAAAGCAGAAACAATAAAGCGAATTCAGGAATGCCTGAACAAGCTGCCAAAAAAACTCAGGGAAGTAATAATTCTCCGTGAATACGGGGATTTGAACTATAAAGAGATCGGAAAAGTTTTGGGAATAACAGAGGGGAACGTAAAAATACGTATTTTCCGAGCGAGAGAGCAATTGGAAAAACTGATAGGAGAAGAAAATGTCTTTATGCCCGACTAAGGATATTCATTCGGTTTATCTTGATAACGAACTTCCTCTTTCTTATGTGAAAGATTACGAAGCCCACGTTCAGTCATGCCCTGAATGCTCTGCAGAACTTGAAAAGCTCAAGAAGATGCGAGAGATGCTGCAGCTTGGCGGAAAGCCAGAGATGAGCAAGTTCGAAATGGAAGCAGGTTTCCAGCGACTTCAGATCCGCATGAATTACAGCAAACACACAAAGCACCTGGAAAAGAAACCGGTTGTGCAGAATGTTTTCAAGTATGCTGTTCCCGCAATGGCCGCTGCCGCGGTTTTTGCTTTTGTTCTTCCAGTCGGAATCAGGCATTCAGAAAATGCCGTGGCTGAAATTTCGGCTCTTGCTTCGCTTTCTCCTAACACCGTATCACTTGAACGCAAAAACGCTGCCGTTCTTTCAGGCAACCTTCCGAATACAATGGTATCTCCTGTTTCAGGAAATACTGTATCACTTGAACGTAAAAATTCAGCCGTTCTTTCGGGCAACCTCCCGAATTCAGCTGTAGTTTCCGGAACACCGGTCAGCACTCCAAAAACAAAATCGGGAATTGTTATTCAGGATGTTGACGTTTTTGGCTCTAATTTTGATAATGGAAATACTATTTCTATCAAAATTACAGTTCCCGGAATTAATGCAGTTCCTTATACAACAGAAATTGATCTTCCTGTGGACTTGTATAAGGGATATGTTGAGTGAACACATCTAAGACAATAAATTACTTCTTCTTTAAATCCCCGCTGATCCGGTTGATCACACTGCTTCTGTTGATTTCGGCCGTGCTTGGCGGGATTTATATTTTCCGCTCCCAGACAAAACCAACACCTGTCATTGATGCTATTTCTCCTCCGGTAGGAAGCCCGGGAGACGTGGTAGTTATTTCCGGCCGCAACTTTGGAAAAGAACGTGACATGAACTACGTTGAGTTCGGTGGAAGCCGCCTTACCTCTTCTTCGTATCTTATGTGGACTGACAACACAATCAAGGTTGTAATTCCGGCAAACGTTCAGGACGGACTTGTAATTGTGGCTTCGGGAAAGCTTCGTTCAAAACCGGCTTTCTTTGCAAACGCAGCCGACATTCCGGTGGAAGTAAATGACGTTCAGCTTATCACCACTCCGGTGATCACAAAACTTTCATGCGAACGTGGAGACCTGAAGCTGATTCAGCGTAAGGTAGCCGTTGGTCAGCTGATTACGATTGAAGGCAACAACTTTGGAGCTTCCCGCGGATCTTCCAGAGTTCTGTTTTCCGGAGACTACGAAGACAAATCCAATGCGTTCCTGGAAAACCTTCTTCCGGCTTCAGAAGATGATTTCTGTTACGAATACTGGTCGAACACTGAAATCAAAGTGCGTGTTCCTGACGGTGCCGTTTCGGGCTATGTGATTGTGGACACACCTTCCGGACGTTCGGACCCTGAAGAAATCCAGCTGGAATCAAGAGTAGGAAACAAGAAATACAAAGACAAGAAGTTCTTTCTTCTTCAGTATTCAGTTGATATTGCAGACATTGTTACACAGAGTTCTTCAACAATCACTTTGAGATGTCCGCTTCCAGTGGAAAACGCAAATCAGAACAACATAGAAATGCCAGAAGTTTCTCCGGAACCTGTTCTTGAAAACTATCAGAAAACAATGATTCATCAGCTGAACGTTGAAAAGAGCACACCTGGCAAAACATTCTTCAAACAGTCTTTTGTTGTTCCGGTTTACAACATCGAAACCAGCGTAAATGAAATTACTGTATCAACAAAGAACGGTGATCTTTCTGATGTTCTTTTTGCCGTTGCCACACGCTCCGACGAATTGATTCCTTCTGACAATGAGGAAATTGCGGCACTGGCAAAGCAGATTGTAAAGGCTGAAAAGAATCCGTACAGAAGAGCAAGTCTTGTTTACAATTACATGATCAAGAACTTTGAGATTCAGGAAAAGTTCAGAAAGAACGATGCAAATCCTCTGGATCTTCTTAAAGACAAAAAAGGCGATGCCTATGACTTTGCCGTAATCTACACAGCACTTCTGCGTTCAATGGACATTCCTGCCTTTGCAGACTGCGGTGTTCTTGTAAGTCCTGATCTTTCAACACGAAACCACATGTGGTCGGAATTCTACATCAGCGGAATCGGCTGGATTCCTGTTGATCCTGCCCTGGGTGCCGGAATGGAATACAACAAGTGGGATGACAACATCAATTCGGCTGAATACTACTTCGGAAATATGGATTCACACCACATCAAGTTCAGCCGCGGAATCAATCTGCTTAAGCCTTTCTCGCAGAACAGCAAGATTGTTCAGCGACCAAGATCTTTTGCCTTCCAGACAATCTGGGAAGAGGCCTCAAACGGAACTGTAAAATACAGCTCTTACTGGTCTGACCCGGTTGTAAAAGGAATCTACTAGTGTAAAAAAACGTGACTGCGTCAGGCGCTGGAGGGCCGCGAAGCGGGTCCGGAGCTTTGCGGAGGACCAACCGTAGGGGCGCCCGGAAGCGCCGACCTGCGCCAGCAGGTGACGCCCAAAATTGAACAAAACGCTGCAAAAGAATATACTTTTACATTATGGAAAATTCTAAAAGAACTGTAACTTGCGGTGACCTTCGCAAGGCAGATGTTGGTAAAAAGGTCGTATTGAACGGTTGGGTAAGCCGCGCCCGTGACTTGGGTGGACTCACATTCATCATGCTCCGTGACCGTTACGGAATCACTCAGGTAATGGTTGGGGATTCTGCCAGCGACGACGTAAAGAAAATCGCTTCATCACTTAAAAGTGAATATTGTATCGCCGTGGAAGGTGTAGTTGCCGCCCGCGCTGACAAAGATATTAACCCTGATATGGCTACAGGTGAAATTGAAGTTGAAGCCTCTGATATCGAAATCTTCACAACTTCACAGGAACTGCCATTCTCTATTGAAGAAGTTCGCCAGAAGGACGGAACAATCGTTCTTCCAAACGAAGACCTGCGTCTTAAATACCGCTATCTGGATCTTCGCCGTGACCCGATGCAGAAAAACATTATCCTGCGTTCACAGGTAACTTTTGCAACACGCGAATACCTTACATCAAAAGGCTTCCTGGAAATTGAAACTCCAACTTTCATCAAGTCTACTCCTGAAGGAGCCCGTGACTACCTGGTTCCTAGCCGTGTTCACCCTGGAAAATTCTACTCTCTCCCACAGAGCCCACAGCTTTACAAACAGCTGCTCATGGTTTCTGGATTCGACAAGTACTTCCAGATTGCACGCTGTTACCGCGATGAAGATGCTCGTGGCGACCGCCAGCCTGAATTCACACAGATCGATATGGAAATGTCTTTCACAAACCGTGAAGAAGTTCTTTCTACAACAGAAGGAATGATGCAGCACATTTTCAAGAAAACTCTGAACTACGATCTTCCAGCAAAATTTGACCGCATCACTTGGGAAGATGCATTTGATCTTTACGGTTCAGACAAACCGGATCTTCGCTTTGATATGAAAATGCAGGATGCCGCTTTCATGGCTGACATTTCTGACTTTGCTGCATTCAAAGCAGGCGCTGCAAAAGCAGACAAATCTCTTCCACGCCACGAACGTTCAGGACTCAAAGCTCTGGTTGTTAAAAACGTTGCAGACAAATACAGCCGCAAAATGGTTGAAGCTCTGGAAGCCGTTGCAAAAACATACAAGGCAAAAGGTCTTGCATGGATGAAAGTAAATGCCGAAGGTGTTTTTGAAGGCGGAATCTCAAAGTTCTATGCCGGAAAAGAAGCTGAAGTTTGTGCAAAACTTGGAGCTGAAAAGAATGACCTTCTGCTTTTCGTAAGTGACGAAAAATGGCAGCTTGCCTGTACAGCTCTTGGTGCTGTTCGTAAACAGCTTGGTAAAGACCTGAACCTGTACAATCCGGAAGATGAATTCCATTTTGCATGGATCATCGACTTCCCATACTTTGCATGGAACGAAGAAGAAAACCACTGGGAAACAGAACACCACATGTTCACACTCCCACAGAAAAAATACTGGGATACACTTGAATCAAATCCTGGCGAAGTAAAGGGTGACCTTTACGACCTGGTACTGAACGGATACGAACTGGCTTCTGGTTCTATGCGTATCAACGATCCTGCTCTCCAGCAGAAGATTTTCAAAATCGTTGGTTACTCAAACGAACGCGCAGAAAAAGCATTCGGCTTCCTGGTTCAGGCATTCAAATTCGGTGCTCCACCACACGGAGGAATTGCACCTGGTCTTGACCGCCTGATCATGCTCATGCGTCACGAAGAATCGATCCACGAAGTAATTGCATTCCCTAAGAATAACCTGGCTGCATCTCCTATGGACGAGTCACCATCATTCGTTGACCAGGCACAATTGGACGATCTGCATATAAAATGTACAGAAATTGAAAAGGAATAGTCCTTCACCTGTTACGATGTAGAAGAATAATTTGGGCTTGCTGCGTGGCAGCGAACCAGTAAAAAAAAAGCGGTGATTTTGAAGTGCACCCCTAAAGTTGGACAAATAAAGTTCAATTTTAGGAGGTGCATTTTTTATGTCCAAATACTCAGAAGAGTTTAAATTAAAAATTGTAGAAGAGCATAAGGAAATACATATAGGAGCAGAAAGGCTGCAAAAGAAATATGGTGTTCATCATAGTCAAATTGAACAATGGATAGCACAATATGAATTAACAGGAACTTTTACAAAGCCAACACGCCATTTTAGCGGAGAATTTAAGCTAAAAGTGTTAAACTATCAGCAAGAGCATCATCTTTCAGATCTGCAAACAGCTTTGATTTTTGGCATATCAAACAAAGGAACAATCTGGGCATGGCGAAAGAAATATATTACCGGTGGTACAGAAGCTCTGTTTCAAAAACAAGGAAGGCGTTCAAAAATGCCAAAGAAAAGTTTAATACCAAACAAGCCAAGAGAAGAATGGACTAAAGATGAAGAACTGGCTTATCTTCGCATGGAGAATGAATACCTAAAAAAATTAACTGCCTTAATTCAGGAAGACAAACAACGGGAAAAAGACTCAAAGAACAAAAAATCAGAGTCATCAAAGAATTAAGGCAGGATTACTCCGTTGCAGATTTAGCAAGACTTACAGGATTACCGCGAAGTTCATTTTATTATGCAGAAAAACATCCCCACAAAGAAAAATATCAGCAGGAACGGGAATTGATTCAGCAGATATATCATGAAAATAAAGGACGGTACGGTTACAGAAGAATTACTCTTGCGTTCAGAAATCGTGGCTTAAATACAAATCACAAAGTCATTCAAAAGCTTATGCATGAAGAACATATTGTCTGTCAGGTAAGGCTTCACAGATATAATTCATACAAAGGTCAGGTTGGTAAAATTGCAAAGAACTTATTGCTGGTGGGACCAAAGCGAAAGAAAAAGAGAGATTTTTCCACAACAAAGTCAAATCAGAAATGGGTCACAGATGTAACGCAATTCAACATAATGGGCAAAAAACTTTATCTTTCTCCAATTCTTGATTTGCATGACCAGTCCCTCATAAGCTGGAACCTTTCTGAAAGTCCAAACTTTGCTCAAACAATGGATATGCTTGATAAAGCTTTCGAAAAAATCCCTGATGGAACAAATCTTATTCTTCATTCTGATCAGGGGTGGCAATACCAGATGTATGAATATCAACAGAGATTAAAAGATAAAGGAATACGGCAAAGCATGTCACGAAAAGCAAACTGCTTAGATAATTCAGTTATGGAAAATTTCTTTGGACTATTAAAATCAGAATTACTTTACTTAAAGCATTTTGATTCTGTTGAACAGTTTAAGAAAGAATTGGTTGAATACCTCGAATGGTACAATGAAAAGAGAATCAAGGTTAAATTAAAAGGACTGACTCCTTTACAATTTAGGAATCAGTCCTTAAAATCAGCCTAGTTAAAGTGTCCAATAATTGGGGTGCACTTCATTTACATCACCGCTTTTTTTATCAAATGGTCCGTTAGCTGAAACCTTGTTAATCAAATCTCTTATGGAAAGTCTGTGCTTTATATGAAGCAGAGCCGTCCCACTTGGAATACTCAGTATCTTCAAGATAAGTCATACCGAGTTTTTCCATAACTCTTCGGCTTCCAATATTATCTACTGCAAAAGTTCCGATTAATTCCTTTACATCTCTTGTGCTGCGGGCATATTCCAGAATCTTTTTCATTGCCTCAGTTGTGATTCCTTTTCCCCACATATCTGTACGGATGCTGTAACCAATGCTCCAGGCTTCAGTTTCAGGATGATGAGAATGATAGATTCCACCGCTTCCAATCAGTTCACCTGTTTGTTTCCAGACAAACCCGTAATCCAGATCATCAGCATTTGTATACATGGAGTTTACCCAGTCTACACCGTCTGCCGTACTTTTATATTTTGAATAAAGCATAAACTTTGCGTTTTTTTCGTCTCCTGCCCATTTGTAAATTGCTTCCAGATCTGTAAATTTAATAGGTCGCAGAATCAGGTGTTCAGTTTCCAGAACAGGAGTTTTTTCAATATAAGGATGATCAGTAAGCGCGTAGTTGATCCAATCGGTAAGCCCGCGAGGAAGACGATTATCCATGCAGGTGCCGTCATCAAACATTAAGTTACAGTGCATTGGATTTACAAGACAATGCTGACCCATTTCTGTACCGAAGTTGATGGAGGCAATTCCTTTGTCGCCGTTATAAACCCAGTCAGGAGTAAAAATAAAACAGTCTTTCATTTTTTCAAGACGAGGAATGCGAGGAACAACAGTGTCTTCGTAATCATTGAATTCATCCCGCTTACCCATGGCAAAAAACAGATGAACGTTATTTTCATCCCACTTGTCGAGAATTGAATCATCAGGTATTTCGGCAGAACCTACCGGAATAAGTGCATTAAAAAATCCCGGATATTTTTCACCCATCAGAAAAGTCATGTAAGCTCCGGCAGAATTTCCCCAGAGAAGTTTTTTACTTACACCACCGTTTGCATCAGCGTGAGATTTTATAAAATCACAAATCAGATTGTAAAGCGGAACCTGGTATTCGTCGCTCCAGGAATCTACAACCTTTCCTTCTTCGTTTCGCTTTTCATTGGCAAGAGGAACAAGAATATAAGCACCACCCAAAGCCTTCTGATATTTTTCAGTTGCGAAGAATTCAGCACCTGTATAATTGATGCAGACATCGCCTTCCATTGCGTTTGTGTAGCCGTGAAGAAAAATCAATACAGGATAGGATTTTCCTTTTTCAAATCCATTTTCTGTTGGATCATAAAAGTAATAATTCATTCCATAGGCGGCATCCTTTTTAAACAGATTGAAATATTCTCCAACCTTGTAAGTTGGTGCTTTAGAAATAAAAGCTCCCTGTGGAATTTCTTTTGTCCAGTCAATGTTTTTCATTTATGCCTCCTACTTTCAGGAATAATTATATTTTTGAATAAAAAAGTTTCTGTAAAGTTGTGCTTTAATTCAAAGGCTCGTTATTTATAAAAACAGTTTAGCAAATTTTGGATTGACTTCAAATACCCCCTAGGGGTATATTCAAGGTATGGAAAAGAAATCTTGCTGCTGTTCAGCAGAAGCTGAAGCACCACTCAACGGAACAAAAAAAACAATCCGTCAGGATGAAGACAAAAAACGACTCATTACAAGACTCAGTAAAATTGAAGGCCAGATCCGCGGAATCAAAAACATGGTGGATTCTGATGCATATTGTACAGACATTCTGACCCAGATCAGTGCTGCCCGTTCTGCTTTGGAATCTCTTTCGATGGAAATCCTGAAGAACCATATTAACAGCTGCGTAAAGCGCGACCTGAAAGAGGGCAAAGACGAAGTAATTGATGAACTGATCTGGACTCTCCAGAAGCTGAAGTAAGGAGGACCGCAATGCAAAACTATGAAGTAACAGGAATGAGCTGTGCGGCCTGCGTGGCACGTGTTGAAAAAGCTGTTTCAAAAGTACCGGGCGTTACAAGCTGTTCTGTAAATCTTCTTACAAACTCCATGGTTCTGGACGGAACCGCTTCGGAAAGCGAAATCATTTCTGCAGTTGAAAAAGCAGGCTACGGTGCAAAAAATAAAAACGCCGGAAAATCAGCTGAGAAAAAATCAGACCAGGAAGATTTTCTGAAAGACAAAGAAACGCCGGTTTTGAAAAAAAGACTTTTCACCTCCCTGGGGTTCCTTGCAGTTCTCATGTACATTTCCATGGGACACATGATGTGGAACTGGCCCCTTCCTTCATTTATGAAAGACAACCACATAATGATGGGCTTAAGCCAGCTTCTTCTTGCGGCAATCATCATGGTTATAAACCAGAAGTTTTTTGTAAGCGGATTCAAGTCCCTTTTTCATAGAAGTCCCAACATGGACACTTTAGTTGCCCTGGGTTCTTCCGCCTCATTTATTTACAGCACAATCATTCTGTTTTTGATGACGCATTTCCAGAATCTTGGTGAAAACGGAAAAGTCATGGAGCTGATGCACGAGTTCTATTTTGAATCGGCCGCCATGATTCTGACACTTATCACTGTTGGAAAAATGCTCGAAGCAAAATCAAAAGGCAAAACAACAAACGCTTTGAAGTCCCTTATGAAACTTGCACCACAGACCGCCACAGTAATCAGAGACGGAAAGGAAGTGGAAGTTCCGGTTGAAGATGTTCAGGCGGGCGATATTTTTACAGTAAGGCCTGGAGAAAACATTGCGGTGGATGGAATTGTTGTTGAAGGAACCAGTGCCGTAAACGAGGCAAGCCTTACAGGCGAAAGTATTCCTTCCGAAAAAACAGAAGGAAGCAAAGTTTCAAGCGGAACATTCAATACATCAGGATTTTTGAAATGCCGTGCCACAGCCGTTGGAAGCGAAACAACGCTTTCAAAAATCATTCAGATGGTTTCTGAATCTGCCGCAACAAAAGCACCCATCGCAAAAATTGCGGACAAGGTTTCGGGCATTTTTGTTCCAGTCGTAATCTGTATCGCCGTAGTCACAATCGCAATGTGGCTTCTTCTTGGAAAAGAAATCGGGTTTGCTCTTGCCCGCGGAATAAGCGTGCTTGTTATCAGCTGCCCTTGCGCTCTTGGACTTGCAACTCCGGTTGCGATCATGGTGGGAAACGGAATGGGTGCCCGTAACGGAATCCTTTTCAAAAACTCAGTAACGCTAGAACAGGCAGGAAAAATCAACATTGTTGCTTTTGATAAAACCGGAACAATCACAAAAGGAACTCCGGAAGTTACAGACATTTTTGAATGTGCTCCAGATTTACTGAAGCTTGCCGCAAGCCTGGAAGCAAAAAGCGAACACCCTCTTGCAAAAGCGGTTCTAAAAAAAGCTGGAGCCGAAAACATTGGACTTATGGAAGTAACAGATTTCAATGCCGTTTTCGGGAAAGGACTCGAAGGCGTTATTGAAGGGAAAAAAGTTTTCGGCGGAAACAAAGATTTCATCGGCATAAAAACAAAAATTCCAGAAGAAGCTCTTTGTAAAGCCGACAGTTTTTCTGAAAGGGGACAGACCCCATTGTTCTTTGCAACCGAAAATGATTTTCTTGGAATCATTGCGGTGTCAGACACAATCAAAGAAGAAAGCGCCAAGGCGATCAGCCAGCTTAAAAATATGGGCATCAAAACTATCATGCTCACAGGCGATAATGAAAAAACTGCCCGTGCAATATCAAAGCAGGCCGGAATTGATGAAGTCTATGCGGGCGTCCTCCCTTCACAGAAAGCTGAAATCATAAAGAAGCTTAAAGCGGAAGGCGTAACCTGCATGACAGGAGACGGAATAAACGACGCCGTTGCACTTACAGAAGCTGACGTTGGGATTGCTATCGGAACGGGAACAGACGTTGCCGTTGATGCCGCCCAGATAGTGCTCATGAAAGACAGTCTGCTGGACGTTCCCGCCGCAATCCGCTTAAGCCGCAAAACTCTTCTGAACATAAAAGAAAATCTTTTCTGGGCGTTCATCTACAACACAATCGGTATTCCTCTTGCGGCAGGAGTTTTCATAAATCTTTTCGGCTGGAAACTGAACCCTATGTTCGGCGCCCTTGCCATGAGTCTTTCAAGTTTCTGCGTAGTCACAAATGCACTCAGACTGAATCTTGCAAAGATTTACAATTCTACAGGTGACAAAAAAATAAGAAATAAATCACACAAAAAGGAGAAGTCAAAAATGGAAAAGACTTTGAACATTACAGGTATGATGTGCGGACACTGTGAAGCACACGTAAAGA
>JAZLIM010000032.1:0-37959 GCA_045617385.1 Treponema sp.
CTTCGTTGACTTCAAATGTCTCTTCGTCTTTCTGAATCAGAATGCAGTGGCCTCTTCCGCCGTCTTTCATATTCAGGTTTTCAACGGCTTCTGCGGTGGTTCCGCTTCCTGCAAAGAAATCCATTACCGTAATATCATTCTTCATTGCAGAAATTTTTATGAAATGTTCTATAAGCTTTACGGGCTTCGGATTATCAAAGATTCCCTTTTTCCCAAGAAGCTGGTCCAGATGATTCTGGGCTTCGCGGGTGGTTCCCACGTTTTCTATTATGTTCTTAGGGATTATTTCAGTTTCCTTTCCGTTGAAAATTTTCTCACGGGGAACATTCTTATATTCCGGAGCTTCTCCAAAGTAGATCTTATTTTCAGAAAGGAGCTTTTCCATTTCTTCCCTGGAAACCTGCCATTGACGTTCCCAGGTCTTGCCACCAGGCGAAGTAATGCTGTAGAAATTCCTGTGCTTTGGATTTGAACGTTTTTCGGAAAAAGAAATGCTTCCCGAAAACCATGGGCCGCGTGGATCCTGGTCAGGATTTTCTACTGCCCAGTCAGTTTCAAGGACTTCCACAAAAGGTTTCAGTTCTGATTTGTTCCTTGCGTAGCACAGATTGTTTTCGGTGAGGGTACGGCTCCAGGTATCTTTTTTCCCTTTCCCGTGGAGCCACATAAAATTGTTCACGAAATTTTCTTCACCGAAAATTTCGTCACAGAGAATCTTCAGACGGTAAAGTTCGTCATCTCCTATAGCTATGAAAATGCAGCCGTCTTCAGAAAGGAGTTCCCGGGCCAGAACCAGACGGGCTTTCATGAAACTGAGCCAGTCGGAATGGCGGTCTCCTTTCCGGGAAAAGTCATCATTATATGTAAAGGTATTACCTGTATTGTAGGGAGGATCAGTGTAAATCAGGTTGATTTTTCCGCGCCATTCTTCTAGATGCTGCTGCATCACAAGGAGATTGTCGCCTACAAAAAGTTCGTGTGACATATAAATTTCAGCCGTTTTCAGGTTTCGCTATCCCAAAAAACGTTTTTTTTAATTAAAGCCGTTTTCCGGACTCGAACCTCCCCCTCCAGTCGAAAACATCCTGTTTTCTCCTTCCGGGCGCCTGCGTTCGTTGCCGTCGCCATCCATGGCGACTCATCCTGAAAAAGCTCCTTCATCGCTTTTTCAGGCGCTCACTCCGGTATTCGGTTAGGGCCCCTTTTTTTTCTAAGTTTCGTTATCCCGAAAAACGTTTATTTTAATAAAGCCGTTTTCCGGACTCGAACCGAATACCTGCTCGTTACGAGGGAGCTGCTCTACCTGGTGAGCTAAAACGGCAAAGAATAGTTTATTATATCCAAAATCAGAACGTTTCGCAAACCGGCGCAAAGTACTATAATGAGATTATGTTTTCGAGTCTCACTTCCGTTGCTACTCAGGTGGCTGTTCTCTTTATTCTTATTGGAATCGGTTTTCTTTGCTCAAAGAAAGACATCTTTGACGAGCATACAATCAAACACTTTACTCACTTCATTCTTTATTTTGTAACTCCAACAGTTATCATCAATTCCTTTAACCGTGAGTATGATCCTCTTCTTGTGAAGAAACTTCTTGTAAGTTCCGGCTGTGCAGTATTGGCCCACGCACTCGCAATCGCGCTCTCCTATATTCTGATTCACGACAGGGAACAGGCAAAACGTGCGGTTCTGCGCTACGGAGTCATTTTTTCAAACTGCGGATACATGGCACTTCCTTTACAGAATGCAATCCTCGGCTCCGAAGGAGTTTTCCTTGGAACAGCTTATATCGGAATCTTCAACCTGATTACATGGACTTACGGTCTTGTACTTATGAGCGGTTCTTTCAGGGAAATCAACATAAGGAAAGTTTTCATTAATCCTGGAATCATTGGAATAGCTGCAGGACTTTTAATATTCCTTACTCCATTCAAACTTCCGGTGATTCTTGCTTCTCCAATCCAGCATCTGGCAAACCTGAACACTCCTCTTCCTATGTTCATCATAGGATTCTACCTTGCACAGATCAAAAGCTTTGCAGTTCTCAGAGACCCGAAAATCATTCTTGGAATTGCCATGCGTCTGATTCTCTGCCCTCTTAGTGTAATGGGCGTCATGTTCCTTCTGGGAATCCGGGACAATATTCTTCCGTGCATGGTAATTGCGTCCAGTGCACCTACAGCAGCAAACACAACAATGTTTGCCGCTAAATACGAAAAGGATACCCAGGTTTCCGTTACTATGGTTGCCATGAGTACCCTTTTTTCGATTCTGACAATGCCGGTTCTTGTAACCCTGGCTATGTCTCTTATGAAATGATTATTCCGGAATAAGGCGGGAAATTGTAACGTCTTTCTGTCTCCAGTTCTTATCAACCTTTACCTGAAGATCAAGTTCAACTTTATACGGGTAAATCATATTGAGAGCTTTAAGAGAGGCTGCTCTGATTTCCTTGATTTTTGAAGCCCCTTTCCCGATTACAATTCCCTTCTGGCTGTCCCTTTCAACACACAGGAAAGCGCGTACCCAGAGTTTCTTTCCTTCATTGCGGAATTCCAGGTCTGCTACGTTTACATAAACTGCGTGAGGAATTTCCTGTTCCAGACGGTTGATTGCTTCTCCACGGATGGCTTCGGAAATACGGAACTTCATATCCTGATCTGTATAGAAATCTTCGGTATACATGGCAGGAGCCACAGGAGAAATGTCGTAAATGGCTTTAAGAACTTCGTTGATTCCGTTGTCCTTTTTTGCCGACATTTCAAGAATTCGCTCATCAGGAATTTCAGTCAGAATTGATTTTACAAAAGCCTTTGCTCTGTCGGGTTTTGCCCCTGCAAGATCAGTTTTGTTAATTGCCACAACCATGCGCTTCTGATAATTCCTGATCAGTTCTGCTGTGATCTTTTCTTCGTCACCAGGTTCACGGCTTGAATCTACAACGTAAAGAACACAGTCTGAACCTTCAAGGGTTGTTTCAGTTACACCGCGAAGCTTCAGGTTCAGCTTCTTTTCAGAATCGTGATACCCTGGAGTATCAACAAAAACAAGCTGCCCATAAGAGGTGTTTACAATCCCGCGGATAGCATTACGGGTAGTCTGCGGCATAGGCGAAACAATGCTTACAGCTTCCTGACATGCTGTATTAAGGAATGTAGATTTTCCTGCACTTGGACGGCCGATAATAGCAACCAGTGCTGTTTTAAGAACATCCGGATTCGGATTTGATTCAACTGTACTCTTTACGATATTTTCAGACATAGGAACAGTATAACGGATTACAGTTTGTATAGCCACCTTCATACTGATTTACAAACAGACGTTTTCTGAATAAACTTCCATATTATGAACAAAGCAGAAATTACAGACAAAGACCTGGCAACACATCTGAACACAATCCAGAAAGACGGCATGACCGTTTTTGTTATGGCCGACGGACAGTTCCGCGGCGCTTTTTACAACGGTACCATGATGGTAAACCAGATGCGTGCAAACCAGAACCTTGGAATTCTTGAAACATACGTTCTTGGGCAGGCTCTTCTTTGCGCTTCCCTTCTTATTCCGGTAATGAAAGGCCGCGAACACCTTACAGTTACATACGAAACTGACGGAATCTGCAAAGGCTTTGTTGCTGAAGCTGACTCTTCAGGATACGTCCGCGGACATCTTCTGCAGGACTCAATTCCACTTGATAAACCTCTTGAAAGCTGGGACCTGGCACCTTTCTTCGGAAACGGCGGAACACTCACCGTTCAGCGTATGGGTGAAGGCATGAAGGAACCTATGACCAGTTCCGTTGAAATCCAGTACAAGAACATCGCACTGGACCTGGCTTACTACTTTAGTCAGAGTGAACAGCTTCACACAGCTTTCAAGACAAGCATCCATTTTGACAAACAGGGCCGCGTCGTTGGAGCCGGAGGACTTTTCCTTCAGGTTGTTCCTGGCGCAGGCGGAAAGTCAAAAATCAGCGCACAGAACGAAAACAGCGGTGCTGAAGATTCGGAAGAAACAAGGAAAGACCTGATCCGCCGTGCGGAAAATGCAGTAAACGCAATGCCAAGTATCGGAACCTGGTTCTACGAAGGCGGCAACCGTGAAGACGTAGTTTACGGTCTTTTCCGCGAATTCAATCCTACAGCCGTTCTTGACCGCGACGTGATTTTTGACTGTCCGTGCAGCAAAGACTCATTCGTTCAGAGAGTAAAAGCACTTCCAAAAGCAGAACTTGAAGACATTCTGGCACAGGATCAGTTTCCGCTGGAAATCATCTGCAATAACTGCGGAAGCCATTACTTCATCGAAAAATCAGACCTGATGTAGTTTTCTGTGTTATACTTTCAGTATGACAGAAACAGAAATTCTCCAGAGTTTTTATGACGAATCCTCAAATATAGTTTTCTTCGGTGGAGCCGGTGTTTCCACCGAAAGCGGCATCCCCGACTTCCGAAGCGTTGACGGGCTTTATAACCAGAAATGGGATTACCCGCCCGAAACAATCATAAGCCGTTCATTCTTTGACTCAAACAGAAAAGAGTTTTTCCGCTTCTACCGTGAAAAACTCATAATCAATGGAATTGAACCAAACACAGCTCACAAAGTTCTTGCAGAAATGGAAAAAGCGGGAAAGCTGAAAGCCGTAATAACACAGAACATAGACGGGCTGCACCAGATGGCGGGAAGCAAAAAAGTTTATGAACTACACGGCAGCATCCTCAGAAATTACTGCATGAACTGTCACAAATTCTTTGATCTTGATTACATGAATCACAAGGAAGAAGATTATCCTGTCTGCGATGAATGCGGCGGAATCGTAAAGCCTGACGTAGTTCTTTATGAAGAAGGCCTCGACGACGGCTGCATCAACGGAGCGGTAAATGCAATCCGCCAGGCAGACATGCTCATAATAGGCGGAACTTCACTTACCGTTTACCCTGCCGCCGGACTCATTAATTATTTCCGCGGGAAACACCTGGTTCTTATAAATAAAAGCGAAACCCAGGCCGACCGTTTTGCAGACCTTGTGATTCACAGTTCCATAGGTGAAACTTTAGGAAAACTTAAAGTCTAAGATTATTATCACACTGATTTTAACTGTATGGGAAATTCTTCTAACGTACGCGCCTAACGGCGCTGTGGGGTAGCTATTTGATTAAGATAAAAATATTTTAAAATAAATTTTACCCCTACAGTGCACGTTCCTCATAGGGACGTTAGTCCCGTTGCGTTAGCATCGAGTTCCTCTTCAGAGGAATCGGTGTGACATTTTCAGCCAGGAGAATCTGAAATCAGTTCAGGCTAACTCCCGGCGATCTGAATACTTCTTCAAAGATATCTTCATGACAAAATCAGAACGGAGCCCGTTTATCGAACTGCATAACCCGACCGTTGATCGGGTGGCTGAAAGTGATTTTCTCCGCGTGAAGCATCAGTCTCTGGCCTTCCATGCATTTTCCGTAAAGGGAATCTCCTGCAATTGGAAGCCCGAATCCGTGAACGTCGGCAGAGGCCAGACGCAGCTGATGAGTTCTGCCTGTTTTAGGAAAGAACCTTACTTTTGTGCACTTCTGTTTTGTGCCGTCAGGAAACGAATACCATACAAGTCCTTCGTTCTTCCATTCAGTAATTCCTTCCTTCCCGTATTCTTCATCATAGATCTGATGCGGTCTGTTTTCCACGTCCAGGCGGAACTTAAGCTTCATAGTTCCGGATTTTTCACCGCGTTTTGGAGCGCTGAGGCCGGTTCCCTGTTTTTCAAGAACCCCATCCAGAAGAGCCGCATATTCCTTGTGAACCGTTCCGGCTTCAAACTGGGCCGAAAGATTTTTGTGGGCCTCTTCCGTAAAGGCAAGCACCAGAAGACCTGAGGTTTCCATATCAAGCCGGTGGACCGAAGGCTGTTCGATAGAACACAAAGAACCGTACAGCGCCTTTACCCGGTTCACCACGCAGTCCTGTTTTTCTTCCCCACGGCCGGGAACAGAAAGAAGCCCTGAAGGCTTGTTCACCACAACAATGTACCTGTCGCAGTAAAGGATTTCCAGCCCAAGCATTCCGGGAAGCAGAAATCCGCAGCGTTCGTCGCAAGGCGGTACAAGTTCATTTTTTGAGGGGGAAAGTCTCCCCCCTGGGTTCAGCCCGCATTTCGCCAGGCTCAATCTGCGGTCTTCACCACACCCCTCTCCCCGGGGCTCCGCCCCAAACCCCTCATAAAAAATCTGGGCAAGACTTACCGGTTTCAGGTTATGGCTGAATGCATAATGGAATAACTTTGGTTCACAGCAGTCGCCAGTTCCGGTTGGTAATTGAAAATTGATAATTGAGAATTGAGAATTAAATATCGTATTGAATCCATAAAGTTTTCTGACTTCTTCAAGTGACTCATCACATAAGGCTTTTCTTCGTTTCTTAATCTCACTTACAGTAGAACCTTCATCAAAAACGGAACCTTCACTTCTTCGAACATTTTCAATTGTCCATTGTCCATTCTCAATTAATTCTGTCAGTCTGTGAATTTCCGCATCGTTTTTCTTAAGCGCTTTATCAACTTCTTCTGCATTTACGATAGACGGTACTACAATAAATTGAATTCCATTTTCTTCCCACCTAAATACAGTTTCTTTAAAATCAGACTGTTTTCCTCCACATGACAATTCTCCATTCTCCATTGTCCATTGTCCATTTATCTTCCGGCTTATTCCCGAATTAGCGCAAAGAACTACACGTTCCCCGGTTTTATCAGAACAGACAAGACAGCCTATCATAACGCCCTGGCCTGCCCGTTCCACAGAAAGGCGGGTAACCTGTTCAAGCCGTAATACGCCTTCATCAAGACGCTTTTTCAGGATGAGACAATAGTGATATGCGGTTTCTGTGGGGAATGGCGAATACATAAAAAAAAACAGCCTGCCCAGAGGCAGGCCTTTGATTTATTTCAGGTTGCGGACTTCTACGCTTCCATCTTCCTTAGCAATAAAGGCTATAGGATTCTTTCCGGCAAAAAGGCCGTTTTCAACAACACCTACAATCTGATTGATCTTTACTTCCATAGCAGCAAGATCTTCAATCGGTTTTTCCCACTGACAGTCCAGAATCTGGTTTCCGTTGTCTGTTACTACAGGCCCGGCTTTCTTAACGCCTTCGCGGAGGTAACATTTTGCACCCAGAGCTTCCAGCTGATTTACAACAGCCTGGCGTGAGTCAGGAATAATTTCTACAGGAACCTTAAAGCCTGTTCCAATGTGTGGAACAACCTTTGACTGGTCTGCAACGATTACAAGAACCTTTGAATTGTATTCAACAATCTTTTCGCGAACATGAGCAGCTCCGCCACCTTTAATCAGGTTGCAGTCAGGATCAATTTCATCTGCACCGTCAATTGCAACATCAAGCTGGCCGGCAATTCTTCTGTCATTCATTGAATAAACAGGAATGTCCAGATCCTGACAGCGGTTTTCTGTCTGGAAACTTGTAACCACAGCCTTAATATCCTTAAGGTTTCCGTTCTGAATATGATAAGCAACACGGTCAACTGCAGGCATTGCTGTAGAGCCTGTTCCAAGACCTACTTTCATCCCGCTTTTAAGGATTCCCTTTTCTACCAGTGTATCAACGGCAGTCTGAGCTGCCAGTACTTTCTGTTCATTCTGACTCAGCATTTTTGTAGTCCACTCCTGTAAAAATTTTGAATTGCATATATCCCTGATACTGAAGCATTTTAAGCCCGTTACAGGTACGGCAGCCAGCCTGGAATGCACGGCGCATTACAGGTGTAGTAGCCGGTGTATAAACTATATCAAAGAGACTTTCGTGTCCCTTAAAGTTGTAGAAGTAAATCGGATCGTTTTCAGCAGAACTGAAACCTTCCGCATTCATTCCAACCGATGTAGTCTGAATTATAAGGTCTGAATAAGTTTCCAGTTTGTCTACACATGAAGGACTCAGCTCACAGTAATCGAAACCATATTTTTCTGCCAGTTCCTTTGCAGAAGAAAGAGTGCGGTTAAAAATACAGGCTTTGCCGCCCATCTGTTTTACAACATAGGCAATGGCACGGGCCCCGCCGCCGGCTCCGATAATTGCAACCTTTTTGCGTTTGAGTTTGTTCACCGAAAGGAATTCTTCCAGAGCCTGGCGGAATCCGCCGGCATCAGTATTACATCCCTTCCAGATTCCGTTTTCTTTATAGATGGTGTTTACCGCACCAATAGAAAGGGCTTCTTCCGAAATTTCCGAAAGATAGTACATAACCGATTCTTTGTGAGGAATAGTAACAGAAAGTCCTTTGATTCCCAGTTCATCGGCAAAGCTCAGAGTTTCTGAAATCTGTTCGGAACGTACAGGAACATAAACAGCGTTCATTCCGTGCCCGATATAGCCCTGGTTATGAATTTCAGGACTCAGGGTTTTCAGAAGCGGCCATCCGGTAATTCCGTAAAGAGAAGTTTCCTCGTTGATTGAATGGAAACGGTAAAGATCATTGATTACATTCGGATTCAGCTGTCCGATTCCCTTAAGGTTTGTCATAAGTTCGTCAGGAGAAACGTATGTAAGATATGAATTGCTTCTGGAACTGAGGATTCTTGAAGGAGTTCCAAGATTTCCCATAGCAATGAAGATATGGTCGTTCTTCATCTGTTCGCCTTCACGGAAAAGATTCAGAACGTCATTCAGTGTTTTCGGCATGAATGCAATCTTTGGGATTTCGTAGCCTGTTCTGAGCATCTTGGATGCCCGTTCCTTAAGATTAACAATCGGGCCTGTCATATTGTGAACGCTGCGGATAATACGTACGTCAAAGGCAAGAGCAGCATCCTGAATTCCCGGAATCACAAAGTCTTCTTCAAAATCAACGTATGCAAAGTTACGGTTCCGGTCTGTATTTGCAAAAGCAAGGGCACGACCAAAGAGACTTGTGCGTGAAAATTCGCTTCCTGTGTATTTTCCGCCATCCACATCTCTGCGGATTGTGAGCAGTGTAGGCTGTGAAACCATTGAAGGGAAACGGCGCACATAAAGCTGTTCGTCTTCTTCAAGACAGTCGGCACGGAGCTCAACTATATCGCATTTCTTTTCGTATTTTTTTGCAAGTTCAGCGTTCTCCTGCAGGGTCTTCCCTGTAAGAGTCATACAAATCAAAGGCTTTGTCATTAACGGATTGTCTCCCTGGCCTTAACCTGGTTATCTACGTAAAGAACGAGTGTTGTTCCTGCAGGTACAGCGTAAGGAAGTGTTACAGTTCCACCAGTGTGGTTGAAGCTGATGATTGTATATGAATCTCCTTCTTCAGGAACTGCATCAAGTTTCATAGGAACTGCATAAGGGTAAACATCAAGAACTTTTTCGAAGATTCCGTAAACATTTCCGTCTTCACTTGATTCAGGCATTGCCATTACAACTTCAACGTGAGTATAGTTCGGAACGAATTCATCTTCAAACTTCTGCTGGCTTACAACAGTACCAGGAACTTCGCCTTCTCCAACTTCATGTGAAGTAAAATCGAAAATCAGCTTGCTTCGTGTAATTGTCTGAAGAACATCGTTTACGCTGCTTCCCAGAAGATATGGTGGTCTTGTATTTTCGTACTGAGGTCCACGGCTTACTACCAGGTTTACAGTTACAGGATCAGAGATTGAAGTTCCTTCTTCAGGATCCTGTTCAAGAATTGTTCCGGCCGGAGATGTATCCGGAATATAGTCTATGTCTCCAATCAGGATGAGCGGCTTTGTAGAACCGGCAAAAAGAGTCTGCAGGTTCATGCGCATGGCATCCAGAGTGGTTCCTACGTAATTTCCAACTTTATCAACAATAACACCACGGCTTACTACCAGTGAAACACGGCTGTATCCTTTTACGATAGCGCCGGCTTTTGGTGACTGGTCAAGGATCTTTCCTTCGTCACCCGGAGTATCTGAATAACGCAGGCTGATTTTCGGATACAGTTCCTTAACCTGCATTTCAATAAGTCCGTTTTCAAGTTTCTTTCCTACAACATCAGGAACCATTACCTTTTCAGGACCTTCAACACTGGCAAAGAATACGATAAGAGCAACAAGTGCCACAAGAATAAAAGAGAAGATACATGTACAGATCATAAGAGGAAGGTTTTCCTGCATCTTTCCGTAAAGTTCAGAAAAACTGATTCTGTGGAATTTGCTCTTCAGTTCCTTCCAGTCAATTTTCTTGAATTCTTTCTTTACTTTTTCTTTTTTCTCTTCTGCCATTTTTTCCACCTTTATATGTGATTAACCTAATGTTTTTCCAATAAAATTCCGGGCCCCGTTCAGAAAGTCTTTTGCGCTCATGGCTTTCTTTCCGGGTTTCTGAAGTTCTGTTACGCAGAGAACTCCCTTACCGCACTTTATATTAATTCCGAAAACCGGATTACTTACCAGAACCGTGCCAGGCTGAAGTTCAGCGTAGGCCTGTGCAAAGGTTACGTCCAGTGTATTTTCAGCCGGCTCCCCCTGAGGCACTGCCTTAAGGATTCTGATTACATCATTTCCGTCATTTGTAAAACAGCCCGGGTCCGGAGTATAGGCACGTATCATTGCATCAATTTCTTCTGCCGGTTTTGACCAGTCGATTTTTCCGTCTGCCTTTCTGATAATACCAGTATAGCTTGGTTCACCTTCCTGTGGTTTTCCTTCAGGAAGAGTTCCGTTTTCTGAAGCTTCTTTTAAAAGCTGTGAAATAAGATCAGCCCCGATTTCTGCAGACTTCATAAGAAGATTTCCGCTTGTTTCAGTTCCATCAAGGGAAAGAACTTCCTGTGAAAGAATATTTCCTTCATCCATCTTGAGGGCAAGCTTCTGGACTGTAACTGCAGTCTTTTCATCACGATTAAGAATTGCAGCAGGAACCGGAGTACACCCGCGGTACTTTGGTAAAAGTGAAGGATGAAGATTTATTCCGCCCATCGGGAACATTTCAAGGAACTTCGGTCCGAAAATGTGACCGTAAGCAAAGCTTACAAGAAGGTCGCATCCCAGAGGCCTGATCATTTCGCGGCTTGCACCATCCAGATGTTCCGGTGTGAAAACCGGAAGATTATTTTCCCGTGCCAGAGTTTCCACCGGAGTAGGAATAAGATCTTTATGGCGTCCCTGTGTTGCAGGAGGATTTGTAAGAACTCCGGCAATTTCAAAGCCACAGGTGCTCTGCTTTTCAAGGAGAAGCTTTAATGTTTTTGCGGCCGCTTCAGGCGACCCGGCATACAGGACCTTCATTATTTTCCTTTTGCTGCAAGTTTTGCGGCAATCTTTGCTGCCTTGCGTTCTTTTTCTGCGGCCTTCTGGGCTGCACGTTCGGCGCGCTTTTTCATCTGTTCTTCAGTTTTCTTTGCAAAATCAGGATCCCCGCGGTCAATGAACACAACACCGTCCAGGTGGTCGTATTCATGCTGGATAATACGGGCCAGAAGTCCGTCTGCATCCAGAGTAAATGGTTTTCCGTTTTCATTCAGAGCCTGAACTGTAACTGCAACAGGACGAACGATTGTTTCGTAAATCTTTGGAAGACTCAAACAGCCTTCGTCATATTCACCCATTTCTGATGAAGTCTTGATAATCTGAGGATTGATGAAAACACGGCGTACATTATCATCAGCCATAAGAACGAACATACGGATTCCAAGCCCGATCTGAGGAGCGGCAAGCCCTACTCCATCGGCAGCATCCATTGTCTCAAACATATCTTCAGCAAGCTTTTTGATTTCATCTGTTACTTCAGGAACAGGCTGTGCTTTCTGTCTTAGAATATCTTCACCAAGTTTTGTAATAGGTAATATCATCTCTGTTTTCCTGTAAATTACTTAATTCTGATTCTGGCGGCTTTTGCGTGACCGGCAAGACCTTCTGCATCACCAAGGTAACCTGCAGCTGCAGCAGATTTTACAACCCCTGAAGAACCTTCCTTTGCTCTGAGAGTTGTAACTGTCTTAAGGAACATGCGAACCGAAAGACCACCTGTATATCTTGCACTTCCGCTTGTTGGAAGTGTGTGGTTCAGGCCGGCAGAGTAATCGCCGAATACTTCAGCTGAATAGTGACCGATGAAGAGTGAACCGTAATTGCGGAGTTTCTTTGCAAGCTTATCGCGGGTCTTTCCTTCATCGATTGCCAGTTCCAGGTGTTCAGGTGCTTTTCTGTTTGCACATTCAACTGCCTGGTCCAGATTTTCAACTATGATGATCTTTCCGTAATTATCTACACTCTTACGGGCAGTTTCTTTTGTTGTAAGAGTTTCCAGCTGGCGTTCGATTTCAGCAGAAACCTTTTCTGCCAGTTCAACACTTTCAGTAACAAGAACAGGCTGGGCAACCACATCGTGTTCTGCCTGTGCCAGAAGGTCGGCAGCAATCCATTCAGGATTTCCGCTTTCGTCTGCAATGACCAGAACTTCTGTAGGCCCTGCAATCATATCAATTCCTACAGTTCCGTAAACGGCTTTCTTGGCGCCGGCAACATATTTGTTTCCAGGTCCTACAATAACGTCTACCTTAGGAATTGATTCTGTTCCGAATGCCATAGCACATACAGCCTGTGAACCGCCTACAGCAAAAAGGCGGTCTACACCGCAGATGTATGCGGCGGCCATAATGCCTTCATCAGCATAAGGTTTTCCGCCAGTAAAGGCTTTTCCCGGAACTCCCTTTCCTGCTTTGTCGGCAGCAGCTTTATCATCAGGGTGAACACGAGGAGGTGTACACATGATAACTTCATCTACTCCTGCAGCTTTGGCCGGTGTAACAGCCATTACAACTGAAGAAAGAAGAGGGAAACGGCCGGCAGGAACATAACATCCGGCTTTTTCTACAGGAATTGTTTTCTGACCTGTAAAGATTCCAGGCTCAAGTTCAATTTCAAAATC
Organism: Treponema sp.; assembly: GCA_045617385.1. Lineage (GTDB taxonomy): Bacteria > Spirochaetota > Spirochaetia > Treponematales > Treponemataceae > Treponema_D. The sequence continues at coordinate 12,871 of JAZLIM010000032.1, forward strand.
TTTGAATGATTTTCTCTGTTCTTTTGCAAAACGCAGAGCCATATCGTGTGAATAAAGAATTGCGTTATAAACATCCGGATTCTTTTTGTGGAGTTTTTCTGCAGCAGCCTTAAGTTCTTCCTGAGGAATTTCAAAGGAAGCCGGAGCAGAAACATCAAATTTTGTTCCGTAAAGACGCAGAGCTGCATCACCCTTTTTCTGTACTTCTTCCATAACTGAAAGAACTACTTCGTTTGAATCGCCGAAAGCACGTCCCTTAAAAAAATCGGCTTCCACGTCTGTGTAATTTTGTATTTTTATCATTGTATTTCTGAATTGAAAATTGACAATGGACAATTGACAATTCTATCTCCTTTTCAAACTAATACTTCTTCAGAAACAATTTCATAATCAAATAATTTTCAATTATCAATTATCAATTGTAAATTACTTCTTGTGTCTCTTGTCCAGTTCATCATAAACGTCCTGCCATGTTACACCTTCTTTGTAAAGGAGTACGTTTACGAAATACATAAGGTCTGCGGCTTCCCAGATAACTTCGTCTTTTCCTTCGGCTTCGCAGAGTTCTTCTGCTTCTTCTTCAACCTTTTCGCGAACACGCTTGTCGTTGAGCGTTGCTGTGTAGCTTCCCGGTTTTGGATTTGCAAAACGGTCAGCAATAATGTCGTAAAGGCGTCCCATACTTGAAGCTTCCATTGGATCGCTTCCGAAACAGGTCCAACTTCCTGTATGGCATGCAGGTCCCTTTGGTTTTACAGTTGCAAGAACTGTATCGCGGTCGCAGTCAACACGGAGTTTTACAACTTCCAGGAAGTTTCCGCTTGTTTCACCTTTAGTCCAAAGTTTCTGGTGTGAGCGGCTGTAGAATGTCAGTTTTCCTGAATCAAAAGTCTTTGCAAAAGCTTCTGCGTTGGCATAGCCTTCCATAAGAACCTGTCCGTTTACGCTCTGGGCAATTACAGGAATAAGTGGAACTTTGTTAAAGTCCAGACAGGCAATGAATGCATCTTTAAGACTTACCTTTCCTGTATAAAGTGCCATTCCAAGCTGAACGTCACAATGGATTTTTTCAAGTTCTGCAATTTCTTCTACGCTTGAAATACCGCCTGCTGCAACAACGCGGCAGTTTACGGCTTCGCGAAGGGCTTTTACATAATCCATGTTTGTACCCTGCATGCAGCCTTCTTTTTCAACACAGGTAAAGAGCATTTCTGAACAGTATTTTTCTGCCTGTTTTGCGCCTTCTACCAGAGGAATTTCAAGACTTTCTGTCCATCCCTTTACGGCGATCTTTCCGTTGATTGCATCAACACTGATGATTACACGGTCTTTACCAATGGCAGCGACCAGTTCATCAAGGAATTCTTCGTTCATTACTGATTCACCAGGCATTGGGTTTGATTTCCAAGCCATAGAACCGATGATAACTTTTTCTGCTCCAAGGGAAATCAGTTCCTTTGCGCGTTTTACGGTCTTAATGCCGCCGCCTGTACGAACGTTTCCATGATGGAGAAGTGATTTTAAAAGCGGAGTATTAACGGTGTTACCCTTTTCATCAAGGTTTCCAAGAGCTGCATCCAGATCGATTACAGCAACTTCACCGTATTTGTTGAATTCTGAAATAAGATTGTCAGCGTCATCGCGCTGCAGAACCAGTTCTTTGCCGTTTTTAAGTTGAACGACATGTCCGTTTTTCAAATCAATTGAAGCTATTACCATAGTGTTTTATTCTACCAAAAACAGCCATTCGTTTCAAATAAAGCGGTTCTTTACTATAATAGGGATTCTTGTTGAATATCCCCAAATTTTGACATATTATTAATATTATGGACATTAACGCATCTGACAAAGGCTCTTCAAAAAAACAGGGTGGATTTCTCCAGAACATTCTGGACACTCTTTTCAATTCACACACACCTGAAGCTGAAAACCGCAGAAGACTCAAGGGAATAGCAAAAGATTTTTCAAAAACCAAGTATCATTCCTTTTATAAAGCTTCTTCCGGCGAAATGCTGCCTCAGTTTGCAAAGCTTTTTTACGACATCTATAAAGTCGTTTTCCCTGCACAAAATTATCTGAAGTCAATTACAAACAAGAACGTTTATAAATCACAGGCAATCAATTTTTCACTTTCCGACAATCAGATTGCCATTCTTGACCGTCTTGATGAACAGAAGATTATGGAAATGACAAAACAGATTCCTCTGGCAAGCATCAAGGCAAAAGTAAATTCAGATCTTGAAATGATGAATGCAGAATTCGACAGCCAGAGAATCACACGTGCAGAAAACCTTTACAAGGCATACGTTGCTTTCAACGATTTCTGTACCTTTGATTTCTACTTCATGCTCAAGAAATTCTGCTCTTCATTAAAGGAAGGCGTATTTACAGATAATCCTGCATTCGAAAAAATCAACGCAGAATATGTTGTTGAAGATCTTCAGGATCTTATTACAATCATTTACTCCATTCCTTCCGACATTGCCTGGGATCCTTTCTTTGCAATGCTCAAGACTATCCGCGGAAACGAAATGATTTCTGCCGGAAACTGGAAAAGGATCATCACAAGAATCAAATCCATCCAGGCTTCCCGTTCATTCGACATGATTGTACGCCTGATTCTGAAAGACCCTAAATTCATGCCGAAAGTTGAAGACCGCAACGAAACAATCGTTGATACATATCTTGATAAACTTCATGAAGACACAATGAAGGTTATTACAAAGATTGAAGGTGCCCAGAAGGCTTCAAAACAGAATGATTTCTGTATGAAGATTTTCGGAAAAACAAACATCACCCAGCTGAACTACTACGTAAGCACTTTCAACGGAACACTTGAAAAGAAAGACCTTTCAACTTACGAATATACAGATGCCCTGAATTACCTTCAGGAATTCCTTGTTGAAACAGTAAAGACTGATCTCCGCGAATATTCTTCCATCGTAGTTATCCGCGGACAGTGGGACGCTACCCTTTCGGCTCCGTTCTCGAACAGCCTGCAGGATCTTATTTCCCTTTCTTCACAGATTACAGAACTTGATAATTCACTTTCAGAAGAAGGACCTATCGGAATGAAGATCAAGACTCTGCTTCCAAAGATTGCACATGATCCTGGAGCAGAGAACATCATCAACCGCCTGGTAGGTGATGCAAATGAATCAGCAAAGGGCTTTATTGTTCAGGCTACACAGGATTTTGTTACAATCGGAAAACTGATGAAACAGCTTCTTGAAGATGAACAGAAGCAGAAGTCGCCTCTGGTTCAGAACTGGCGTGAACTGGAGCGTTTCAGCGAAAAGCCTCTGCTCCAGTTTGGAATTGATCTGTACAAGAAAATCTACATGTTCGTTCAGCTCATGCAGACAAGCCTTCAGCAGGCCAGTTTCTAGCGTTTTGAAGCAATTCTGTGGGAAATCTTAGTACCACAGAACTGAATGATTTCTACAAACACAAGAATAATCACAACAGCAATAGCCATGATCAAAGGACGGAAGCGCTGGTATCCGTAACGGATTGCCAGGTCACCAAGTCCGCCGCCACCAATGGCACCGGCCATGGCAGAATACCCGATCAGGTTGATGATTGTAAGGGTAATTCCGTCTATGATTGCAGGCAGAGCTTCCGGAAGCAGAACCTTTATGATGATCTGCCAGGTTGAAGAACCCATTGAACGGGCAGCCTGTACTACACCGGAATCAACTTCCTTAAGTGCTGATTCCATGACACGGGCAACAAATGGAGCTGCCGCAATTGAAAGAGGCACGATTGTAGCCTTTGTTCCGATTGCAGTTCCTACAATGATTCGTGAAAGAGGAAAGAGAACGATCATCAGGATGATGAAAGGGAATGAACGCAGTGCGTTTACGATTCTTGTAAGAACCTGGTAAAGAACAGGACGCGGTTTGATTCCCGAAGCCGGATCACTTACACAAAGAAGAATCCCAAGAGGGAGCCCCAGAATAATACTGAAAAGTGTAGAAAGAACTACCATCTCAAGAGTCTGAAGAGAAGCAGTTCCTACCAGTGACATTATTTTATCAAAACTCATTTTTGCACCTCACAAACTATCTGGCCTCTGCTGAAACGCCGTTTTCTTTCAAAAAATCCAGGGCTTTTTTAATTTCGTCTTCATTTCCGATGAAATCAATAAGCATTGCACCAACTTTTGAATCTGTCAGAGTCTGGATTCCTCCGGCCCTGATGTTGAAATCTACATTGAACTTATGGGCAACCTGACTCAGGAGAGGAGCATCTGTTGTATCCCCCGGGAAGTGAAGTTCATAAGCTCCACCATCCTTTGACCAGCGCACAACATTGTCTTTCTTTTCAGATTCGCTTGTAATGTTTGCTAGGAAATCTTTTGTAACTGGCGATTTCGGATTCATGAAAATATCATTTACAGTCCCCTGCTCCACCACTTTTCCGTCGTGAATTACGGCAACCAGATTACATGCGTCGCGTACAACTTCCATCTGGTGTGTGATCATTACAACAGTAAGGTTCATCTTTGACTGGATTTCGCGGATAAGGTTCAGGATGGACTTAGTAGTCTGCGGATCCAGTGCAGAAGTAGCTTCGTCACAGAAGAGGATGTCCGGTTCATTGGCAAGTGCACGTGCAATAGCAATGCGCTGTTTCTGACCGCCTGAAAGTGTGCTTACAGGAGCGTCATAACGGTCTGCAAGATCAACCACTTCAAGGAGTTCCATTACACGCTCTTTGATTTTTTCTTTCGGGTAGCCGCAGATTTCAAGCGGATAAGCAACGTTCTGCCCGGCAGTTCTTGAACTGAAAAGATTGAAATGCTGGAAAATCATTCCGATGCGGCGGCGGCGGAGCATCAGTTCCTTTTCCGGAAGATTGTCTACACGGTCATTGTCATAATAAACTTCGCCGGCATCAGGGCGTTCCATCATACTGATAAGTCTTACAAGAGTAGACTTACCTGCCCCGCTTTTTCCGATAATTCCGAAAATTTTGTTTGAAGGAATATCAAGAGAAATTCCGCTTACAGCATGTACATCGCCGGCATCTTTCAGCCCGCGGTAAGTTTTTTCAAGATTAGTCAGTTTGATTTGCATGTATAAAATTATAATGCAAAGAAAAAAATTAGTGGAGTACTGCGTCGACCAGCTTTTTAAACTCACGGTCCAGACCATTTTTCGGAAGCTCCAGACTTTCCGAAATGGAGAATACACCGTCATTTTCTACGATGGGAGTTTCTTCACTTTCAAGTTCTAGGACTTCCTGGCCCGAAGAACCGAAATCTGAAAGAGAGAAGTAATTCTTGTCTTCTACTGGAATAAGCTCTTCGTTTTCACCGAAAGAAGGATCCGAAACCACAAAGTCAAGGCTTTCTTCAAGTTCGTCATGACTTACATCTGCCAGACTTCTTATGTAAGATTCCCCAAAGTGAAGTTCTTCGGCATATACGTCGTCTACTGTAGCAAAGCCGTCTTCATCTTCTGCAATGAACGTAATACTGTTGTCAGGATCAGGGCTTTCTTCTGCAGTCGGTTTCTCTTCGAACTCATCGCATTCCACGATTTCGATTCCGCCGATTTCTTCAAGTGCTTCAGTTTCTTCTGGTTCTTCAACGTCTGAAAGTTCTTCTACAGTTTCAGTTTCTTCAGCTTCTTCAACGTCTGAAAGTTCTTCTACGACTTCAGTCTCTTCAGGTTCTGCCAGATCTTCTACCGCTTCAGTCTCTTCGGATTCTTCTACGTCTGTAAGTTCTTCTACAGCCTCAGGTTCTTCAACGTCCGGAAGATTTTCCACCACTTCCGGTTTTTCTTCATCCGGAAGTTCTTCTGCCGGTTCTTCGGAAGAGGCAGCGGTTTCTGATGCAGGGCCAAAGAAGGCTTCAACACTTGCAACTTCTTCTACAGGAGTTTCCTTTTCAAGAGATTCTATTTCTTCTACAGATTCGCTTTCAAATTCGTCAACAGGTTCAAATTTTTCTTCTGCCGCTTCAGAAGGCATATCTTCCGGTTCAGCCTCTTCAGTTTCTTCTACAACTTCAGCGTCCTCGAACTCTTCAGCTTCTTCTACATCTGCAAGTTCTTCTACGGCCTCAGCCTCTTCGATTTCTTCAATCTCTTCAGCTTCTTCTACGTCTGCAAGTTCTTCTACGGCTTCAGCCTCATCGATCTCTTCAACCTCTTCGGCTTCTTCTACATCTGCAAGTTCTTCTACAGCCTCGGCCTCTTCGATTTCTTCAATCTCTTCGGCTTCTTCTACATCTGCAAGTTCTTCTACAACCTCAGCTTCTTCTACGTCTGTAAGTTCTTCAACAGCTTCAGCTTCTTCGATTTCTTCAATCTCTTCGGCTTCTTCTACATCCGAAAGTTCTTCTACAGCCTCAGCCTCTTCGATTTCCTCAATCTCTTCGGCTTCTTCTACGTCTGCAAGTTCTTCTACAGCCTCGGCTTCTTCGATTTCCTCAATCTCTTCCGGTTCTGTAACAGGAACCTTAGCCGCAGGAGCTGCTGCTGCCACCTGTACTGCCGGAGCCTTTACCTGAATGTTGTCCTGTGAAATCTGAAGTTTCGTATTTCCCAGAACTTCTTCCAGCATTTTCTTGAGTTCTGCTGAATCTGAATGTGATCTGTATGCAATGCCCTGTTCAAAGTTCTGGCGTGTCCCGATTGCCGAAAGGATTTCATCCCAGCTTTTATTCAGAAGTGCATCAACCTGAGATTCATGACGGCGGCCTTTCCGTCCAAGGCTTTTCTTTACATCTCGGAAGAGATCAGCCTTGCGCCCTTCTATCTGGCGGGAAACCTGACTCCAGTCTACGTTTTCCTTGTTTTCAAGATATTCTGCTACAAAGGCGAACTGAATCTTTTTGATTCTTGAACGGATCAGAACCATGTCGTCTGTCTTGAAACTGAAAAGCAGGAATACAATCAAAAATGCCGTGATGAATACACAGACACAGAGGAGAATTTTTGCAGTTTCCGGAAGTTCAAAGAAATCATTCTGGAAGATTTCAGAAACTGTAAAATATGGAGTGGAATTATCTGAAAGGATTACCCAGTACTTGTCTCCGTTTCCGGAAAGGACTTTGTCTGGACCAGCAGATTTTCTTGCAGCAGCTTCCAGAACAGGAGAAGCAAATAGTTCCCGTCCAATATTTGGAAGTCCCAGAACAATTCCAGCGCCTGAAAAATCATCCTGAACAAAAAGGGCCAGAGAATCACTTAATGAAATGCAGTTTGCTTTTATCAGTTCTTTTTCCAGATCATTCAGTCTGAAGAAGAAAGTGAAAGCACCGCGGAACATATCAAGGCTGTCATAAACCGGAAGAACAACCACCATCTGGTTTTTAGCCTGGTTGAAAAGCAGTTTCGAATTTTCCGATTCTGTTACGGAAAGTTTTTCAAAAGGAATTTCAGTGCCGGAAACAAAAAGATCAGAAATGTTCTTGTAAACTTTTGTTGTTCCCTGTTGCTTCAGGACATCCTGTGAATAGGTACTGTAGTGAAGATTGCGTCCGTTTTTATCAAGAAGACGGAAACCTTCCAGGCCCGGAAGCTTTACAAAAAGATCTCCTGTAAGCTGAACACGTTCAGTTACTTCGCTTTCCGAAGGATTCTGTGACAAAAAACTCTTTACGCAGTCTTTTCCTGCGTAATCTTTTGTAAGCACATCGAGAATATTCTGAATGTATGAGTCGCAGAATTCTGCTGTTTCCTTCAGCCGTGACCTTTGCTGGGCTATCCGTTCCGGTTCATAAAATTTCGTCTCAATCTTTGAAAATAAAGGCGAAAAAGTTGTGAACACGAATGCCGAAAACAGGGCCACTGTAAGAAGCAGACTTACTGCGGTTTTTTGTCCGGAATTCAAAAGTTTTCCTAATCCTCTTAATCATTATATTATCGGCAAAAAAAGGAAAAAAAATGAGTAAATATGATTTCTCACCGATTTAACGTTTTATTGTCTTAATTTCGAAAGTTCCGCCTTCTTCATCGATTCTTAAAAGCCCCCAGGAAGAATCATAAAGGAATGAAGGCAGTGTGAAAGCAGTATATTTCCCAAGGTTTATTTCCGTAGACATATGGATATGTCCTGAAAATACACCTTTTACGTTATTACGTGCAAAACAGTCAACAAGAAGATTTCTTTCGGTTGTATCCTGAAGGCAGAATACCAGATTCTGTGCCACCAGAGGATAATGAGTAATTACAATCTTAGGTCCCGGATCCTTTGTGACTGCATCCATGAGAGAATTCATCTGAGGAAGTCCTACACATCCGCTTGCGGTATCAAAGAAATACCAGCTGAATGTATCGGTCCTGAATGAATAAAAGGCTGTTCCAGTAGAAGAATAGTCCCGCCAGTATTTCCAGCCTTCGTTATAAATATCATGATTTCCGGGAACTGCGAACACTTCAAGATTGTATTCATCCTTGAGTTTCTTACAGAAACGCCCGTATTCCTCATATTCGCTTTTCCGCCCGGTATCAACAGAGTCTCCCCCGTCTATTACAAAAAGCGGAAAATCTTCAGTTCCTTTCAGTTCATCAAGCCAGGTAAAAAGAAGTTCGTCTTTGCTTGAAGCACGGTCCGAACCTGTGTGTTTGTCGGTATAGAACAAAACGGTATATGATTTCTGCCCTGTATAGCCGGAAGGGGCTGCAACTTCAGTAATTTTTGTATCACGGTTGATTACATTGTTTCCGCTGTAAAAAATATTACCGGCACTATACTTGCAGGAACAAAGGATGAATGCAAACGAAAGAATCAGGGAAAGTTTTTTCACAGAGCACCTACCCTGCAGAAAAAGCCTGCCTTAATCTGACTGAAAGATTCTGACACTGTAAATGCGTCTGTCAGTTTAAACGTAAAATCCGAACCGGCACTGATTCTTCTGTTTACATGATAAATGAATCCCGTATGAATAATAGGAGTTGCAAAAAGAAGATAGTCAAAATAACTGGTAGTTCCCATATTCCAGAAGAATTCGTAAGTATTCACGAATTTCCAGTCAAAAGAAAAATTCACGCTCATAGAATTATTGTGGATATAAGGCACATAATCCGAGATGGAATTGATTACAGCTGTTTTTGAAAGATAATTGATTTCGCCAAGAAAATTGAAACAGCCCCTGCTTTTGTTTCTGTAAAAAGCACCAACCAGAATATCATGTTCCGTAAAAATATCCTGGTATCCAAGGAAATGGTAACGGGCTGCAACTCCCGCATAGAATCTGTTAAAAAACTCAGGACCGTAATGAAGTCCGGTAACCACATCAACAGTACGGTTCTGATAATTCAGACCCGAATCAACAGAAAGAACAGGCGAACCATAAAACCCTTTGAGATAAAAATTTGTCTCACGGTTTCTGCAGTCGTTTTCAAGTGAGAAACTGATTCCGGGTTCCAGGTCCAGATGAAAATCGGAAGACCATAAGTTTACTTCGGCGTGCAGCACAAGGGATGCAAGCAGAAAAAGAAGAGAACAGAATGAGCGTTTCATTTATCAGCGCCCCTTGTCCCTGATAATGCCCGGTGTGTATTCCGGGTCTTCAACGCGGACAAGAGTACTTTCCGGCAGAGTGATGTTCGTATAGATGTAGCACGGATGACTGTCGCACACCCAGTTCAGAAGACAGCCGTTTTCAGGATTAACAAGAAGCCAGTCCCCGGGCTTTGCCTTCTTTGCAACAAATTCCGGAGAAACGAATTCTATTTCCATATCGGTGGAGAACTTGTTTACGGCAGTACATTTATAGAGTTTCCAGCCTTCTTTCTTTTCAAGAGGAACTATCCTGCGGTCTGTATGGATTTCAAGATCCTTAAGGCGGGCTTCCCTGGCAGCCGGATGCATTTCGTCCAGTTCTTTTTTGAATGCCCCGTATGTTGTTTCCGCCAGCTTCAGGACTTCATCGAAATCTCCGCCCTTTACTTCTTCGCCGGCTTCAGCCGTAAGAATGTACTTGCTGTCGGAAGCACCGATGCAGGTTTTGTCTGCATCTACACGGCTGTAATAGAAGCCTGTAGTGCTTTCACGGTGCGCAACGTTTTCAAGTTCAGCAATAAAAGGATCTGCTTCCGCCTGTGTAATTCTGCCTTCAATGGCATCAAGAGCTTTGCGGTAAGCGCGGGTTACAAGAGCCACATAGTAAACAGACTTCATGCGTCCTTCAATCTTAAGGGAATCAAGGCCCGCATCAATCATATCTTTAAGGTGTTCAACCATGCGGATATCTTTGCTTGAAAGAATTGCGGTAAAGTCTTCGCCTTCAAAAACCGGGAACAGATCTTCAGGGCGTTCATGTTCACGAAGGAATAATCTTCCGCTCTGGGCAAGTTCCTTTGCCCCTTCCGGTTTTGAAAGAAGGTCGTATTCCCAGCGGCAGGTATGTGAGCAGAGCCCTGCCTGTGCGGAACGGCCGGTAAGGTAAGCACTCATAAGGCAGCGGCCGGCATAGGCAATACACATGGCTCCGTGACAGAAGGCTTCCAGTTCCATATCAGGAACAGCATCCTTAATTTCGCGGATTTCCTGAAGTCCGGCTTCGCGCCCAAGAACAACGCGGGAAAATCCCATGCTTTTGTACATTTTTACAGCTTCCGAGTTGATACAGCTGGCCTGAGTAGAAACATGAAGCTGGGCGTTCGGGAATTCTTTCTGAAGAAGATTTACCACTCCAAGATCCTGAACAATAAAAGCATCAATTGGATACTGCTTGAAATAATCAATATTGTTCTTAAGGTTTTCTATGTCTTTGTTGTGGAACGAAATATTCAGGGCGCAGTGAAGCTTTTTCCCCGGATATTTTTTCTTAAGCTCTACAACTCTCTTATATTCATCATCATAAAAATTGTCGGCCTTAACACGAAGAGAAAATTTCTTAAGTCCGATATAGGCAGCATCTGCGCCATAAGCGTATGCATAGGAAAGCTTTTCCACGTTCCCTGCAGGAGCTAAAAGTTCAATCATTTTATTTTATCCTATGCTTCCGAATGAATAGACTGTTCAAGTTTCGGTTTGTTCTGTATTTCAAGTGATTCTTCCACTTCCGCGATTTCTGTAAGAATCTTTCCAACCTTATCCATGGCAAGATGTGATTCATGAAGGAATTCATCTGCCATCTGGAACATGAACATCATGCCGGGCCACAGATCTACTTCTGCCTTGTTTCCAAGAGTTCTGAGCCGTTCAGCAAAATCAAGAGCATCATCTTTGAGAATTTCGTTTTCTCCCATCTGGATGTAAACCGGCGGGAAATTTGTAAGCTGTTCATCGCTTGCAAGAAGCGGTGAAACCAAAGCCGTAGAAGCGTTTGCGGCGTAAGTATATACAGAGCCGGACTTTCGTAAAACATCGCTTGAAAGAATATCATCTGCTTTTTTCTTTGCTGTAAGAAGCGGAGCATCAGGAGAAAGATTCAGCCATGGAGAAAAAAGAACTACATGACTAATACAGGCTCTGTAACGTTCCCGTAAGTTAAAAAGCAGGGCAAGCGCAATGGAACATCCTGAACCATCGGCTGCAATGATAATTTCAGGCTTAAGTTCCTGACCGTCGGCAGTTTTTTCAAGAGACGAAGTAACCTGTTCTTCTGTGTACAGTGCACGGAAAACCGACTGGATATCTTCCAGAGCAGCAGGATACGGATATGCCGGAGCCAGACGGTATTCGGGAAGAACCACGCGGGCACAGGCTTTTGAAGCAAGTGAAGAACAGAAGCCTCGCCATGAAGCTCTGCTGCCTCCAACAAATGAACCGCCGTGAATGTAGAGTACCACCCTGTTTGAGGCATAAATCTCAGGAGCCAGTACATCACACATAACGCCACCATAAACATACTCTGAGCGTTCTACTTTGTTCGGGAGAATCGGTGTATAGAATGTATTTTCGATTTTTTCGCGGAAAGAAGCTGTTTCCGACTTTGAAGTGTAACAAAGACACTTCAGTTTCTTAATTGCACCCTTACGGTCGTTTTCAAAAGCCATAGTAAGATTATAGAAGAAACCGGAATATATTGAAAGTGGACCCCGGCCTACATCCGTTCCGCAAGTTCTGTCCAGCGTTCATATTTTGCATCCAGCTCTTCAGAAAGAGAATTGTATTCTGCGGTAGCCCTTACGATTTCTTCTCCGCTGGCAGTTCCCCCGGCCATTACTGCTTCAAGCTCAGTCTTTCTGGCTTCAAGCTCCGGAATTTCAGCATCCAGGGCTTCGAATTCCTTCTGTTCCTTGAACGAAAGCTTCTTTTTCTGAGGAACCGCATTGTTTCCGGAAGTTTCAGCCGCATCCTTTCCGGAAGAGGCAGCCGAAGCTTGTACAGAACGTGCCTTTTCCTGGGATTCACGCAGTTCTTCACGGTAATCAACATATTCTGAACACTTTCCTACAAAACCGCTTACACTTCCGTCATCTTCAAGAATGAAAAGTGTATCTGCAACCTTATCCATAAAGTAGCGGTCATGACTTACAATCAGAAGACAGCCCTGATACTGCATAAGGAACTGTTCAAGAATATTCATTGTGAAGATGTCAAAGTCGTTTGTCGGTTCGTCCAGAATAAGGAAGTTCGGATTTGTAAGGAGAAGGCGCACGAGGAAAAGACGTTTCCGTTCCCCACCACTCAAAGTTGAAACTGCACAATACTGTACGCGTCCTTCGAATCCGAATTCTTCAAGAAATTTTTCAGGTCTTACAACTGTACCGTCTTTCAGTTCAACTGCCTGTGCCACTTCCTTAACATATTCAAGAACCGTCATATTTGTGTCAGGAAAAACAGGATTCTGGTTGTAATATCCAAAGAAGGTATTTTCACCCACAACAACACTTCCGCTGTCGGGTTCAAGTTTTCCGGTAATGATATTCAGAAGAGTTGATTTTCCGCTTCCATTGTCACCAAAGATTCCGATTTTCTGTCCTTTTGTGAAAACGTAAGAAAAATCTTTAAGAACCGCTTCCCGTTTTCCTTCAGGATCCGAGAATCCTTTTTCAAATGCTTTACTGATTCCGTGAAGTTCAAGAACCTTTCCGCCAAGGCGGCGTCCCTTTACTTCAAAAGTGAAACCTTTATCTGCCTGGAATTTCTCGCGGTTGATAAGCTGTTCGTCGCGCTGGATACGGGCTTTGATTTTTGTTCCGCGGGCGCACGGACCTCTGAGGAGCCATTCCCTTTCAAAACGCAGGACACTTTCAATACGACGTTCCGTATTTGCTTCAATTTCAGCTTCCCTTTCCTTTTTTTCAAGATATTCGGAATAGTTTCCGTGGTACAGAGTCAGTTTCCGGCGTGCCAGTTCGTAAATGTTGTTGCAGACGGCGTCGAGGAAGTAACGGTCATGAGTTACCATAAGGACAGATTTGTCTGTGTCATGCAGGTATTTCTGAAGCCAGGTGATTGTAGTAATATCCAGATGGTTTGTAGGTTCGTCCAGAAGCAGAAGCTTTGAATCTTCAACCAGAACCTGGGCCAGAGCAACTTTCTTTATCATGCCGCCCGAAAGTTCACCCATTTTACGGTTCAGGTCATGAATTCCAAGCTTTGAAAGAATTGAAGAAATCTGGGATTCGTAGTTCCACAGATTCCTGTCTTCCATCAGTTTGTTCAGCTCTTCATAACGTTTTGCAAGGTTCGGGCGGCCAGCCATTTCTTCGCAGACCTGTTCATATTCCCTTACGATTTTAAGTTTTTCACTTTCGCTTTTGAAAATATGGTCCCGGATTGTATCCTCTTTATTGTAAACCGGATTCTGAGGCAGAAACGAAACACCGCATTCACGGTTGAAAACCACAGAACCGTCATCGGCCGGAAGAACTCCCGCAATTGTATTCAAAAGAGTTGATTTTCCGGTTCCATTCCGTCCAATAAGGGCAGCTTTTTCGCCTTCCTGAAGCCCGAATGTAACACCGCTGAACAGATCCTGTTCGCGTCCGATTTTTCTGAGATTGTTTACCGTAAGAAGAGTCATACGCTTATTTTATTGAAGGATTCAATCTGTGGAAAGTATTAAATTTTTGTTTTTTTCTTGCCTTTCGTTGACATTATATTATATCTTATATAATATAACCACATAAATAATATCGTGGTTTAAGAGGTAATATGGGATTTACAGTAAGCTCTTCACTTCTGGATGCAGTGGTTCTGGCCACCGTTGCAAAAGATAGCGGATCTTATGGTTACAAAATCACTCAGGACGTGCGCACAGTAATGGATGTTTCTGAAAGCACACTGTATCCGGTTTTAAGACGTCTTCAGAAAGAAAACTGTCTTGAAACTTACGATCAGGAATTTCAGGGCCGGAACAGACGTTACTACAAAGTCACTACAGCCGGCTTCAATCTTCTGGCAGAATACCAGAAAGAATGGATGGATTATAAAAACAACATTGACCGAATTCTTTTCGGTGGAAACTAATTTTGGGGAGTAGAAAAATGACTCGCGAAGAATACATGACAGAATTAAAGAATAAAATCAACTCTCTCACAGATGAAGAGAAAGCTGAAGCACTCCAGTATTATTCAGACTATTTTGAAGATGCAGATGATGACGAAAAAGTAATGAAGGAACTTGGTACACCTGACGAAGCTGCAAAAATGATTATGGAAAAGTTCTCGAACGCTCTTGTTGGAACAAAAAAGGACGAAGAAGAAGACTCTTCTGAATCTTCACCTTATACAGAAAGCGACGAAATCTGCCTGAGCTTCCAGACTTCTGAAGTAAAAAACGTTTCCTTTGACCTGGGAGCCTGCCACGTAGTTGCAATTCCGGGAACAAAATGGATGATTGAAACCCGTGGTATCCGCCGCGAAAACCTTTCATGCCATGTAACAGAAGGAAAGCTTGTTCTGAACAACGTCAAGAAAATGCATATTTTCGACTTCTTCAGTCATGAAAGAAAAAGCCGTATCATTCCACGCATTCTGATTACAGTTCCTGTTAATGCAAACGTTGAGAAAATCAAAATCCGCCTTGGAGCCGGAATTTTTACAACAAAGGAACTTTCGCTTAACGCAGAAAAACTTGATATAAACGTTGGAGCCGGAAACCTGATTCTTAACGGAATCACAGGAAATAAAACAAATTTGAAATGCGGAATGGGAAACTGTGAGCTCATCGGAAACTTCAAGGGAAAAATCAACATTGACTGTGGAATGGGAGCCATCAAACTGGAAACTCTGAACAGCATCGAAAACTTTTCATTCGACTGTAAAGTCGGACTCGGAGACTTCCGCTTCGGCGATAAGAAATACTCAGGAGTACAGACAGTTCTTCCTGAAAACAAAAAAGAAAACCACATTTCTGTAAACTGCGGAATGGGATCCGTAATCTGCAGAACAAAATAAACGGAGTAGACTTATGAAAACACTTACAAAATCAAGAAACAGAAAAATCTGCGGCGTTTGCGGCGGCCTTGCCGAATACATTGGAATTGATGCAAATATCGCACGCCTTTTTGTTGTTGTACTTACACTGATTACAGCTGTAGGAGCCGGAATTGCAATCTACATTGTTGCAGCACTGATTATGCCTGACTGCGAACCTTCACAAGACGAAGATATTGATAACCTGAAGAGTGCAAACATCAACGAAGAAGAAAAGAAAGCTGAGGCCGGTTCCGACAAGGGCCACACAAATGATGAATTCAACAGCTATTTTGAAAAATAACTGATTCAATCCAGCGCAGAATGCTGTCTGTTCCCAACATGACACATTCTGCGCTACAC
This sequence comes from Treponema sp., assembly GCA_045617385.1. Taxonomy (GTDB): domain Bacteria; phylum Spirochaetota; class Spirochaetia; order Treponematales; family Treponemataceae; genus Treponema_D. The sequence goes on from JAZLIM010000032.1 coordinate 28,566, forward strand.
TGTGTGTATGTTCAGCGACACACATTTTCATTTCCACCATCTTGCATCTACACCGGAACTTTCCGGTTCAGAAATCCTTACAAAACTTTCAGAACACAACCCTTTTTTCGGACTCGATATCGGCACACGCTGTAATGACCTGGCAGAACGGCAGGCAGCGGCAGATAAAGCTATTTCTGAAATGGCAGACCAAAAGCTTGCCGACAGAGCCCGGAAATTCCTGTATTTTTCTGCCGGAATCTGGCCCGACGTTGACGCCATCAAAGACCGTTTCAACCAGATGAAAGTTCTGCGCGAAAGCATTCTTGAGGCAGAAAAATCTTCCGACACTGATACTCTGAACAGAAAGGTTATTGCCATAGGCGAAGGCGGAATTGACCACCACTGGAATCCTTCAGGGGTGGACGGAAGATGTGAAAGTGATTTTGATCAGGCTGTTTATGAAGGTGAACGGGAACTTTTCCAGATGCAGCTTGAACTTGCAAAAGAAATGAACCTGCCCTTCCTGGTTCACAGCCGCGACGGTTTCCAGGATACGCTGGACTGCATAAAAAACGTTGGCTACAACAAGGGAATCATCCACTGTTACAGTTACGGAGTTGAAGAAGCAAAAGCCTTTCTTGACCTGGGCTGGTACATAAGTTTTTCAGGAAGCGTTACCTATACAAAAAAATCTAAAATGGATGCCATGCACGAGCTTCTGAATCTGGTTCCGGAAGACCGCATTCTCTGCGAAACAGACGCACCTTACCTGGCTCCTGTTCCACTGCGCGGCACCATGAACATTCCTTCTAATGTGGAGCACACATACCGCTTTGTGGCAGAACACCGCGGTGTAACCGCAGAAGAACTCTGCGCTCAGGTTGATTCCAACATCAAAAAGCTTTTCTTCTAGCGGTTTGAAACAAGTTTCAGAATATAAAGTTCAACGTACTGGGTAAGGGCTTCTTCTTCGTGGATTTTCTGCATGTTCGGAGTCTTTACCAGTGTCTTTGCAAGACTCTTTACACGTTCTTCAGTAAATGTACTGAGTGTAAGTGTATTGATTACCTTGCGCATATAATCTCTGATCAAAGAATTAACGTCTTCTGTAAGGGTCATGTTGGCCTGCTTTGTAATCATCTTATTCCACTGTTTGCACAGGAAGTCCAGCTCACGGTCAATTGTTGAGCCTTCCGGAATAAAGCTTTTTGCAAGGTCTTCTGCCTTGTCGGCCATGGCATCTTTCTTTGACTTGTTTTTACCCTTTGATTTTGTCTTCTTTTCTTCTTCGCCCTCTTCAACTCCGAATTCGTCATCGATGTCATCAAGGGTAGTTGCAGTAGATGATTTTGCAGGTTTATCTGCTTTAGCCTTCTTGTTCTTCTTACGTCCCGAGAACATTCCCACAATCCAGGAAAGAACAGGAACCGTATACCAGAACGGCAGGCGGATTTTTGCCTGGGCAAGAATATCGCTGGCCCGGAGCATAAGCATTTCGCTGTAAGGAAGAAGTTCGTTTCCGTTGAAAATACGGCCGCCGTCCATAGCTTCATCCAGAGCCTTTTCGTATGAAAGCAGAACCATGAAGTTTGCGTTCACTAAAGCCCAGAGTATTGGAGCCTGGGCCCTGATTTCATTTGCCAGTGTATTTTCAAATTCCTTTGCATTGGTCATTTCAGGCAGACGCTCGTAATTATAAAGCTTATCATACCAGCGGTCTTCAAGACTTTTTTCAATGGCATTATGAGCTTCATTACAGAGCCTTACTGTTAGAGGAAGAACCTTGTTCTTGTAGATGAAATAACGTGTTCCCGATTCAACCTTGAAATTCAGAAGGCGCGGAAGTTCTCTTTCCGGAGCTTCTGAACTTTCCTTCTGCAGGAATTCCTTAAGATCTTCTTCGCTGTACTGGCCGTAAAGAAGCTTTCCGTTATTGTCCTTGAACTTAAGGATCTGATCCATTGTATAGATATAAGGAGGCTTCTGCAGATTAAAGGCCAGAGCTTTAAGAGCTTCAGTTCTCTTCTGCTGGTTCTTCATCTTCTGCTTCAGATATACGTTATTGATTTCTGTAAGCTCAATGGCCTGAAGAATGTTCAGATCATCCTGTGTCTTGTCCTGGATTTTTTCAAAATCCTGACGGATAAAATAACACAGCTGGCTCCAGTAGTAGTAATCATCACTGGAAAGTGTATCTTCAATATTATCGCTCTGATATTTGTCTTCTACAAAGTTCTGAAAAAAATGCTGGATAATCAGTTCTTTTCCCGGATTCGAACTGCGCAGCTTTTTCAGATAATAATCGTGGAACTCATCTTTCTGAAGAATGCGGCGGACTTTCTTCTTTGCAGTTTCCATAAGAACCCGAACCGGAACACATGCCGGAATCAGCATTGAAGAGTTCTCATGGCTGAAAAGAATAACATTCAGATTCGCAGATTTTGTGTCCTGATTTTCAAGGATTTCTTTTATATAAGTGTCGGCCGGTTTCTGTTCCAGAAAGTCGGCAGGAAAATTTTTAGGGAGGTCACTTACAAGCGGATAAGGAACAGAATCGTTTTCAAGAATCTGTTTGAACTGGTTTGCGTATTTTACGGAAAGATAATGCACCGAAACAATCTGTTTCTTTTTATCATGCTGGATTACTGTAGCAAGTTTCTTTGTCTGGAGTCCCTGAAGCTCTGCAGTGATTGTGTCGGTAGGGTCGCCAAGATATTTTACAAGATCAGCCTGTTCTTCAACATAATGCTCAGCATACTTTTTGATGTATGCGCAGAATTCGTGAAAATCAATAAACGGTGATTTCTGTTTGTCTGCGTACAGACGAATAATCTGACTTAAATTAGCAGTTGTCCCCATAACTCCCCAGAGCCCCTTCCCAATTTTGTTATCATGTTAATTGTAATAGATAAAATGCAATTATGATAGAGTTTTTCATTCAATTAGAATATACTGAAGCCACGAGGTATTAAAATGTATATTACTTGTTTGGATATGGAAGGCGTTCTTGTTCCGGAAATCTGGATTGCATTCGCCGAAACTACAGGAATCCCTGAACTGCGCCGCACAACACGCGACGAACCTGATTACGATAAACTTATGAAGTACAGAATTGATATTCTGAAACAGCACGGTCTTGGACTCAAAGAAATTCAGGATGTAATCTCAAAGATTGATCCTCTCCCAGGAGCAAAGGAATTCCTGGACGAACTCAGAAGCTGCTGTCAGACAATCATCCTTTCCGACACATTCGAACAGTTTGCAGGCCCTCTTATGAAAAAACTGGGAATGCCTACAATCTTCTGTAACACTCTGGAAGTTGCACCAGACGGTGAAATCACAGGCTACAAAATGCGCTGTGAAAAATCAAAACTCACAACTGTAAAAGCTCTTCAGTCTATGGGTTACGAAACAATCGCTTCGGGCGACAGCTTCAATGATCTTGGAATGATTCAGGCTTCTAAAGCCGGATTCCTTTTCCGCACAACAGACAAAATAAAAGCTGACTTCCCTCAGTACAAGGCCTTTACTGAATTCAGTGACCTGCTTGCTGCAATCAAAGATGTAATCAAACAGTAAAATAAACCAGGCCATAAAAAAAGCGTTGCTTTTACAGCAACGCTTTTCTTTTTTAACGGAGCACCTTTCCTGCGTGCCACAGTTTTTCCAGATCGTAGAACTCTCTGGCTGGAGCCGACATAAGGTGTACAACAACAGAACCGATATCGATAAGGTTCCAGTCATCTCCATCAGGAGATTTTTTGCTGGTTACGTGGATTTCCATATCGTTTTCCTTTACGTAATCTTTTACCTGACGTGCAAGTCCCTGCCAGTGTGTAGAACTTGTAACAGTACAGATTACAAAATAATCAGTCCAGCTGTTCAGTTCTGAAACATCCAGAACTTTTACATCCTTTCCTTTTCCATCTTCCAGAAGTGTTGCAATTTCAAGTGCCTTTTCTTCTACAGTTTTTCCCATAATTTACTTTGAAGTCGGAATAACATAGCGGCCGTTAAAGTCTCTACCAAGAACAACGGTAAAGTCTACGTTTGCAGCTCTGTTTTCTACTTCTTCCTCCGTATTAATTTCTTCTTCCTGAATATTTGTACAGTGAATAAAGTCACCGACCATTTTTGCAATTTCACTGTTTCCGATGTGATCAATGATCACGGTTTTTTCATAGTCATTTCTGTCGGCATTTACGGCAGACAGAACATCATAGCTGGCATTCTGGAACAGAATGGATGTGTTTCGTGCCAGTCCCTGAATTGCAGTACCGTTCTGAATTTCCAGAACATAGATACGGCTTGTCTGTGTACCACCGGTAGAAGTAAGCATGTTTGTTGTCTGCTTTACAGCTTCTTTGATAAATTCTCCGTTCTGGAGCGGGAACAGAAGATATTTGTCTTTTTCACCGCTCATAAGGCGGAGAGGTCCTGTAATAGTCTGCTTGATAACTGACTCAGTATCAATATTACAGATAAGTTTGTACAGAGTGTAGCTGTCATCCTGTTCAAGATTTGACGAAATACACTTCATGTACTTTCTGAAGTTTTTCTGGTTCAGAACAAGGAAGCTTTTGTCATGCAGACTTGTAATAAACGCAGCCATTACGTTCTGGTAACGGTCCTGTTCGTTTGAGTCTTCATCAGGATATTTGTAAGTCAGGTAAGTTACTACCTTGCTTCCATCCAGATTTACAGCTCCGCTTGGAAGCAGAATTCGTTTCCCCTTTTCGTCAGTAAAATCTACAGGCGACGGAATGAAAACTCTGAAACCGCCAAGCATATCGGCCAGACGCGAAACATCAGACAGCTTGATAACTGTATAGAAAGGAATCGTCATATCCAGAAGTTTTGCCACTTCATTCCTGAATGCAATGAGCCCTTTCTCTTTGTAAACTTCTTCAATAGCATCTACACGGCCAAGAGTCTGATAAATTGCGCCTGTGTTTGAAGGAACGTTTACTATGGCAGCCTTCTGTGTAGCCGGGTAATAAACCAGAACATCAGAGAACAGAACACCGCCGTCATCATTTTCAAAAATATAAAGATTTCGGATAACCTGATCCGACTCCAGACTTTCAGAAACACTGTCGGTCCGGAGAGAAACAGCAAACACCACGGCTGCTGCAATGATAATCAATGCAATGAGCAGGAGAAAGATAATACCTTTCTGTTCGTCTCTGATCTTTGCCATTTTCCCTTTTCCCCCTGACTATTTTTCAAGTCCCAGTCTATCCATCATATCATAAGTGTCGTTATAAATATCATACCCTTTTGACACAAGATGGTCATATGTGCTTTTCACCGCAAACTTAAGCATTTCCCTAAGATCCTTGGAAAGCATTTCCTGAATTACGTCTTCAGTAATATGCGGGCGGCCTCTTTCATTCTTATCTGCAATGAACAGGATTTCAGCCAGAGGACCGTAAAAAAGACTTCCGCTTACATGAACAGAAATTGCATTTATAACATCTGGATCAGTAATCTTGAATTTCTTCTGAAGAAAAACTGCTCCGGCTTTACCATGAAGCAGAGACGGATATTTAAGTTCATGCTCTCCAACCTGGTAGCCTTCCTTCTGGACCATTTTCAGCATCTTGTCTTTGGGAATTTCCTTGCAGATGTCGTGAGCAATTCCTGCAAGATATGCTTTCCGGGCATCGTATCCAACTTTCTCTGCAATTTCCTGGCAGAGCTCTGCAACGCGAACCGAATGGCTGTAGCGTTTTTCAGTCAGATGCTTCTTACAGTATTTGTTTACCTTTTCAATAGCTTTTTCTGTTTTCATTTGTACAACCCCGTTTCCTTTATAAATCCGGCTACCGACTCCGGAACAAGATGTTCAAAACTCTTTCCAAGTGCAATAAGGCTTCTGATTTCAGAAGACGAAACTTTCATCTCGGGATTCCCGAGCTTTATGAAAGGAAACCCGAAAGTTTTTTCTTCAAAGGCCGTACTGAAATCTCCGTCAAATTTTCCGCAGGGAACATTTGCTTCCGTAAGATTCCCTGAAGTCCCCTGTTTTCTCACAGCCACAATCAGGTCTGCAATTTCAGCTATACGTTCCGGATTCTTCCATTTGTGAAACTCGGCGGCACTTTCTTCTCCAAGAATAAAAGCCGGCTTCCCCGAAAGTTCCTTACTATATTTTTCGGCAATAAACTCAAGAGTTTCACAGGTATAGGAAACTCCACCCCGTTCAATTTCGCAGGGTTCGCAGACAAAACGTCCACTCTTTTCCGAATGGCAGAATGCCTGAACCATCCGGAGCCGTTCTTCAGCAGTAACGCTGCAGTTTATCTGTTTATGAGGCGGAATATAACTCGGCACAAAAAGCACTTTTTCGTACCCAAGTTCTTCGCATACTGAACGGGCAATCATTTCGTGCCCCTTATGCAGAGGATTGAATGTTCCGCCCAAAACCGCAATCTTCATGCCCTGTTAGTTTTCCATACCAGGATACTGAGTTTCGTCTTCCACCATATCGTCAACTGAAACATCAGCCATAAAGCTGCTTCCGAATGAAGCTTCTTCTTTAGGAGCTTCCTCTTCTTCGCGGCGGTTAACCATCTTAAGGATAGCTTCACGGGCTTCTTTCATTCCGTGATTATTCAGAACGGAAATTGGAACACAGAGAGTTTCTGGTTCGTCTTTCTGAATTTTCTGAATGATTTCTACCGCGTTCTGATAAGCCCCTTCCAGGTCAATCTTATTACAGAACACAATGCGCGGTTTCTTAAGAAGATCTTCCGAGTAATTTGCAAGTTCGTTTTTCAAAGTTTCGTAAGCTGTAAAACAGTTTGTACCTTCGAAAGTATCAGAGGCATCAATCATGAAAATCAGACAGCTTGTACGTGTGATGTGTTTAAGGAACTGGTCTCCAAGGCCAAGCCCTTCTGAAGCACCTTCAATGATTCCAGGAATATCTGCAATAATAACGTCGCTTTCGTCATCTACGCGCAGAACTCCAAGATTTGGAATTTTTGTTGTGAACGGATATGGAGCAACTTTTGGGCGGGCATTTGTGAAGGCTGCCAGAAGAGATGATTTTCCTGCACTAGGGAAACCTACAAGACCGGCATCGGCCATAATGGAAAGCTCGATTCTGAGCTTTCTTGTTTCGCCTTCTGTTCCCGGGTGTGCATAACGTGGAGCCTGGTTTGTTGAAGTCTTGAAGTGAACATTACCCCAGCCGCCTTTTCCGCCTTCCAGGAACAGAATCGGTTCGTTTTCTTTTTCAGTCGTAAAGTCGTGAATCAGTTCGTCGGTTTCGGCATCCCATACTGTACTTCCCGGTGGAAGCGGAATAATGACGTCTTCCCCGTCTTTACCGTAACGGTTCCATCCCTGACCGTCTCCCCCGTTCTTGGCTTTGAAACACTGACGGAAACGCAGCTTTGAAAGTGTACGCATGTTCTTTTTAACTACGAAATAAACGTTTCCGCCGCGGCCACCGTCGCCGCCATTTGGCCCGCCATGAGGAATATATTTTTCGCGGCGGAAAGAAATACAACCGTTTCCGCCTTTTCCGCTTCTAACTTCAATAAGTGCTTCGTCTGCAAAACCAAAAGCCATAAGGTTCGCTCCTTATATTAAAATATTTAAGAAAAAAGTTTTCCTCTATACGAGCAAACAATTCACGCAATAAAAATTGAGCTAACATGGGGCCCCCGTCACTTCGTTCCTTGCCCCATGCGCTAATTTTTTTTGCTTACATTGTTTGCTTAACAAACTTCTTTCTTAAACACTCTAGCATTAAAGCTCACTCGCAAACCCCGTCGCTACGCTCCTTGCCACAGGGGCGAAGTTTTTTCTCGGGTGAAAAAATAAAAGCCCGGCGTTTAATGACCGGGCTTCATAAAAAGTGCTTTGTTTATAAATTATTCTGCAACTGGAGTTACAGAAATAATTTTGTGACCCATTCTTGAAGAAAGAGCAACGTTACCGTCTGCTGTTGCAAACAGGCTGTCGTCACCGGCTTTCATCACATTGTCACCAGGATAGAATTTTGTACCGCGCTGTTTTACGATAATTGATCCGGCTGTTACAAATTCTCCAGCATATTTTTTGATTCCCAAGTTCTTTGGATTAGAATCGCGTCCGTTTTTAGCACCGCTTCCGCCTCTAGTTCTTCCCATAGTCTAGCTCCTTAGAATGTGATATCTTCAACAGTTACTTTTGTGTACTGCTGTCTGTGACCGATTACACGGTGATAGTCTTTCTTTGCTTTGTATTTAAGAACGAGAACTTTCTTGTCTTTGAAAGTTTCGCCAACAGTTACAGTTACTTTTGCACCTGCTACGTAAGGTGTTCCAACTGTCACTTTGTCGCCATCGCTAACCAGAAGAACTGTATCAATGTCGATTTTTGATCCAACTTCAGCATCAAGCTTGTCTACTGTAAGAACAGCACCTTTTTCTGCTTTGTACTGCTTGCTTTTGAATTCAATAGTTGCGTACATGAAAAATACCTCTAAAAAGTTTTATAAACACATCAAGAAACAGAGATTTAAGGAAACAACAATCTTTTATACTGTTTTTGACTGGTGAAAGTGCGACGCAACCGGCGTAAAACGGGGATTAAACGCTTGTCCGTCAAAGACACGATACACGTATCGGAAATAATATCAGAAATGACAAAACGTGTCTATATTCCGGAAGCCTTTCGGCTTCCTTTTTAAGAACTGAGAAAATGCGGTTAGTTTCCACCGTAGAGCAGGTATTCAATAAGAATTTCTCTCCAGTCAAATCCCTGCTTGAGACTAGACAGTTCATCATAATCACTGTGTCTGCTGAAAACATCAGGTTCTTTGACATTTCTGTTTTCTGATTTGAATGCTGCTCCACTAAGATAAAGTGTTGCCCATGTATCACGAGTCAGAGCCTTTCCGCTCAGAAGTTTCTCATTACCATTATCAACATTCTCACCGAATGAATGCTGAACGAAGTACTTGTCATGAATCAATTCATATCCATCCTTAAAGATGGAAACCGATTTCCCGTCACCTGTAACAACAATATTCAGACCTTTTTCGAGTTTATTAGTTGAGTCAGCTTCTGAACACCAGATAAAATATGCAGTGACACCATATTCCTGGTCATTTGAATTAAGCTTTAATTCCTTCTTACACCATTTGTCTGTTGTAACTTCTACAACTTCATCAGGAAGCTTACATCCTGCAAATCCGAATAATCCCATTACCATTACTGCAAGTGCGGCAAAAGCAAATTTTTTCATACTATATACTCCTTATAAAAACAGCGAGAAAACACTGTTTCGGAAAGTATATTAGGAATTTATAAAAAAGTCAAAAATCTCCATAAAAAAAGGCCGGAAAAATCCGGCCTTTCAGGTTATATTTCTCTTCTTTCTAGTATCTTTTTACAAGATGCGGTTCTTCGAATCT
>JAZLIM010000033.1:0-8013 GCA_045617385.1 Treponema sp.
CTACGCTGCAGACGTAATTTCTGTGGAACCAATGAAAGAAGGAAACCCGCTTCTCGGCTGCCCGAACTGCGTACTTACCCCGCACATTGCCTGGGCCCCTCACGAAACCCGCGAACGTCTTATGAACGTGTGTCTTGAAAATCTTAAAGCCTGGCTTAATGGAAGTCAACAGAACGTAGTGAACTGATATACGAAAAAAGCCCCGGGATTTTCCCGGGGCTTTTTTTGGGTTTTTATCAAATGGTCCCTGAGTCCTTCGACAAGCTCAGGAACCACCTGTCGAAGGGCCCTCGGGACCTATTGCATTTCTTTAGAATAATCGTGTACAATTAAATCATGAGTAATGAACCTAACGAAGAATTTGATTCACTTGCCCTCAAGAACCAGCTGTGCTTTGCTCTTTACGTGTGTTCCAAAGAGATCATAAAAAAGTACGGCCCAAGTCTTGAAAAGCATAACCTTACCTACACTTCCTATATTGCACTTATGTCTTTATGGGAAAAAGATAATGTAACCGTTAAGCAGCTTGGAGAACAGCTTTTCCTTGATTCAGGAACCCTGACTCCTCTCCTTAAAAAAATGGAAAGCCAAGGCCTGATTGAAAGAAAACGCAGTAAGGAAGATGAACGCACTGTTTACATCACCCTTACAGAACGGGGCCGCGAAATGAAAGAAGAATGCCGCGACGTTCCTGTAAGCATGTTCTGTTCAAACCTTATAGATTTTGATAAAGCCCCTGACCTCTTGAACACCCTCCACCAGATGATGGACCGCATCCGAAAGCAGTAGCTGCCCGAACGGTCACCAAAACACTGCCGGGTCCACCTGGAGGAGGCCCCCGGTCCCTGAGCTTGTCGAAGGGCCCTCGGTCTTTAAGTCTTTGGTCATTTCGACAGGCTCAATGACCAGAGGTTTAAAACAAGAACCCCGAGCCGGTAACACCGGACCCGGGGAAATAACTTATTTTGAAGGTCTTGTCTAAACCTTATACGGCCACATTCATGATGATTTCATCTGATAAGTTCTGTGCAGCATAGCTGTAGAGGATTTCAGCTACATCGTAGATTGGCTTCTTTACGTTCAGGCCCATGCCGTAAGCAAAGTCCAGTGAAGACTGAACCGACTTTGGATTCCAGAGCTTTGCATTTTCCAGGTTCAGGAACACGGCCTGTTCTGACTGAGCGATAGCCTTAATGTGATTGTTCATATCATTTACAACTTTTTCGTTTCTTGAGTTGTTTACCGAAACCAGAGCCAGGCGGCAGTTTTTGTTGTGAGCCTTGATTACTGAAATCAGGTCAAGGTACATTGTGTCGAACTGTGAAGGATTTGCCTTGAAGATTTCACGGTCTTCTTTACCAAGCTGCAGGATGATTCCGTCTGAGTTCAGGCCCGATACGTATTTTTCAAAGTATTCTTTTGCGTTCTTGAGTGAAAGAGCGAATGTACTTCTGTTGTATAGATCGAAGTCAAAGTTGAACTCTTTTGCAAGATCCTTTACAGGAATATCTTTTGCGTAAGTTCCGCCCATAAGAGCAATGTTGTATTTCTTTTTAGAAACCGGTTTTTCTTCTGCAAGAACAATCTGTTCTTCGTGAGCGTAAAGAACTTTTGCTTTTGGTTCGGTTTTATCTTTTACGCTGCCCTTTTCTGCTTCGCGTTTTTTGTCCAGAGAAACGTTTCTGGAGTAAACAAGAACATTTGAGAAAACGATTACAAGATTCAGGATATATACTGCAAGAACGTAGTTGAACTGGTGGTTGATGATTTTAGCGCTGATTCCAAGAACGTAACCTGTAATGATCAGAAAGATAAAAGCAAGGCTTGTACTTTTTGCAGTTCCGGCTTTGTAAGCCTTTACTACATTGATTGGCCATGAAAAACCAAAACATACTAACATACCTGCTTCAAAAAGATGTGCAAAATTCATTTTTATTACCTCGATATTTTTTAGATGGTTCTTTTGAATCCTGAGGTCCCTGAGTCCTTCGACAAGCTCAGGAACCACCTGTCGAAGGGCCGAAGGTTCGAAGAATCACCTTCATTTATTTTTTATGGTTCACATAATAACGACCTGCAGAATTCAAACAATTTTTTGAAAGATAAAAAAATGATTTTTTTTTACCGCACTTTTTTTACTTTCTTAAGTCAAATCTTTTTCTGATAAATGATATAGTAGAAACATGAAAAAAAATTCAGGTAACCTTGGCCAGCTCAGAAAAGAAATCACCAGAACACAGATGGCCCTGATCATCTCCGTTACTATTCTTTTAAGTTCCGGCGGTATGATCATAAACCTTAACTCCATAAACAAAGCCTTCAACCAGACACTGCAGAATACTTCCGAGCTTATTACAAGGCTTTACAGTTTTACAAAAAAAATGAACCAGAGTGAACTTTGCGTTTACATGGACAACACCGCTCAATCCATTTCCAATGTAGATATCTTTTCAATTGTTGACAGTTCCAACAGGCGTATCTACCACACAAACCATTCACTCATAAACACCCAGTACGACGGCTACGTTCCCGATTTTACAAGTCTCCCAACGAACTATTACACCGAAGACAGTAACGGGCCTTCAGGTCCACAGCGAAGAACCTATTCCGCAGTTTACGATGAAGACGAAAATTACCAGGGCTTCATCATGACCATTGCCCTTAAAACTTCCATGCGGAACGTTACCATGCATACGGTTCTTCTTTTTGCAATCGTAACCCTTTCGGCAATTTTCATTGAGCTTGCAATCTGCGCAACAATTTCAAAAAAGATCAAAAAGGAATTCTTAAGTTTTACCGAAGACTTTGAGGGCACCAAATTCCTTGTAGATTCAATGCGTGCAAACAACCACGACTTTACAAACAAGCTTCACGTAATTCTTGGTCTTATTGAAATCGGTGAGTACAAGAAAGCCCAGGAATACATACAGAACATTTCAATCATCCAGAAGGAAACAGTTTCATACGTAATCCACAATATTGAAAACTCAAGCCTTGCCGCACTCCTTATCGGGAAAATTGCACGGGCAAGCGAATGCAACGTAAAGTTCACATTCCGCGAAAACTCAGGCTACAAGGAAGAACACATCGAACTTCCGTCTGAAGCTCTGGTTACGATTACAGGAAACCTGATAGACAACGCACTGGACTCCATGAATAACAGTAACCCTGAAAACAAGATTCTGACAGTTGGTGTGTTCACAAAACCCGGCGAGCTTCTTATTACGGTTCAGGACACCGGTTATGGAATTCCTGAAGGTTTCAAAGAAAAGATTTTTGACAACGGATTTTCTACAAAGGGCGAAGGCCGCGGAGTTGGCCTTTACCACACAAAGCAGCTTATAAACAGTCTGGGCGGCGAAATCTTTGTAGAGAGTCAGGTTGGTAACGGAGCTTCCTTTACAGTAAAATTGGTGAAATAGGATTTATATGGCATACAAAGTTCTTGTAGTTGATGACGACCCGATGGTTTCCGACATCAACCGGCATTACGTAGAAAAAAACAGTCAGTTCACTGTTACAGGGCTTTCCAGAAACGGTGAAGAAGCGCTTAAGTTCCTTGAAAAGAATCAGGTGGATCTTGTTGTTCTTGATGTTTACATGCCTGTTATGGACGGAATTGAAACCCTTAAGAATATCAGAAACAGAAAGCTTCCGTGCGAAGTGATCATGGTAACGGCCGCCAACGACACCCAGACTCTTGAAGAAACCATGCACCTTGGAGTTCTTGATTATCTTGTAAAACCCTTCACTCTTGAACGCCTTCAGGTTTCCCTTGAAAAATTCATTTCCAAAAGCAGGCTTCTGAATCAGAACACGGTTCTTGACCAGTCAAAAATCGACAGCTTGATTTCCGCTTCTGTAAGCCATGAAAAAGAAGAGCTTCCTAAAGGCATTCAGAAAAAAACTCTGGATAAAATCCTTGAATATTTCAGGACTGTAAATTACTGGCAGTCGGTAGATATGATTTCTGAAAAGATCGGCATTTCCATTGTAACAATCCGCCACTATTTGAATTACCTTGTAGAAAAAAAAGTTCTTGAAGAAACAATCAACTACGAAACAGGCGGCCACCCGTCCGTTCTTTATAGAAAGAAATAAACGTTCCTAAAGTTGAACCCGTGGGCCCTTCGACAGGCTCAGGGACCACGGACCACGGGGCACAGGCTCAGGGCCCACGTTTTCATCTCAAAAAAAAAGGAGATTAAGGGTCATTGAGCCTGTCGAAATGCCCCTTAATCTCCACGTTTGTTTTATTTTTCCTCTGCGAAAATATTATTCTGCAGTAATCTTACCGATATAGAATACAATTCCGTCTGCAGCTTTCCAGTCTGAAGTATTCTGAGCCATAGGCTGGATTTTTGTTGCCTTCATTGTAGTGCTGGCCTTTTCTCCGCTTGCAGGGCTTCCTGTAAGTGTTGTAGCTTCTCCTACAAGTGGATTCATTGTCATAGAACAAACATCCTTCCAGGCAGAATTGTCTGTTGAATCTTTTATTCCAATAACTACCTGGTAAGCTGTAGAAGCTTCCGCCGCAAAACCTTCCACTTTGAAAGTTGTGGCCCCCTTACAGTTTACTTCCGGAATATCAAAGCTTGTGTTGTAGCCGTCGATTGTAACCTTAAGGAATTTCTTTGAACCGACCGTTACAATTTCAGTCCCACTTGGAGCTGTTGCAGTTTCCGGGTCAAAAAGAGTTACCGGAGTAAAAGAACCGCCACCAGTTCCGCCTGTTGTGCCACCGCCAGTTCCACCAGCGGCTCCGCCTGCTGCAGAAACCATAGCAGCAATGAAATCTGGATGGTACCATGAGCAGTCACTCCGCTTGAAGTGGCCGTGACGTTCTGAAGCATCATCTCCTTCGCCCCATGTAACGTAGTTATCCCAGAGCACTACAGGAATTGAAGCAGCCTTGGCTTTTCCAAAATATGAAGAAGCCCATTTGATTCTTTCTGCAGTGTTGTTTTTATCTGTGGCACTTGCTTCACCCATTACAACCCCGATTCCTTTGTCTACATAATTTGATTTAAGGAATGCAAAAATGCTCTGAAGTTCTGAATCATAAGAAGACTTGTATTCAGTTTTTGTAAGGTCTTTTGAAAGAGCAAAATCGTTTGGTGAATAAGCGTGGGTACTCAAAAGAAGTTTGTCTGTAGCTGAATCTACCGGAAGAGTAAATGCCTTAAGAGCCACCTGGTCTGTTCCGCTTGCGGCGTAGCCCGGAACCATTACAAAACGGTTTTCGTTTCCTGCAACTGAACGGATCTTATTCAGTGCAACCTGTTCGTATGATGTGATGATGTCGCAGTAGGTTTTTGCTTTTGATGCATTTGCAGAACTGTAGAAGCCCCATTCATTATCACTTCCAATACAGCGTGGTTCGTTCAGGATTTCAAAAATCAGGTGCTGATCGTAAGACGCAAAAGTTGTAGCAATCTGTTCCCAAACCTTTTCTATAAAAGCTTTTGATTTTGCCTGGATTCCTGAATCGGTTGAGATTGCAAAGCCCGGGTGAGAAGCCATCTGGGCTTCGGTGTTGTTATCGTGATGGATGTTTATGATTACATACATTCCGTCATTGATTGCCCAGTCAACAACTTCTTTTACGCGAGCCATCCATGCAGAATCAATCTTATAATCACTTGTTGACTGAGCCATGTGATTGTGCCAGCTTACCGGAATACGGATAGTTTCAAAGCCTGCTGCATGAACTGCCTTGATCATGGCTTCTGTGGTATAATCTTTTTTTCCAGTTGGAAGCCAGTTTACTTCAAGCTTCTTTCCTTCGTTATAAACACCGTTCCAGTAACCATTAGCATCCAGAGTATTTCCCAGGTTCCATCCGATTACAAGGTTTTCCGCAAACTGAACGCTGCTTAAAGCAGCAATGTCTTTTGGTGTGGCTTTAACGATGGCCTGAAAATCTTTTGTTTCACCTTCTATTAAAAAGTATGATACAACTTTAAAAGTATATTCAGTTCCGTTTGTAAGCCCTGTTACTTCGTAAGAAGTTTCTTTTTCTGTAAGTTCACAAAGAGGAGCTGTGCTTTCCCCCTGGAAAATCTTTACAGATTTAAAGCTTTCAACAACAGGATTTGTCCAGCTTAATTTTACCTTTCCGTCTCCGCCTCTTGCTGTAAGGTTTACAACAGCAGAAGGTTCAGCTGGAGCCTGAATTCCGTTTCCAGCCCCGCTTCCACCTGTGGTGGCCGGTGCACAGCCAGCAAAAGTTGCAGTGGCAAGAACAAGTAAAGCTGCCGTAATAAAGGCAAACAGTCTGTTTTTCAATTTCATATATTCCTCCAAAGAGCAAAAAAAAAGCCCGGAAAACTTGAACCAATTCAAATCTTCAGGACTTTATTAATATCTCCATTATATCCAATAACGGGCTGTTAGTAAAGCAGAAAAATAACCGCAGATTCACGCAGATGAACACAGATAAAAAAAATATTGAAAATAGTACTACAAAGTAGTATCATTTTGATATGAATTCGAAACAAAAGAATACATATGAAATGATTTTTAAAGATCCTGTTCAATCTAATATTGAATGGCGGGATATCGAAAATCTGTTATCAGCACTTGGAGCAACTATTTCAGAAGGAAACGGCTCACGTGTACGAATAGAACTGAATGGAATACGAGCAGTATTTCACAGGCCACATCCCGAAAAGATTACTGATAAAGGTGCTGTAAAATCCATGCGAAAATTTTTAGAAAATGCGGGGGTAAAAATATGATGAATTACAAAGGCTATGTTGGAAGTGTTGAATATGATGATGAAGCACATATTTTTGCTGGGGAAGTAATAAATACAAAATCTGTAATTACTTTTCAGGGAACATCTGTTGAAGAACTGGAAAATGAATTTAAGGCATCAGTAGATGATTATCTTGAATGGTGCAAAGAAGATGGTATTGAACCAGAAAAACCTTATTCAGGAAAATTTAACGTTCGTATATCTCCGTCATTTCATAGTCAAATTGCAATTGCAGCTAAAAAATTGAATATCTCATTGAACAGTTTTGTAGAAAAATCATTAAAAGACGAAATTAATTCATTGCATTTAAGTTATTAAAAATTTGATTATAACCCAGATGAACACAGATAAAAGATCCTCTCCAACCCATCTGCGCTTATCCGCGTTCATCTGCGGTTAATTCCTCCCCTAAAATAAATCTTTGTTATTAACGAAAAGAATTGTATACAATGTAATTGACACAAATACTTTAGCGTACTATATTTATATTGTACTCAATTAAAGAGTATTAAATATTTCACACGCAAAGAAAGGTAAATATGACAGTACACGATTTTACAGTAAAAGACATGGATGGTAAGGATGTAAGCCTGAAAGATTACGAAGGAAAAGTAATGCTCGTTGTAAACACAGCTACAGGCTGCGGTTTCACACCTCAGTACGACGGACTTCAGGATCTTTACGAAAAGTATCAGTCAAAGGGATTCGAAATCCTTGACTTCCCTTGCAACCAGTTCATGAACCAGGCACCGGGAAGCGAAGAAGAAATCCACTCCTTCTGTACAGGCCGCTACGGAATCACATTCCCGCAGTTTGCAAAAATTGATGTAAACGGAAAGAACGAAGCACCGCTCTACACTTTCCTTAAGAACCAGGCAAAAGGAATAATCGGCACTTCAATCAAATGGAACTTCACAAAATTCCTGGTAAACAGAAAAGGTGAAGTGCTTGCCCGTTTTGCACCTGTAGATACACCTGAAAAAATCGAATCACATATTGCAAAAGCACTGGAGGCATAAAATGACACACGAATACACAACACAGAACACCTGCGCTACAAAAATCACTTTTGACAAAGCAGAAGACGGAACCATTACAAACATCCAGTTTACAGGAGGCTGCAACGGTAACCTTAAAGCTCTGAGCAAGCTTCTTGATGGTATGAAAGCCGAAAAGATCAATGAGCTCTTACGCGGAAACCTCTGCGGCCGCCGCCCAACCTCCTGCGCCGACCAGCTGGCCATTGCAGTAAT
>JAZLIM010000034.1:0-6293 GCA_045617385.1 Treponema sp.
GTGAAGAAAATTTCGTGAACAATTTTATGTGGCTTCATGGAAAAGGGAAAAAAGATACCTGGAGCCGTACCCTCACCGAAAACAATCTGTGTTATGCAAGGAAAAAATCAGAACTGAAACCTTTTGTGGAAGTCCTTGAAACTGACTGGGCAGTAAAAAATCCTGACCAGGATCCACGCGGCCCATGGTTTTCGGGAAGCATTTCTTTTTCCGAAAAACGTTCAAATCCAAAGCACAGGAATTTCTACAGCATTACTTCGCCCGGTGGCAAGATCTGGGAACGCCAGTGGCAGGTTTCCAGGGAAGAAATGGAAAAGCTCCTTTCCGAAGACAAGATTTATTTTGGCGAAGCTCCGGATTACAAAAATGTTCCCCGTGAGAAAATTTTCAACGGGAAGGAAACTGAAATAATCCCTAAGAACATAATAGAAAACGTGGGAACCACCCGTGAAGCTCAGAATCATCTGGCCCAGCTTCTTGGGAAAAAGGGAATCTTTGATAATCCGAAGCCCGTAAAGCTTATAGAGCACTTCATAAAAATTTCTGCAATGAAAGGTGATATTACGGTAATGGATTTCTTTGCCGGAAGCGGAACCACCGCAGAAGCCGTTGAAAACCTGAATATGAAAGACGGCGGAAAACGCCACTGCATTCTGATTCAGAAAGACGAAGAGACATTTGAAGTTAACGAAGGAAATGAGACTGCCCGTAAAGGCTGTGAAGAAGCATACAAGGCAGGCTTCCGGACTATCGCAGAGATTACTCAAGCCCGCCTGAAAGCAATCCGCTAGTTGAGCATTATCTTTTACTGGAAGTTGCTGAAGAATTCCTGCATTGCTTCCTGAAGTTTTTCAGGCATCATTTCCTGGAGCTTTTCAGGAACAATCTTTTTCTGCTTCTTTGTTTCCTTACTGAACATAGCCTTGATCTGATGGCTGTAATTCTGAAGTACCTTGTAACGGATAAGTCCGCCTTTTGCAGAGAATTCTTCTTCCGGATGCTGGAACTGTTCCATTAAAAAGAAGGTAGAAACTCTTTCGCAGTTTTTGAAACCGTTCTTTGAAGAAATCAGACGTTCAATTTCACGTGTGATCAATTCCTGTACAAAGCCCGAATCAAGAAGCTTCTGGACGTTAGAAGTTTTCTCTCCGGCATTTTCTGCGGAACGCTGAAGTTCATAAATGTCAGGAATGATGATTGCACCAAGAGTGTTTTCATCCTGCCCGCAGACAACCGCCTGCAGGATATACGGAGATTCTACAAGTTTTGCTTCAATAGGGAATGGCTCAACGTTTTCACCGGAACGGAGAACGATTGTGTCTTTTGAGCGGCCCTTGATTGCAAGTTCCCCGTTATAAGTGGAAACAGCAATGTCGCCGGTGTTGAGCCAGCCGTCTTCTGAAAGAATTTCCGCTGTAAGGTCAGGACGCTTGTAGTATCCTTTCATTACATTGGCGCCCTTTACGTAAAGAACACCTTTTTCACCAGGTTTGGCCGGAGTTCCGTCCATCTTGATGATTTTTGTTTCGTTGTAGTACAAAGGTTTTCCGATCGTTCCAAGTACCGGGGCAAAACGGTTTCTGATAGAAACAATTGGAGCTGTTTCTGTCATACCGTAACCTTCTACAACCTGGATTCCTACAGCGTTGAAGAATTTGTCCAGCTTTGGAGGGCATCCTCCGCCACCGGAAATACCACAGATAAATCTTCCGCCAAGCATGGCCTTGATTTTCTGGAAAAAGAGTTTTTCACCAAGAATGCGTAAAGGGAAGAGGAGTCCGTAAGGAATATAAAGCAGTTTGCAGAATGCGTGCTTTATTGACCCGCGTTCTTTATAGTATCTGTTCAGCCCCTTGATTGTGTTTTTCATGGCAAGGGAAGAAGAAGATGCTCCGGCCAGAATCTGGAAAAGAATCCATGAAATCTGAGACTGTGATTTGATTTTCTTTGAGATTGCCTGGTAAAGAGAGTCCCATACGCGTGGAACACAAGGCATGAACTGAGGACGGACTTTCTGGAAATCAGAAAGAAGGACTGATGAAATGGGTTTTGAGTAGCACAGTGTTCCTGCAAAGAAGATGATGTAATATTCAAGTTCACGTTCATAAACGTGCCAGATCGGGAGAATACAAAGGGAACGTTCGCCGCGGTGGAAATCCAGTGTAGATGCAATGCCTTCAAGCTGACACAGGAAGTTTTTGTGTGTAAGCTGAACTCCTTTTGGAGTTCCTGTAGTTCCTGACGTAAAAATGATTGTGGCAATGTCTTCTGTATTTCCTTTCCAGATTTCCTTTTCAATCATGTCCGGGTGCTGTTCACGCCAGTCGTTTCCGGCTTTAAGGATATCTTCATAGTGAAGGAGTTTGCGTCCTTTTATGTCAAAGCGGTCCAGGGCCTTGTTCTGTGAATCCACCAGGATGATGTTTTCAAGAGCCGGAAGATCATCAATACATTCGCAGATTTTTCCAAGAACGTAAGGGTTTTCTACCGAAATTGTACGGCATTCTGTAAAGCTCAGAATGTAGCGCAGTTCATTTACGGTAACATCGCTTCCGCGAGGAATATCTGCACATCCCAGAACCATGGAACCAAGACTGATAACCTGCCATTCCTGGCGGTTGTCGGCAATATGTCCGATATGTTCACCTCGTTTTGTTCCCAAAGTCAGAAGACCGGCAGCAAAACTGAACATCTGTTCGCAGAGTTCCTTGTATGTAGTTGGCTGGAAAACACCTTTTGAGTCTTTTGTAAGCTGTGCGTTTGTGGCAGGGAAGCATAATCCCTGGTGATAAAGCAATTCCGGAAGCGTATTTATCATAATGGTTCATTCTATTTACTCTGACATAAAATGTCAATTTGTCATTTTGCACAATATAAACCGATACCCGCCCGGATACCTTTTGAATTTTGTCGTGAAAATCAGTAAAATGATGAATTATGAATATTATTGTAGTTGGCAATGGTGGACGTGAGCACACTATCTGCTGGAAATTAGCCCAGAGCTCTTTGGTTGATAAAGTAATTGCTGTTCCTGGTAATGGTGGAACTGCATTTGAAGACAAATGTGTAAATGTTGATCCAAAAAAATGTGACTATATTACAGACGGTGAAAATCCTTACGTACAGATTGCAAAGCACGAAAACTGCCGCATGGCTGTAATCGGGCCGGAAGATCCTCTTGCTGAAGGTCTTGCTGATGTATTCTGGAATGCCGGAATTCCTTGTGTTGGTCCTAAATCTGCAGGTGCACAGCTGGAAGCTTCAAAAGATCTTTCAAAGAAATTCATGAAAGAATACAACGTTGCCTGTGCTGCAAGTGAGACTTTCGTAAATCAGGAAGCTGCCGTTGAATACGTAAAAAAACACGGTGCTCCAATTGTTATCAAGGCTGACGGACTTGCAGCAGGAAAAGGTGTAACAGTTGCCGCTACAGTAGACGAAGCCGTTGCTGCTATTGACGATATTATGAATTCAGGACGCGTTGGCGATGCCGGAAAGAAAATCGTTGTTGAAGATTATCTTGAAGGTGTTGAAATCTCAGTTCTTGCTGCAGTTTCATGTACTCCTGAATATGCCGTTCAGGGAAGCGCCTGCATCGTTCCATTCCTCCCTTCACGCGACCACAAGCGTCTTCTTGATGGTGCTAAAGGTCCTAACACAGGCGGAATGGGAACAGTTTGTCCTCTCGATGACGTAACTTCTGAAATGATGGCTGAATTCGACAAGACAATCCTTCAGCCTACACTCAAAGGTCTTATCCAGGAAAAATTCGATTACCGTGGATTCATCTTCTTTGGAGTTATGCTTACAAAGAACGGACCAAAACTTCTTGAATACAATGTTCGCCTTGGTGATCCTGAAACTCAGAGTGTTCTTCCACTTATGGACTTTGATTTTGCTGCAATGTGTATGTCAATTATCAATGGTTCACTCAAAGATTTCGAAATGAAATGGAAGAGCGGATACCAGGTTTCTCCTGTAATGGTTTCAGGCGGATACCCTGGAGAATATGAAAAGAATATTCCTATTACAGTAAATGAAAATCTTCTGAAGCTCAGTACTTCAAAAATCTTCTATGCTGGTGCAGTTGTTGGACGCCGCGAAAGTGATGATAACCTTCTTACTGCCGGTGGCCGCGTTCTGTGCTGTTCTGCATACGGAACAACATTCAAAGAAGCCTGGGAAAAAGCTTACATGGGTATTTCTGCAATCAAGTTTGATAAAGCTTTCTTCAGAAAAGATATCGGTCTTCCGGGAGCAGCAGAAAGCGGAAAGCTCTAGTCTTTCTTGCAGGACAATCTGATGGAGTTGTTTTTAATCGGGCTGGTTTCAGTAGTAATTATTGCACTGCTTGTGGGAATGTACCTGAAAATGGTGAAGCCGCAGGTTCAGGCCGGAAAAACAGCTCCAAGGAAAGCTGCAGGGACACCGTCCTTTGCACATTGTCCGCTCTGCGACATGCCTCTTCCTGTAGGAGACAATATTTTTACCAAGGTCTACAGACCTATGGATGTGCCGGATCAGAGATGCATCGTTCTTGGATGTATTCACTGTTATCCAAAAGTTGAGCCGGGCTTACGGCGGATTTGTCCTGTCTGCCATAAGGAAGTTCCGCTCAGCGGTAACCTGATTGCACGTCTGTTCAATAAAAAGGACGGGAGCAAGCATGTACACATTGTATGCTGTACTGAATGCTCAAAAAAATGAGAGAGGAAATTCGAATGGGAATTGAAAACAGAGAAGCACAACGCTTTGATGACATCGGAAAAGTTGTATGCTCCGAAATCTGCGCTCTTCCGGGTGGTTTGGACAATATCAGCCGAACCGGGTTCAAAGTTCATTTCCCATTGTCTGTTACCGTTGAACTTGAAAATGAATACGAACTGAGAATTACTCTGGCCAAAAAGCCAGGAGAACCTCCTCTGGTGCTTATGTGCCAGCCTCAGTGGGTTCGTGAATGTGAAAACGTAACGGAAATCGGTTTCAAGACCCTTTATTCCCTTGATCAGAACCGCTATATGGAATATATAGAAGAACTTATTGAAACCGAAAATCAAGATTATCTTCCGGAAATTATCTAACGATGCCAGTATCAGTTCAGAAATTAAACGGCCGCGCTTTTCTTGCATTTACAGAAAAAGCAGGCTTTCTTGAAAGTGAACTTTCACAGCGATTCGGGATTTCTCCCGTTGCCGACAAAATCTACGGTGACCTTTACTATTATTCAAAAGACAGTCTGAAGAATGCAAAGCTGCCATCTGGATCAGAGGTTGTAGTTCCTTATTTTGCACGGACTGTAATGGAAGATCCTTTTATCGTTCATTTTGATTCCATTGGCGAAGCTGCAGGCGAACTTAAAAAGATTCAGAGAAACTGGGCTCCATATCAGTACACCTGTTTCCGCCGTGCCCAGCTGATTCAGGAAAAACTTCCTTACATCAATCTTAAAGACAGAAAATTTCCGGTAAAAATTCCTCAGAGTGAAATCGGGCTTTATACATTAATTGACGAACATACAATGATCTGTTCGGCAAAGACTACAAGTTTTATCCCGGCCGGAAAAATCACCTGGGTGGAAGATCACGAAAATCCGCCAAGCAGAGCATACCTGAAAATTCAGGAAAGCCTTACGCTTTTCAATCTTTTCTTCGGCGAAGAGCTTCCCCATGAAGGACAGAAGTGTTTTGAAGCCGGTGCCTGTCCTGGCGGCTGGACCTGGGTTCTTGTAGGGCTCGGTGCTGAAGTCTATGCCGTTGACCGCGCAGAACTTGCTCCCGAGCTTATGACAAATCCTCTGGTAAAATTCCAGGCTCATGATGCCTTTACCCTTAAACCCGAAGATATCGGGCCTGTAGACTGGGTCTTCAGCGATGTTATCTGTTACCCGGAACGCCTTCTTGAATGGATTCACAAATGGCTTGATTCAGGCATGACAAAAAATATGATCTGTACAATCAAGATGCAGGGCGAAATCGACTGGGAAATGATAGACGAACAGTTCGCCGCCATCCCGAATTCAAAAATCGTTCATTTGAATTACAACAAACATGAACTGACGATTCTGATAAAAGCTTAGGTCTTATTGTCACACTGATTCGGGATGACTAACGTCATCCCTGTCTCTGCTGACCGCGAACGTTAGTGAGCGCAATCGGCGTGGCTCCTATGCCTTCGCGGCGAAACAGATATATGTTGAATCAAACATCCCAGTCGAACGGTGTTGCCTGGTAAACGTAATAGTTGAGCCAGTTTGAGTAGAGCAGGTGAGCGGTGCTGCGCCAGGTTGAGATTAC
>JAZLIM010000035.1:0-3019 GCA_045617385.1 Treponema sp.
GAAAGAGTTCTGCCTCGTCTTCCAGAAAAAGAACAGCTTATCATTGCACGCCAGAACATGGAAAAAGATCTTGCAGCACTTGACCCTTCATACAAGCGTATTCTGAATCCTCACGTTTACAAAGTTTCTGTAACAGAAGGACTCAAAGACCTGAAGCTGAAATTTATTGAAGCAAACCTTAAATAAATGATTCACGCTTTATACGCCACAGGCCGCAACGGGGAAATGGGCATGAAAGACGGCTCACTTCCCTGGCGCACTCCTGAAAACCGCATCCGTACAGATCTTCCTGAAAACATCCAGAAACAGTGTGCGGATGACATGGCGCTTTTCAAAAAACTTACAACGGGAAATATTATCATCATGGGTTACAACACCTTCAAAACTTTTCCCGCCCCGCTTCCAAACCGCATAAACATTGTCATAGACAGGAATGTAAGCCGGAACGGTTCCAAACTTTCAGAAACAGAATGGAACTTTTTCACTTCCCTCGAAGATGCTTTATTTTTTTGCCAATCTTTACCTGAAAAAGAAATCTATATAATCGGCGGTGCAAAACTTTTACGCGAAGCCTTTTCGAAAAAACTCATAACCGGAAATATTTACCACACTGTAATTGATGAAGATTTTCCTGAAGCCTCTGTAATTTTTTCAACCGCAGATAAACGCTGATAACCGCAGATAAACGCGGATGTTGTTTCAATAAAAGTTTATTTTCAACAACAAGTACTATTTTTTAGCATGATTTTTTATAACTGATAAAATCAGATTTATAAATCCAATTGCGAAAAATATTATTCCACAGACAAAAAAAGCTGTATGTTCAGAACCAGTCATCAGCATAATACTTGCAAAAATCATCATTAAGGAATTAAGCATAAAAACTTTCGGTTGCCTTTTGAGTTTTTCCTCGTCTGAGGTTTCTTTTTTCAGGATTGGAATTACAGTAATCATCTGTGTAATAA
This sequence comes from Treponema sp., assembly GCA_045617385.1. GTDB lineage: Bacteria > Spirochaetota > Spirochaetia > Treponematales > Treponemataceae > Treponema_D. The sequence goes on from JAZLIM010000035.1 coordinate 966, forward strand.
AAAAGATAACAAAAAGGCCGAATGAACCCCAGAAAATAAATAATTTCATTTTATATTCCCTACGAAATGATAATTTCTGCTTATTGAACAACAGTGTATATCAAACCTATGCATTCTTCAAACATTTCCGCAAAACTCTGGTCTTTTCGCCCCAGACTGTGTCTGCGTCTGTAAAAAACTCATAGCCATATTTTTCATAAAGACCGATGTGGTCTGTAGAAATGTAAACGTATTCCATTATTTTCGGAATGATTACCTGTATAGTTTTCCATCAAAATACTTTTCCTGAAAATCTATCTGCTTCAGGATTTCTTCATCGGGAACATCGGATCCGTCTGCAGAAACAATCCATTTATCTTCCACATCATTGAATCTGTGGTAAACAGCTATAACTTTTCCTGTAAAGGTTTTTACCGGTTTGTTTTCATTAAAAAGATAAATATCCTGTTCGGCTCCATCGGCAGTAAAAACACCACTCACAAAACCATAATTAATTGGATAACTCATTTCCGGATGACGTGGATGTACAGTTCCCAAAGGTCTGTCAATTTCACCAGAAACTTCACTTCCAATTACAGACGAATAATCAGGTTCACATATTTGGACCAAGATAACTTGGCTTAATGAACTTTTCGTTATTCTGAGTATACATTACGATTTTTTCAAGAACAAAGTTCGGAGTGACCGCATACACTTCAAGTGTATTAAACCCTTCCTTGCATTCAAAGTAAGCTGATTTCACACGGATATTGTTTGTAACATCAGTTCCCCACGGTTCCTGATTATCACCGACATGGAAGTTTTCATCTACACAATCCACTGTAACTTTCTTTCCGTTTACAGCAGCACCGAAGCGGAAGTAATTGTCCTGAGTTGCCGGGTTTGAAGGATTCATGTAGAAATCAACTTTAAGGATTCCGTCTCCGCTTGAAGCAAGTGCGAAATTATATTTCAGGTAAGGTGCGTCTTTAAGATCGTCCCGGAAACAGGAAGTTGCACTTTCAACCTTTACAGCAGACTTCAGTTTTCCGTAATCTGGAAGCACTTCAAATGCAGTTACCCTGCCTTCCGTATCAGTTCCCGCCATGTTTTCATTGAAACGTTCTGCGTCTATTGCAATGAAAGGTCCTGTCTGAAGGATTGTATCTTCAGGGAAATCTTCCTTATTCAAAGTTTCTGCATTGATGATTAACGGAATGCGCACTCCACCTGCGCTTCTGTCATCATTTTCAATGAAAACCGTTGTGTGTTTTTCAGAAGCTTTTGAAAGTTTTTCACGGTCAACAGAAACAGTTATTTTTTCGATTCCCTTTTCTCCTGTCACTTCGCCTTCAAGTTTAGAAACAGAAATCCAGTCGGCATTAACTTTGAAGCGGAAAGGAACGGCATCAGGGCGGCCGCTTGCAAGGTTCACTGTGAACGAACTGCAGTCAGGATTACAGAATGCAAAACTAACGAGAGGACGACGGTTCCAGTCAAGACCGGAGCTTGTCATATCATCTCCAGAAAGCCATGCAATAAGGCGTTTTTTATCAGGAGCATTGAAAGTGTGATATGTCGGATACTGATTTTCTTCTTCGTTCCAGTGGATGAATCCAACATGCTGGCTCCATCCCTGTCCGTAATATTTTCCATCGTCAACTTCATCAAGTTCCTTTACAAGTGCTCTGTCGAAATCAATACATGCTTTGATTTCAGGAATTACATTGTGGGCTTCCCAGATTCCTTTGGAAGCATACCAATGGTTCTTTCCTGCAAGAAGCTGCATCTTAAGAACGTTCATATTTCCCATTGCCGGGTAATAAACTTGAGCAAAGAAACCTGAGAAATCTTTTTCACTTACTTCGCCCTTAAGTTTTTTACAACGGTTCATGATATCTTCTGCAAGAGCGAGAGTTTCATCACTTTCACCGTAGTTTACAGGATGATATGTTTCTGCGTTCAAAGCTTCTGTTCTTCGGCGGTGAGAAAGTTTTGTGTATCCGTTCAGAATGAAAACTACATCATCCTGATGCTCTTTTGTGAAGTCCGGGAACTGAGCTGCAACCCACTGA
>JAZLIM010000036.1:0-7153 GCA_045617385.1 Treponema sp.
GGAATATTTTCACAAACAACCACCCGCTATGCGGGTGTGTGATAATTGCTTTTAGCAAAAAAAGCTTTCCCCGAAGGTGTACAATAAGATTGTTCAAGTCTATTGCAAAACACCAAGGAGGAAAGCTAAATGGCAAATATAAGAGACTCGTTGAGTCATACAAAATGGTTGTGTAAATACCACATTGTGTTTACACCTAAGTACAGAAGAAAGGCTATATATGGACAATACAAAGAAAGTATTGGACAGATATTAAGACAGCTGTGTAATTACAAAGGTGTGGAAATTATAGAAGGACATTTGATGCCCGACCATATACACATGCTTGTAAGTATACCACCGAAATACAGTGTGTCGCAATTTATGGGATATTTGAAAGGCAAGAGCAGTCTGATGATATTTGATAAACATGCGAACCTAAAATATAAGTTTGGAAACCGCCATTTCTGGGCAGAGGGATATTACGTAAGTACAGTTGGTTTGAACGAAGCAACGATTGCAAAATATATCCGCGAACAGGAGTCCCACGATATAGCGATGGATAAAGTAACTGAAAAAGAATACGAAGACCCTTTTAAGGGTAGTAAGTAGTACGAAAGGCCTTTTAAGGGCCTGCGGGTGACAAGCTGCAATAGGCTTGAACGTAGTGAAAGCATGGGACTTAAGTCTCAGCTTGAGGACCTAGCCTTATAGGCTAAGTGCAAACCACCCCTTTGAGGGGTGGTTATGATTTTTACATTTTTTCGAGGAATGGTACCAGAACAAGGTTCATGGCGTTCTTCATAACTGTAAGTGTACATTCAGCAAGGTACAGGCGTGCAGCCTTAAGCTTTTCGTCTTCGCAGTTCATGATAGGGCACTGCTGGTAGAACTTACTGAAGAGCTTGCTTAAGTCATAAAGGTAAGCGGCCACTACTGATGCATCAAGATTTTCGGCAGCTCTCTGTACATAAGAAGGGAAGTCACCAAGTGCCTTGATAAGTTCCCATTCTTCACCGGCTTTAAGAAGGTCAACATTGTCTGAGCAAGGTTTTACCCCGTTTTCTTCAGCCTTTCTGAGGATAGAAGAAATACGAGCTCCCATGTACTGGAGGTATGGACCTGTATTTCCGTTGAAAGAAAGTGATTCTTCAGGATTGAAGAGCATGTCTTTGATTGGTGTAACCTGGAGCAGGTAGTAGTTAAGGGCTGCAAGAGCAACTTTTTCTGCTACATCATCTGCGTTATCCAGTTCCTTGTCGCGTCCTTTAGCCTTGATTTCTTCAAGAGCTGCAGCGTGCAGGTTGTCTACAAGGTCGTCGGCGTCTACAACTGTTCCTTCGCGGCTCTTCATGCGTCCTGAAGGCAGGTTTACAAGACCATAGCTCAGGTGGTAAAGGCGGTCAGTCCAGTCGAATCCCAGTTTTTTCAGGATGTGGAACAGAATCTTGAAGTGGTAGTTCTGTTCAGAGGCAACAACGTAAACCATCTGGTTGAAAGCCCAGTCGTCGTGGCGGCTGATGGCAGTACCGATGTCCTGAGTGATATAAACTGAAGTTCCGTCTTTTCTGAGGAGAACTTTTTCGTGATTGTCTTCGTCTTTTCCTTTTCCTACAACGTCTGTAACGTCAATGCGTACAGAACCGTCTTCGGCTTTGAAGAATACGCCTTTTTCAAGACCTTTCAGGATTTCATCCTTACCTTTAAGGTAAGTTTCGCTTTCAAGGTAGTATTTGTCAAAAGTGATGTCTGTACGTGCGTAAGTTTCTTTTACACCGTTCAGTGTCCAGTCATTCATTTTCTGCCAGAGGGCGCGGACTTCTGCGTCACCGGCTTCCCACTTAATGAGCATGTCTTCAGCTTCCTGAAGAGCTTCCGGGTGTTCTTTTGAGTATTTGTCGAATTCAACATAGCACTGACCTACAAAGTGGTCACCTTTGATACCCAGAGTTTCAGGAGTTTCACCTTTTGCTTCATGGAAAAGCTTATATGCCAGCATTGATTTACAGATGTGAACACCGCGGTTATTGATAAGGTCAACTTTGAAAACTTCAGCGCCAGCCTTTTTAAGAATGCGGCTTACTGATTCACCAAGGGCGTCGTTACGGAGGTGTCCAAGGTGGAGAGGCTTATTTGTGTTTGGTGAAGAAAATTCTACCATTACGCGGCGGCCTTCGAGAGGAGCCTTTCCGTTGGCATCGAAAGTACCATAATCAGCACCTTCTTTTGAAATCTTTGTAAGGATATCAGAAGCAGCACCTGATTTTTCGATTTTCAGGTTGATGTATGGTCCTACAGCAACAAACTGGCCGATAGAAGTGTCGGTGATTTTTTCTGCAACTTTTGCTGCAATCTGAGGAGGAGCCATGCGGAGTGCTTTTGCGAAAACAAAAAGAGGAACTCCCAGGTCACCCATTTCAGGGTTTGGTGGAGTTACAACCTGAAGTTTTTCTGCAGAAGTGAGTTCTGCTTCCGGATTGATTTCTTTGATTACTTCGTTGACTGCATTTGCAACGATTTCTTTAAGAGTTGATTTTACGTCTGCCATAATCAAATATTTTACTGATTTTCAGAGAATATAGGAATAGACCTGGAAAATGAACGGAGTGAAGCAGGTCGACTGTATGTAGTTTGTAGAGTATAATATCTGGTATGAAAAAACTTCTTTTTGTTCTTACACCTTTATTAATCTGTCTTTCACTTTTTTCCGGATGCAAACGCGAAAAAATTTTGAATATTCAGCTGGATAATTCAGATCCTCTTGCCCTTGCCGTTGATATAGAATGGGCAGTGGTTTCAGATCCTTATATTACTTTCCGTGCAGAAAAAGAATGGACTTCAAAGGAATTGGGCCACGTAAAGAAAGGTGACGTGCTTATGATAAAAGGCTATGCCTTTTCTTCGGAAAATGAAAAATGGGTAAGATTTGAAGACGGCTTTCTTCCGCTCAAAAGCGTAAAAGTTTTTTCCAATAAGTTTCAGGCCATGGCTGCATCAAAGGAAATGAACGGAAAATGAGTTTGATTATTGCAGAAATCGGGACAAGCCACGAAGGCGATGCGGAAAAAGCAAAGCGCATGATAGATGAATGTGCAGAAAGCGGTGCTGACTGTGCCAAATTCCAGTGGGTTTATGCTGATGAAATTCTTCACCCGAAAACAGGTTTTGTAAATTTACCAACAGGACAGATTCCTCTTTATGAAAGATTCCGCCAGCTTGAATGTCCTGTTTCTTTTTATAAAGAAATGCTTGATTATACTCATTCAAAAGGAATGAAATTCTGCTGTTCGCCTTTCGGACTCCGTTCCCTTGAAGAACTTCTTTCCCTGAAACCTGATTATGTAAAAATAGCATCTCCGGAACTGAATCATTATCCTATGCTGAAACGTCTGGCAGCTTATCGTGCTGAACAGAAAAGTCGCGGTGAAAAGCCTGTTCCCGTAATTCTTTCAAGCGGCGTTTCAAAAATGGAAGACATTGTGAAAGCCGTAGAAATACTTGGAAAAGAAGACGTATCACTTTTACACTGCATTACAAGTTATCCCGCTCCTGAAACAGAATACAATCTTCGTATAATTACAAACTTGAAAAAGGAACTGGGCATAGAAATGGGAGTAAGCGATCACTCTCTGGACCCGGTTCTTGTTCCAGTCCTTTCTGTGGCATGTGGCGGCACTATAATCGAAAAACATATTACTCTTTCAAAAAAGACAATGGGCCTTGATGACCCGGTTGCTCTGGAAGGCGAACAGTTCGCCCTTATGGTTCACTGCGTTCATCAGGGGGAAGCTGCTCTTAAACGTTACGGCGAAAAAGGTTTTGAATATGTAACTGAGCAGCTTTCTGAAAATGCCGGGGACGGCGGAAAAGAAAAAATTGAAGCCATTCTTGGTGACGGTGTAAAACGACTTGCTTCCTCTGAAGAAGCAAATTACGGACGAACAAACCGTTCCCTTCACTTTATGCGCGACATGAAAAAAGGCGAAGTGATTTCAGAAAATGATGTTGCGGTTTTGCGTACAGAAAAAATCCTGAGCCCAGGGATTAGTCCTGAGTACCTTGAAAAGGTAATTGGTGCCACAATGCTGAAAGACGCAGAGGATGGGGATGGCGTAACTTTTGATTACATGAGCTGCTCAAAGGCATAGCGGACCAGGTTTATAAACTGCTGCCTCATAACGTCGTCCATCATAATATCCTGTGAACTTTCAATGAATTTTTCTCTGGCACTTTCCTGAATCTCTTTTACAGTTGCTTTTGAAAGTGGAAGTCTTAAGCCTAAAAGAGGGTTTTCAAAATCCTTGCTTCTGAAAGCAAAAGGACCTGCAAAGGCAAGTGAGATTTTTGAAATTGTATTTTTTTCAGTCTCAGCAATAAATGCAAAAGAAGCTGATGTTTCATTGATTGAGTGTTCCGGTCCTGTTCTGCGGAAAATTGAAATGTCTCCGTCAATGAGCGGAATATGAATGTTTTTCAGAATAAATCCGTCCGGAATTGCTTTGAAGTTCTGGAGCATGACGCTCTGTTTTTCATTTGAACTTTCAAAGTCCAGTCTTGTATCCAGCGCGAGAAGAGGTGCAAACAGCGTAAGTTTCTGGTTTGTTTCCAGAATGTTTCCGCCAATTGTGGCAAGGTTTCTTACGTTTGGATTTGCCACAGAGAGAATAGCATCATAAAGAACTTTCGGAAGGTGATGTTCGCCCAAAGCAAGAAGCTGAGAAAGTGTAACTCCAGGACCAACATCAATATATCGTTCATGGCGTTCAATCTTACTGAGCTCTTCAACTTTTCTTACGGAAAGATATTTATTGGGGATTTCTTCAACTCTTGTACATCCGCCTACAATTTCCAGATCTTTTGTTGTCTTAATCTGATATAAAAGGTCACCGGCATTTTTTGCAAAGAAAACGGTTTTTGCCATATTTTATTCAGCTCCTTTTACAGTGTAGTCGCGGATTGCATAAACGATTCCGTTAATAAGTGTGTCTTTATCAGTGCAGCACGGAGCAATGCCCTGAAGCTGGACAGCAATATCTTCACGGGAAAGGTTTTTATTCATAAGGATAATCTGGTAAGCGGCAAAAATTTTTGCAGCGTTGCAGTATCCGCATAAAGTGATTCCTGCTTTTTTGAAACTCGTTGATATGAGTTTGTATTCAGAAGTTTTTCTGAAATGTTCCAGGGTAATGATTTCACTGTCTCTTGCAAGGGATGCCGGAAGACAGCAGGATGGAACAGGGGAGATAACAAGAAGAACAGTACATGGACCGCAGATGCCTTCTTCGCAGCCAGACTTAACTGAAAGACAGCCCTGTTCACGGAGAATTTGCATCATGCTTTTGTCAGGATTACATTCAAGTGTTATTTTTTCACCGTTAATTTTCATTGGAATTTTCATTTACTGAAGCCTCCTGTTCCTGGTCTGTTTCTGCTTTTTCTTCAATTTCGCGCTGTTTGATTTCTTCGTAAATAAGGCTCTGGCTCACAGGCAGAGTTGTAATCTGTGTTGAAAGTGCAAGTGAAAGTGCTGAGGCAAAAGCTGCCGGTACAGTATTATGAACCAGTTCACCAATCTGTCCCGGAGTTTCGTCTGAATCTATAAAGAAGATTTTTATGTTCTCACACTGAACTTTTGAGTTTTCAACAAGCGTCAGAAGTTCCTGCTGTATTGAAAGTTTAAGAGTTCGTTCTGCCGCTTTTTTATCAAAAAGACGTCCGCAGTTTACAGTCATCCAGAGTCCTTTAATTTTTTCCATATATGTATATGGGTCCAGTTCAAGTTCTATGACAACCGAAGAAAAACTTGCTGCATGGAATGGGATTCCGGAAAAGTTTTCGTTGTTCCATTTGTTTTTGATTGATGGCGGAAGAGCTTTTTTTGAAGTTAATGGAAGCGGAGAATGAAATCTTTTTTTCTGAATTTCCTGACAGCATTTTGTAAGAAGATAAGTCATTACAGAAATGTTTGAACTTGTTTCTTCCGGCATGTTTGGAATTTCCGTTACAGGAAATTCAGAATTGATTTTTATTGCAGAAGGTTCAACAAGGAAAATTTCAGATGCAACTTTTTTCCAGATGCTTTCCACAACAAGTGACGGCTTCATGGAATGAATAACAATATCTTCCGGTGAATTGAAAGTGACTTCCATTTTCTGGTCACAGGAATAAATAGTCTGACCGAAGTATCCTGAACCATCGTAAGCGCAGGAAAAACCAATTCCGCGGAGCGGAAGGGCAAAAAAGGTTGTCAGGTTTTGTTTTGCACGTTTTTCGGCATTTATTTTGAAACTGAAAAATTTTCTGTTGAAATCACTTTCTTTGATGGATTGTGTCAGAACTTCATTTATGGAAGTTACCGGAATTGAGATTGGAAAATTTTTCTTTTTGGTTTCCATGTTTTTAAAACGGAATTCATTTGGTAAAAGACGGAGTTCTTCTGCAATTTCCTGAATATGACTTTCAATGGCATAGAAACTCTGGGCATCAATAATACGCGGATAAATGGAAGTTGGCGGCTCGCTTGAGGTTACAGCCTTTGCGTAAATGTACAGGTTTTCCGGTTTGTAAAGACCGATACTTGCAATAACGATTCGGTCGATAATTTCCTGTGCATAAGGATTTCCAATTCCAGCATCAACTTCGACTTCGATTTTCATGGAGTTGATTGTGCCGTCCTCTGTAACACCAGTTCTGAAAGAGTAGGTTGAAATGACTCCAGGTTTCATGAAATCATTTTCTTCACTCTGAGAGAATACAAGTTTTACAGGTTTTTCTGTCAGAAAGGAAGCTGTTGCAATCTGAGTTGCAAGAACCGCATTTTTCCAGATTCCGTTTGTATACATTCCGGAAGTTTTTGTAGGATGAATGATGATTTTTTCTTCTGATAAATTCAGAGCCTGGCTCAGAACATTCTGAAGTAGATATGCCCATTTTGTTGCTGTATAAACATGGAGTTCGTTTTTAGTCCATGAACAGAAGGATCCACTTGTTTCCTGCCAGAGAGAGTCCACCTGTGTAAGTTCGCGGGTTCCTGAAAATTCTCTGATTCCTTCAGAAAAAAGTTCCTGTTCAGCTTTTTCTATTGAAGTTGATTTATAAAGACCTGTACGAATTGTCCTGTCTGCAATGGTTCTTCCTTCACCGGTTTTGACCCGGCCTCGGGAAGTCTGGACTG